>JBIOYR010000126.1:0-29092 GCA_044870245.1 Aestuariivirgaceae bacterium | reverse complement strand
CTTCACGGCTCGGACGGCGAGCCGGTGACCTTCGTGTTCGACGACGGCATCAGGTCCTACAAGACGACGAAGCCCTTCGAAGGCGTGCTGGGCAATATCGAGCGGCGCTGGCGGGAGACGGATTCCGCCTGGGTGCGAGAGGAGCTCTCGCAGTACCAGTCCGACCATCCTTGCGAGGCGTGCAACGGCTACCGCCTCAAGCCGCAGGCGCTCGCCGTCAAGGTCGCCGGCCTTCATATCGGGCAGGTGTCGGAGATGTCGATCCGACAGGCCAAGGAATGGTTCGCCGGGCTGCCCGCCAAGCTCAAGCCGAAGGACCGGGAGATCGCGCAGCGCATCCTGAAGGAAATTCGCGACCGGCTGAAATTCCTCGATGATGTCGGCCTGGAATATCTGACGCTGTCGCGCACCTCCGGCACCCTGTCGGGCGGCGAGAGCCAGCGTATCCGGTTGGCATCGCAGATCGGCTCGGGCCTCACCGGCGTGCTCTATGTGCTGGACGAGCCTTCGATCGGCCTGCATCAGCGGGACAATGAGCGGCTGCTCGAGACGCTGATCCATCTGCGCGACCTCGGCAACACGGTGCTGGTGGTCGAGCATGACGAGGATGCCATCCGCCGGGCCGACCACGTGGTCGATATCGGCCCCGGTGCCGGCGTCCATGGCGGCCATATCGTGGCGCAGGGAACGCCGTCGGAGGTGATGGCCAACCCGCAGTCGCTGACCGGCCGGTACCTGACCGGCAGCCTGAGGATCGCCGTGCCGCAACGGCGGCGCAAGCCCGAGAAGGGCCGATGGATCAAGGTGGTCGGAGCGCGGGCGAACAATCTGAAGAACATCACGGCGGAGATCCCGCTCGCGGTGTTCACGGCGGTGACGGGCGTATCGGGCGGCGGCAAATCGACGCTCTTCATCGACACGATCTACAAGGCGGCGGCGCGCAAGCTGATGGGCGCGCGCGAGATGCCGGCAGAGCACGATCGAATCGAGGGGCTCGAGCAACTCGACAAGATCATCGATATCGACCAGTCACCGATCGGGCGCACACCGCGGTCGAACCCGGCGACCTATACCGGCGCTTTCACGCCGATTCGCGACTGGTTCGCCGGGCTGCCCGAGGCCAAGGCGCGCGGCTATGGTCCGGGCCGCTTCTCGTTCAACGTCAAGGGCGGGCGCTGCGAGACCTGCCAGGGCGATGGCGTCATCAAGATCGAGATGCACTTCCTGCCGGATGTGTATGTGACCTGCGATGCCTGCCATGGCAAACGCTACAATCGCGAGACGCTCGAGATCACCTTCAAGGACAAGTCGATCGCCGATGTCCTGGACATGACGGTCAGCGAGGCGGCCGAGTTCTTCCGGGCGGTGCCGGCGGTGCGCGACAAGCTGGTGACGCTCGAGCGGGTCGGGCTCGGCTATATCCATGTCGGACAGCAGGCGACGACGCTGTCCGGCGGCGAGGCGCAGCGAGTCAAGCTTGCCAAGGAGCTGTCGCGGCGGGCGACCGGGCGCACCCTTTATCTGCTCGACGAGCCCACCACGGGGCTGCATTTCCACGATGTCGCGAAGCTACTCGAGGTCCTTCACAAGCTGGTCGATCAGGGCAACAGCGTGGTGGTGATCGAGCACAATCTCGAAGTGGTCAAGACTGCCGACTGGGTCATCGACCTCGGGCCCGAAGGCGGTGATGCCGGAGGCGAGATCGTGGCGACCGGCACGCCGGAGGACATTGCGCGGGCAAAACAGAGCTATACCGGGAGCTTTCTAAAAGACGTGCTGAAGCGCGGCAAGCAGAAGACCCAGGCGGCAGAGTAAAAAGGCAGCAGGCAGTAGAGCGCAGGTTACTGCCTATCTGACTACTGCCTCATTAGTTCGGTCCGGCGGTCAGCACCTTGAGCTCGCCGAGCGCGAGCGAGGAGGTTTCGATCGAACCCGCAAGCCTGATCCACAGTCCCTTGCCGGAAGTCGCGGGTATGCGGAAGCTCTGCACGCCTTCCTCATCGGAGAGCGGAAAACTCAGAATGGCGCGGCCGCCCCCCTCGACCTGGCCCTCTGGCAAAACCATGACGTCGAGCGCCACCGGCCGGGGGACATTGCGCACCACCGCCGGTTGACTGTAGTCGAGCCCCGTGACGGTAAGCGGCCCTGCTTCGCCGAACTCGACGATGAAGTCGACGCCGTTCTGACCGTTGACGGTAGCTGTTGTCGCGGATTCCGAATCGAAAATGGCCGCGAGATCGGCGGTCGGCGCCGCATCGCCTGGCAGGGTGGAGCTGAAGCGGAATTTGCGGGCGTCGGGCAGCCCTGCATAGGAAGATTGGCCATTGGTCTTGGCCGCTGTCACGATCGACTGGGAGAGCGGCTTCACCGCCGTCACCGGTGCGGCGACTGGCGGGGAGGAGCGCGTCAGATCAAAAGTCTGAATGACGCCCAGCGCCACCGCCGCCACGGCGCAGGCGCTTGAAATGTACAGGTGAATCTTCTGCATCGACCCCGGGCCGCCCTGAGTTCTCCCCTGCTGTGCCGTGGCATTGTGGCAAAGCCGCGGCCAGTTCACCTGTTAATGATTGAAAGTCCTGCATAACGGCCTTCCGAGCCAAGCTCCTCGGCAATCCGCAACAGCTGATTGTATTTTGCCGTGCGATCCGACCTGGCGAGCGAGCCGGCTTTGATCTGGCCGCAATTGGTGGCGACTGCCAGATCGGCAATTGTCGAATCCTCGGTTTCGCCCGAGCGATGAGACATCACCGCGCGATAGCCGGCACGGTGCGCCATATCCACCGCGTCGATGGTCTCGGTCAGCGTGCCGATCTGATTCACCTTGACGAGGACGGCATTGGCGACATGCCGCTCGATGCCCTGCTGCAGCCGGGCAGTGTTGGTGACGAACAGATCATCGCCGACCAACTGGCAACGCGCGCCGACAAGATCGGTCAGGATCTTCCAGCCGTCCCAATCGTCCTCCGCCATGCCGTCCTCGATCGAGATGATCGGGTAATCATCGACGAGCCTGGCGAGATAGCGCGCCTGCTCCTCGGGCGAGCGGATCGTGCCTTCACCGTCATAACGGTAGGCGCCGTCCTTGAAGAACTCGGTCGCGGCACAGTCGAGTGCCAGGAAGATGTCGCGCCCCGGCGCATAACCGGCCTTGCCGATCGCCCTTACGACGAACTCGAGCGCCGCCTCGGCACCCGGCAGGTTCGGGGCAAAGCCGCCTTCATCGCCGACATTGGTGTTGTGGCGCGCCGCCTTCAGCTCAGCCTTCAGCGTATGAAAAACTTCCGCGCCCATCCTGACAGCGTCAGCCATTGTGGCAGCGCCCGCCGGAACCACCATGAATTCCTGGAAATCGATCGGATTGTCGGCGTGAACACCGCCATTGATGATGTTCATCAGCGGCACCGGCAGGATTCGGGCGGCCACGCCGCCGACATAACGATAAAGCGGCAGACCTGCGGAATCCGCCGCTGCCTTGGCGACGGCGAGCGACACGCCAAGGAGGGCGTTGGCGCCGAGGCGCGACTTGTTGGGCGTTCCATCGAGATCGATCATGCGCCGGTCGACTGCGATCTGGTCCTCGGCATCCATGCCCTCCAGGGCATCGCGGAGCTCGCCATTGACATGAGCGGCCGCCCTGGTCACGCCCTTGCCGAGATAGCGGTCCTTGGCTCCGTCGCGCAGCTCCACCGCCTCATGGGCGCCGGTGGAGGCGCCTGAGGGGACGGCGGCCCGCCCGAAAGCGCCGTCATCCAAAGTGACGTCGACCTCGACGGTCGGATTGCCGCGACTGTCGAGGATCTCTCGCCCGGTGATGTCGATGATCGTGGTCATGGCTACTCCGCCTCGTACGGTCTTCGATGAGGCTTCCGGTTATAGGGAGTGCCATGCCGCGACGGCAACGCCACCATGCGCCGCAGGTCAGCCGTTGCTCGTGCGGTCGAATTCCTGGACGAATTCTCCCAGCGAGATCGTCTGCGAACCGGGTTGCAGCACCGACAGCGGGAACACCTCGATATCGGTGACGGAGGTCGCCATGTCCTCCTCGCCGATCAGCTCGAGTATGATCTCGCGCGCCAAGGGCCGGCAGCTCGCGGCGGCTTGCGGGTCCTGGGCGTCGATCGGCATCAGCAAGGCAACCTCCACCCCACGGCGCGACGACACCATGGCCACGCGAATGTCCTCGAGCTTGACCGCTTGGCCCGAGGGCAGCGTGATGGACTGCTCCAGGTCGATGGTGTTGCGCGGCTTCAGGGCGATGAACCGCCAGTCCGCGAGTGCCGGAGCCGAACGGACGAGCCGGCGCGCGGTCGGAAAGGCGCCGCGATTGCCGTTGGCCGTGACCACGAAGTCGATCCTGCCGTCGGGCTCGACCTCGATGATAGGAGTCAACCGATTGTCAAACTCGGCGAGAATGGCGGATATTTCCTCGATCACGTCGCCTTCCCCAACACCATCGGTGGCGTCCGACAATTTCGCGGCGAAGGTGGCGGCGCGCGCCAGGAAGGGTCGCCAAAATGCCTCCCCGAAAGCCGGCCTTTCTATTCCATTCATGCGTTTCCCCGA
The DNA here is from genome assembly GCA_044870245.1 of Aestuariivirgaceae bacterium. Lineage (GTDB taxonomy): Bacteria > Pseudomonadota > Alphaproteobacteria > Rhizobiales > Aestuariivirgaceae > DATAFF01. Next base: position 24,529 of record JBIOYR010000126.1, on the reverse strand, counting down.
GCTCCAAAGTTGCAATCCCAAGTCGTATGTCATATCGTTTTCTGCAACTATGAGCAAGTTTTGACACGCGGAAGTGGCACACCGATGCATATCCCGCTGGGAACCGGCTTTTCTGGCGGCCGTTGAGCGCCATTCATCGATGAGGAGGACGCGATGCCAGCAAAGTCGAAAGCCCAACAGAAAGCAGCCGGTGCGGCTTTGGCGGCCAAACGAGGCGAGACGCCGAAATCGAAGCTGAAGGGCGCATCGCGGTCGATGGTCGAGTCGATGACCGAGAAGCAGCTCGAGGAGTTCGCGCATACCAAGCGGAAGGCGCTGCCGGAGCACAAGAGCAAGAGCCGCTAGATGCAGGAAGTGTCAATGGGCAGATAGGGCATTAGGCCGTGAGCGATGCACTTGCCTGCCGACTGCCTGCCGGTCACTGCCTCACTGCCATCCCCATCAAACCAGCCGGCTCTGATCGATAGCGGCGGCGACGAAGCTGCGGAACAGCGGGTGCGGCTCGAAGGGGCGTGACTTGAGCTCGGGATGGAACTGCACCCCAATATACCAGGGGTGATCGCTGATCTCGATGATCTCGGGCAGCAGCCCGTCGGGCGACATTCCGGAGAAATTGATCCCCTTTGCCTCGAGGCGCTCGCGGTAACGGGCGTTGACCTCGTAGCGATGACGGTGCCGCTCGGAAATCCGCAGGTCGCCATAGATGTCGGCAACTCGGCTCCCCGGCTTGAGCACTGCTTCATAAGCTCCGAGCCGCATGGTGCCGCCGAGGTCACCGCCGGCGCGACGCTGCTCGAGCTCGTTGCCGCGCATCCATTCGGTCATCAGGCCGATGACCGGCTCGCCGGTCCGTCCGAATTCGGTGGAGGACGCATCCTCGATCCCGACGAGATTGCGGGCCGCCTCGATGCAGGCCATCTGCATTCCGAAGCAGATGCCGAAGAAAGGAACCTGGCGGGTGCGAGCAAAGGTCGCAGCGCGGATCTTGCCCTCCGAGCCGCGCTCGCCAAAGCCGCCGGGCACCAGGATGCCGTGGACGCCCTGGAGGTAGGGCGCGGGATCGGCCCGCTCGAACACCTCCGATTCGATCCATTCGAGGTTGACCTTGACGCGGTTGGCGATGCCGCCATGCACCAGCGCCTCGTTGAGCGATTTGTAGGCATCGAGGAGGCCGGTATATTTGCCGACAACAGCGATGGTGACCTCGCCATCGGGCGTCGAGATCCGCTCGGAGATGCCCTGCCAGCGCGACAGATCGGGACGGGTCGGGTTGGCGATCCCGAAAGCGGCAAGCACTGCCTCGTCGAGCCCTTCGCGGTGATAGGCGATGGGCACGTCATAGATCGAGGCAACGTCGAGCGCCTGGATCACCGCCGACGGGCGGACATTGCAGAACAACGCAATCTTGCGGCGCTCATTCAGCGGGATCCCGCGGTCGGCACGGCACAGCAGGATGTCGGGCTGAATGCCGATCGAGCGCAGCTCCTTCACCGAATGCTGGGTCGGCTTGGTCTTGAGCTCGCCGGCCGAAGGGATGTAGGGCACGAGCGTCAGATGGATGAAGATCGCCTGGCCGAGCGGCAGCTCCTGGCCGAGCTGGCGGATGGCCTCGAAGAAAGGCAGGCCCTCAATGTCGCCCACCGTGCCGCCGATCTCGACGAGGATGAAGTCGAAGCCGTCATTGCCCGACTGAATGAATTCCTTGATCGCATCCGTGACATGCGGAATCACCTGCACGGTGGCGCCGAGGTAGTCGCCACGCCGCTCGCGCGCGATGATGTCCATGTAGAGCCGGCCGGTGGTGATGTTGTCCTGCCGGTTGGACGAGCGGCCGGTGAAGCGCTCGTAATGGCCGAGATCGAGATCGGTCTCGGCGCCATCGTCGGTCACGAACACCTCCCCGTGCTGATAGGGGCTCATGGTTCCGGGATCGACGTTGATATAAGGATCGAGCTTTCGCAGCCTCACGGAATAGCCGCGGGCCTGCAGCAATGCGCCGAGTGCTGCAGATGCCAAGCCTTTGCCAAGCGAAGAGACCACGCCGCCGGTGATGAAGATGTACCGCGCCATGGGACTTTGGATATAGAGGGAGTCGGCTCGTCGCGAAAGCGAAAAAGCCAAGCCTCCACAAGCAATTCCTTACAGGCTACTCGTTGGTCGGCACCTGCGGCCCTGACGGTGGGGCGGCAGGGACAGCCGGTGCCGATTGCTGGGGTGACGCCGCTCCGGGCAGCTGCGGCAGCACCGAGCCGCCGCCCGGCGCCGGTGCACCCGGCGCGTTCTGTTGGGTGCCGCTCGGCGGCACCCGGTCGAAGACCGACCCGGAATGGCTGCCCTGGCGGGCCAGGATCGTCAGGCTGATCGACGTGATGAAGAAGGCGACCGCCAGGACGGCGGTGCTCCTGGTCAGGACATTGGCGGTGCCGCGGCTCGAAAACAAGGCACCGGCACCGCCACCGCCGATGCCGAGGGCACCGCCTTCGGAACGTTGCAGCAGCACCGTCACGATGAGCGCGATAGCGATCAGAAGATGAATGACCAGCAAGACGGCTGACATGCGCGTGTGATTCCGAGGGCCTCTGTCGGGGTGAGGGGTTTAGCGCGGATGCAGAGTCGTTGCAACCGCGCCTGCGCTTACGCGTAGGCCTTGATAATGCCGATGAAATCGGCGGCTTTGAGGCTGGCGCCGCCGACCAGGGCGCCGTCGACATCATCGCCATCGAGAAGCTCGGCGGCATTGTCGGGCTTGACCGACCCGCCATAGAGAACGCGGATGGCACTCCCCTGCTCTTCCCCAGCCATTTCAATGAGATCGCGCCTGATCTGCCGATGCACTTCCTCGACCTGACCACGCGTTGGGGTGCGGCCGGTCCCGATGGCCCAGACCGGCTCATAGGCGATCACAATGTCGGCGCTGCCGAAACCTGCCGGCACGGAGCCGGCAAGCTGCCCGGAAACAACCTCGAGCGTCCGTCCCGATTCGCGCTCCTCCAAGGTCTCGCCGATGCAGATGATTGCGGTCAGCCCGGCCCGGCGGGCTGCCTCCGCCTTGGCGCGCACGATGTCATCGGTCTCGCAATGGCGGGTGCGGCGCTCCGAATGGCCGACGATCACCGCCGTGCATCCGGCGTCCTCGAGCATTTCGGCGGAGATATCGCCGGTGAAGGCGCCGGAGGCCGCGGCATGACAGTCCTGGCCTCCCACCCTGATCCGGGAGCTGCCGAGGAGCTGCACAACCGGGCGGATGAGGGTGGCGGGCGGACACACCATCACGTCGCAGCCGAGCCGCACGCCCTTCAGCATGTCGGCGAGCAGGCGCACCTCCTTGAGCTCTGCAGTGAGCCCGTTCATTTTCCAGTTTCCCGCCACCAGGGCCTTCGGACCCGTCATTTCCGCTTTTCCCGACACCGACTATTGTCCAACCCAACCCGGTCGCATGGACTTGCGAACCGCGTGGGCATACCTAATATGCACCGCGCGCGGAAGATTTTTCCTGCCATCATTCAAATTCGAGGAAGCCGACCCCCCATGATGGAAGCCCTTCGCTCCTCCGCCGGGAGCCTGATCGCGAAGATCTTTATCGCTCTTCTCGCGCTGAGCTTCGGCATCTGGGGCATCGCCGACGTGTTCCGCGGCCGCACCACCGATGTACTGGCCAGCGTTGGCGGCAAAAAGATCACCGGCGAGGAATATCGACGGGCGTTCGACCGCCAAGTCCGGGTGTTCAGCCAGCGGCAGGGCGTCCAGATCACCCCCGACCAGGCGCGCGCCATCGGGCTTGACCGGCAGGTGCTCGCCCAGCTCCTCCAGGAGGCATCGCTCGATGCCCAGGCGGCCAAGCTCGGGCTGGCAATCTCGGATGCGATGATCGCCGAGCGGATTACCTCCAACAAGGCTTTCCAAGGCGCCGACGGCCAGTTCGACGCGAACCGGTTCCGCCAGATCCTTGCCAGCAACGGCCTCAGCGAAGGCGAGGTGGTCAATCTGGAGAAGGAGAGTCTGCTCAGCGGCGGCATCGTCGATGCGCTGACCAGCGGCACCGAGATCCCCAAGACGATGGCGCAGATCGCCTGGCGCCATCGCAACGAGCAGCGGGATGTCAAATATTTCGTCATCGCCGGCGACAAGATCGTCATCCCGCCGCCGTCGGACAGCGATCTCAAGTCCTATTACGACAGCCATCCGCAGACCTTCTCGGTCCCGGAGCGCCGAACGGTGGCGACGCTGGCGGTGACGCCGCAGACATTGGCGCCGTCGATCACGCTGAGCGACGAGGAGCTGGCAAAGCAGTTCGAGAGCCGGAAGGACAAGTTTGCCATTCCCGAGACGCGGCGGATCGAGCGCATTCCGTTCCCCTCGATCGAGGAGGCGCAGAAAGCCCGCGCGCGGATCATGCAGGGCACGCCCTTCGCGACGGTCGGCACGGAGCGCGGCTTCGCCGACAAGGACATGGTGCTCGACAAGGTGAGCAAGAACGACATGCGCGATCCGGCCGTCGCCGATGTCGCTTTCGCGCTGAAGGACGGCGAGGTCAGCCAGCCGGTCCAGGGACGGTTGTCGGTGTTTCTAGTCAAGGCCAGCAATATCGAGGCCGGCCATGAGCGCTCGTTCGCCGAGGTGAAGGACACGTTGCGCAGCGAGCTCCAGCTCGAGCGGGCCCGCGATGCAATTATCGACCTGCACGGCAAGATCGAGGATGCGCGTGGCGGCGGCGCGACACTCGAAGAGGTGGCGCGCGACAACAAGCAGACGCTGAAGGTGTTCGGTCCGATGGACCACAACGGCACCGGGGCCGACGGCAAGGACGTCACCGACATTCCGATGAAGTCGGAGCTGCTCAAGGCGGCGTTCGAGAGCGATGTCGGCGTCGACAACGAACCGCTCAGCACCAGCGACGACGGCTTCATCTGGTACGAGGTCCGCGAGGTCAAGCCGGCCCAGCGCAAGCCGTTCGAGGAGGCCAAGGCCGAGGTGACGCAGGCCTGGACCGAACGCCAGCGGCGCGACCGGCTGGCCGATCAGGCGAAGGAGCTGGTCAAGCGGGCCGAGCAGGGCAGCAAGCTCGAGGACCTGGCGCGCGAGCAGGCAGCCGAGATCAAGACGCAGAACGGCGTGAAGCGCGGCACCTCCACCGAGTCCTTCGACAATGCTGCCGTCCTGGCGCTGTTCGCGGTACCGGAGAATGGCTTCACCTTCGCGCTCGAGGGCGACGGCAAGCACGCCAAGGTCATGCAGTCATCGCCGGTGATGGGTCAACCTTTCGATGCCAATTCCGCGGATGTCCGCAAGATCGCCGAGGTCCTGTCGCAGAGCCTGTCGAGCGATATCTCCTCCCTCTATCTCGCCGAGCTGCAGCGCAATCTCGGCGTCAGCCTCAACGACGCGCTCTGGCAACAGGTCAACGGCAGCCGCAGCTGATCCTGATCCCAATCCTGCCCGACCTTCCGCCATTCGCGATCCAAGCCCATGACCACAGCTCCCGACTTCGACAGCTTCGCCAAATGCCACGATCGCGGCGAATCGCAGGTCGTCTGGACGCGGCTGGTATCCGATCTCGAGACGCCGGTGTCGGCAATGCTCAAGCTGGCCCGCGATGGCCACTATTGCTTCCTGCTCGAATCGGTCGAAGGTGGCGCGGTCAGAGGCCGCTATTCGATGATCGGGGTGCGGCCCGACCTGATCTGGCGCACGAAGGACGGCAAGGCCGAGATCAACCGCCAGGCGCGGCATGATCCGACCGGCCCGTTCACGCCTTGCGAGGGCAGCCCGCTGCAGTCGCTCCGGGCGCTGCTCCAGGAAAGCCGGATCGAGCTGTCGCACGATCTGCCGCCGATGTCGGCGGGGCTTTTCGGCTATATGGGCTATGACATGGTCCGGCTGATGGAGCGCCTGCCGGCGCCCAACCCCGATCCGCTCGGCCTGCCGGACGGCATCATGATGCGGCCGACGGTCATGTGCATCTTCGATTCGGTGAAGGACGAGGTCACGCTGGTGACCCCGGTGTTCCCCGACCGCGCGACTTCGGCGCGCGCCGCCTATGCCAGAGCCTGCGAGCGGCTGGAAGGCGTGGTGGACGGGCTCGACCGACCGCTTGATCAGCGGGCCCTCGATGACCCGGATGCGCTGCCGATCGCGGCGGCCCGCTCCAACACGACGCCCGAGGAATATTGCGCCATGGTCCTCAAGGCCAAGGACTACATCGGCGCCGGCGACATCTTCCAGGCGGTGCTGTCGCAACGGTTCGAGACGGATTTCCCGCTGCCTCCGATCGCGCTCTACCGCGCGCTGCGGCGGGTCAATCCCTCGCCCTTCCTCTATTATCTCGACTTCGATTCCTTCTCGCTCATCGGCTCGTCACCGGAGATCCTGGTCAGGGTCCGCGACGGCAGAATCACCATCAGGCCGATCGCCGGGACGCGACGGCGCGGTGCCACGCCGAGCGAGGACAAGGCACTGGCCGACGAGCTCCTGAAGGACGAGAAGGAGCGCGCCGAGCATCTGATGCTGCTCGATCTCGGCCGCAACGATGTCGGGCGGGTGGCCGAGATCGGCAGCGTCAAGGTCACCGACCAGTTCATTCTCGAATTCTACAGCCAGGTGATGCACATCGTATCGAATGTCGAGGGCAACCTCGATGCCCGCAAGTTCGATGCCATCGATGCGCTGTGCGCCGGCTTTCCCGCCGGCACGGTGTCGGGGGCGCCGAAGGTCCGCGCCATGGAGATCATCGACGAGCTGGAGAAGGAGAAGCGCGGAATCTATGCCGGCTGCGTCGGCTATTTCTCCTCGAACGGCGACATGGACACCTGCATCGTGCTGCGCACCGCCATCGTCAAGGACGGCAAGATGCATGTCCAGGCGGGCGCCGGCGTGGTCGCCGACAGCGTGCCGGAGAGCGAGCAGACGGAATGCGTGAACAAGGCGAAGGCCCTGTTCAGGGCGGCGGAGGAAGCGGTGCGCTTCGCCGGACGCTCGGTGCAGGGCCAGTGACGCCTGCACAGCTCCTCGGCAAGGTTCTTACCTTTGACATACTACGACAATCCCGGGAAGTTTCTTCGCGAGTTGAAACAATCGGAGATCGCACTGATAGGTGTCGTCCGGGTTTGAATGGATTCGAGACGGTCGAGGAACATACCACAGCGGCAACGTCTAGGTGGGCGCCTCACCGGATGGTGGCACGTCCTCCAATCGGGGCTTCAAAACAGACGGGCGATTTACGACCAAGGTATTTTCGACGAGGAATGCATGGCAAAACAAACATCGGTGGTTCACGGTACGCGGCATTTCCGAGAGGTCCCAATACACATTGCATGAGGAGCAATAGACGGTGGCGGCTTGCATCCACTTTGCGGGCTAAAGGTTCATACCTGTCGAATAAAGAAAACCGTCTATGCAGCACCACTGTTCCGGCGAAGCCCTGGAGTGTGAGCGGCGTGCTGTGGCTCACTCGATTGTACGAAATCAATGCGGGGAACAACTTTCGAGGAATACGGTTGATTTTTGTTACGTAAGCACAATAGCCGAGGCGGAAGGTGGAGGAGTGGTGATGAGATGCAGGCGGTGCCTAGGTGAACTATTCTTTTTGTGATTGGAACGAGGCCGGAAGCAATCAAGATGGCGCCGGTCATTCGATGTGCACTCGGGCATCGCGATCTCCAGGTCTCCGTCTGCTCGACAGGCCAACACAAGGAGATGCTTCAACCGGTTCTATCCTTCTTTGATATTCCCGTTCATTTCGAGCTTGATGTCATTCAGCACCTCCCGGACCTTAACGGTCTGTTCGCAAGGATAATTCAAGACTTCGCCGACGTCCTGAACGCGGTCGCACCCGACCGGGTCCTGGTCCATGGCGACACGACCAGCGCGGCCGCCTGCGCCATGGCAAGCTTCAACAGAAGGGTTCCAGTCGGCCATGTCGAGGCCGGCTTACGAACCAGGGACTTGTCGAAGCCGTTTCCCGAGGAGTTCAATCGCCAAATGATCGACTTGATCGCCGATCATTTCTATGCACCGACCGAAGCCAATCGACGCAATCTCCTTGATGAATGCAAGCCTGCTCAAAGGGTGTATGTCACTGGAAATACCGTCGTAGACGCTCTCCTCATGGCATGTGCCATTCTCGATCGCAACCCGGGTCTCATATCCCGCCTCGAGAGCAAATTCGCCTTTCTGGATCCCTCCAGGCCGCTGGTCCTGGTGACGGCACATCGGCGCGAAAGCTTTGGCCAAGGGTTCAAGAACATCTGTAGTGCGATACGTGATCTCGCCCGAACAGGATTTATGGAGATTGTCTACCCCGTTCACCTCAACCCCAATGTTCGCGAACCGGTGATGCGCGATCTCAGCGATTTGAGATCGATCCATCTCATTGACCCGGTCGGTTATCCCGAATTCATTTATTTGATGAGGCGTGCAACCATCATCCTCACGGATTCGGGCGGCATTCAGGAAGAGGCACCATCACTTGGAAAGCCTGTTCTGGTGATGCGGGATGTCACCGAGCGGCCGGAAGCAGTCGAGACCGGGATTGTCAGGCTGGTCGGACCGACCCCTTGCGCATCATAAAGGCGGTGGAGTCCTACCTAACTTCGCGGCAAACCAATGTTGCACAGGAAACCGACGCCAACCCGTATGGTGATGGGCGCGCATCAGAGCGCATAGTCCAAATATTGGAACAGGAAAGCCCCACTTCCCCGTGCGAGGCACCATTGCTTGAAGACTTGTTTGCCGATCATTCCATGGCACGGTCCAAAAGGACCGTGGATGAGAGCGCCAAACTCACACAGTCGGCGGCCTAATCTCGCGGAGAGGGCGTCAGTTCCCTGCCTGGCGACTGATCACGATGAGACTGATCAGAAACCCGAGACAAATGCCGATCACTGCTCCCGGCACCTCCCCGGACCATGCACCGACCAGACCGGTGAAGGCTGTGAAGAGAAAACCAACGAGAATGAAAATCGCTGCCTTGAACACTTACCTACTTGTCGGAAAAGCTCCGGCGAAGAACCTCAGCAGCCTGGTCTCGCCAGCCGGCGATTGTAGCCTGATCGACAGAATACTTGGCAGAGAGCGTTGCCACTGGCTCGCCGCGAAGTGCTTCCAGGGCCAGCTTCACTCTGAACTCAGCCGAATATGGGCGCTCTGCAATGGCTTTCTCGAAATCGGGAAGCCCGATGAATCGATAGCCAAGCTCCTTCAGTCCGGTGATCGTCTGCCGCAATCGACTTGTATCGAAGGTTCCGGAATCGCCTGACTTCGGAAAGATGAACGGGTGGACAAAAAACGAGGCAATGTAGTCGCGGACCACGGAATTGCGACGAGCATCGGCAAGGATTTGCGGCACGTCGCGGTCGAGCGGTGACGGGTTGGCAGTGATCGTTGACAGAAATTGAGCGTTTCCGGAAAGATCCGCTGACCATAGATGTCGCGATAGATTTCAAATGGAAAAATCTGCATCAATCCGTCTTCCGAGCGCGTGTCCAAATGGTCCGGTTTCTCGCGGCTGCTCGATTGGAGGCGGTCGCGCGACACCGGCGGCATGTTGGCAGCCGCCGTCGAATCGACGGGAGGCAACGTGAAGCTCTGACCGACGGATGTTGGGTAATAGACCGAGCGACCGACGGTCCAGGGAAAGACCGATCCGAACGCGGCATTCGCCAGGGCGGAAGCCGAATAGTGCGGAGTTATCCAATAGCGGGGATGATAGTTATAGGCTTCGAATACTGGAAACCCGCTGAGCAACCTGTCGAATATGCCGGAGACCGAGTCACCCTCGATCGGCCGGTGGTTGACGGCGTCCCAAAATTCGAAGTCATCGCCGGACGCTCCGGACTCGGTGTTCTTTCGGTTGTCCAACTGATGGGTAACTCCATGCCAAATAATGGCGTTCCGAGGATCTTGGGCGATTGTCGACATCAAGGCCACGAATTCGCTGTCTTCAGTCGCCGGCCTGGGAGCCTTGGTGGCCCCGAGCCCCAACGCATCGAAGGGATCTGCGAAAACCGCGATATGCGCGATCGAAATCGGCACTCCCTCCCGCCTCAATGTCGAGATCGCGGCTGCGAGCAGGTTGCGATCATAGAAGCCGAATATGTCCTCGATCCGCACGAATGCCAGTCGTTCGGATCTTCGCGGGGCTTCATCCAGAACGTCGAACAACAAATCTGCAAAGGCGAAATAAGGGCTACCCTCGTGCAAATATGAAAACGGGACATCGGCGACCACGAACTTGTTGCCGCTTCGCAAGATATACGGCTTTCTTTCACCCGTGGAGTTGTTCAGTTGCTCGGCTACGACAGTCGTCGCTGTCGTCGGCAACCCTTGATTGGCCGGCATGTAATTTACGGACTCGAACGGACCGATATAGGATCCGGTGCTCGTCTTCACGGCCTGCCGATTGAAGACGCTTCCCTTGTAGGTCACATGGGCAAAGAACGCCGGGGGGCCGGATGGCATGAACCTCGCGGTGAGCTTTCCCTTTGGCTCGAGGCCGAACGACCGCTGGAACGCATCGTGATCGAGCCTTTCGGTCCCGAACCCCATCCAGACGATGCTGCGCCTTGTGGCAAAGTAGTCGTGCAGGAAAGCCTTTGGAACGGCCGTCGATTCGAAACTTCCGATATAGAACGTCGCCTTGCAGGCGTCGCTCATCCCGGCCTTGTAATTCTGCACCGGCCTGACACGAACTTCGTAGGCTGGCCAATGGCCGAGGAGGTTGGCCAGATAGATCGCGTTGATCGATCCCTTTCCGTCCTTTGCTCCCGCCGTATCGTCGTGAAGGATATTGACGCATTGAGGATTGGTCGCCTGCGCACGCCCTGGGGTTTGGGCATCGGCGCTGTCGACCAGTCCAAGGCAACCCGCAACCATTCCAAGAGCAACGGTGGCGCTGATCAATTCCTTGACTGCGCGGGCGGACCAAACGGCTTTCGACCTGTTCACCGGGAGCTGCCCTTCATGGCTGATTGGAAATCACGTCGTGCACCCACGAAGTCTCCCATGTCGCGGAGCAGGAAGCCGCGTTCCGCCAGCAATGCTCCGACGTCGCCGCCGCGCGCTATTGCCTGGCTGAGCGCGCCAAGGGCTTCGTCACGCCTTCCTGCCCGGATCAAAGCCACCGAAAGAAGATGTGTTGCCGAGTGGGACGACGGATCCAACCGCAGCGCGTCTTGAGCATCGCTGATGACGCGATCGAGCTGCGCGGCATTCAGGACATTGTCACCGTCGTCTCGATCGAGCAGTTTGTTGCCGCTGTCCAGCAGCTTCGCGATCTGCCTGGTCAGGATCAATTTCTCCAGGGAATCCTTGGCAGCTTCGATCTGGCGCCTCTCGGCGGTATCCAATCCGTTCTTCCGGAGCGCCGCCTCAAAGTCGCCAATCGCGTTCGCAATATCGTCGTCATCCCGGTAGAGGTAGCCGCGTTTCGCAAGAAGGCGACTGGTCGGTTGTCGAGCGATGAATGCCGATAACCATGCCAGGGCATCCGAGCGCTTGTCTGAACGAATCAGAACGTCTGAAAGCAACAATGCTGGATACTCCGCCTGCGGAGCGAGTGCCGCCGCTTTGCGGGCTTCCGCAAGAGCGGTGTTCAAGTCATCCCGATTGAGCGCGGCCTCCACTCCATCCACCGTCAGCTGCAGATGAGCCTCGGCGATCGCCGAACGCACCGCTGAAACCTGTCCGGCATCGAGCCCGCCCTTCCTCAGAGCTGCCTCGAAATCATCGATCGCACCGCGAGGGTCGCCGACCTCACGGCGAAGATATCCGCGTTGTGAAAGCGACTGGCCACTCGCCTGCCGCGCAATGGTGGCGCTGAGCACTGCAATCGCCTGGTCCTGCTCACCGGACCGGGCCAGGGCATCCGCGAGAAGCAAGGCCGGATATTCTGCAGTCGGATTCCAGTCGACCGCCTTGCGGGCTTCGGTCAAGGCGGTTTTCAAGTCATTCCTGTCGAATGCCTTCTCGATTCGATCGACAGCCTGCTGCAGCCGAGCCTCGATGATGGCGGACTGGACGGATCTTTGTTGGTCGCCATCCAGGCCACCCTTGCGGAGCGCTGCCTCAAAGCTATCGATTGCACCCTGGAGATTGTTCTCTTGGCGAAGGGTGAAACCGCGCATCGCCAGCGACTCGGACGTCGACGGTCGCCCAAGGGTCATGGCATCGGAGGAAGGTTCTTCGGCGCCGAAGCTCGGCAGCGGGCCGCTGGACTGAGCAAAGCATTGCCCATCGGATGCGACCAGCCATGTCGAGAGGAATAGTGCTCCCCACGACAGAGAGCCTGGCGAAAATCTGAGTACCGGGAAGCGCATCTGCAGCTCCTGTACTGGAGGAGATGGCGGACGGCTACTCCGCAAACTCCAGCGGGGTCGCGGGAAGCACATGCTGTGTTTTGTCCCAGACGATCGGCCGGCCGCTAAAGCGATGATCGGCAAACATGTAGATGGCCCTGAGAGCGGCAAAGAAATTCAAGAGATTGGACACCATCATTCGCGGGCCGGCCAGCGCCCCCATCACCGGACCGTATATGCGCGCGGTGAAGTAGGTCCTTTGGACGAGCCGATTGGACAGGAGTGCGAGATTCAATGAGAGGAACCCTTTGGTCCAACCGGGACCTCCCGATCCCGGTGCGAGCGAACGGTCCAGCCAGGTCGAGGCGAGCGCCAGAACGATGCAATTCGCCACAACGAAATAGGCCAGGACGGTCAAGATCGAAGTGACGACTCCTTTACGGTCGCGATAAAAGAAATATTTCGTGCCCAGATTGCCTTTCCAGCCAAAGTTCGACCATCCTTGAAAGGCGATACCCAGAAGCCAGCGAGCGCGCTGCCGATAGGCTGCGCGAAATTCCTCGGGGAAAAACTCGCGAGTGGCGATTGGAAGTCGCCCGACGACGCATTGAGGCAGTGCCGTCTCGATCGGCGTGTCGATGGTGAAGTCGACCGGAAAGCAGACGAAAACTTCTTTCATTCCGAGCAGATGCAGCCTGAAGGCAACATCATAGTCTTCGGTCAGGCTTGAGGTGTTGAACACCTCACTGCCTGGTGTCGCCAGACCGGCGATGGCGAGGCGGCTGAAGAAAGCGGACGTGCCGGCGCACGGCACAACGCCGGACAGCTGTTCACGAACTTCAAGGTCCTTTGTGTGCCATTCGGCAAATTCATCCATATAGGTGCCGGCGACGAAATGACATGGACTCCGACGAAATGAATAGACCGGTAGTTGGATGAAATCGTAGAAGTCATTGAGGTTATTGAAGAGCTTCAATTCAAGCGGGTGGATGACGTCCTCGCTGTCATGCAGAGCGACGCCGGCAAACAACCTGCCGCTCGCTCGCTCATGCGTTGCCATCGCTTCGACCAACACATTCAAGCAGTCTGCCTTGCAGGTGGGTCCGTCGTGCGGAACGACGCTGACGACGACGTTTGGAAAGGCTTCTCGAGCGCGCTGTGCTTCGGATAAAGTCGCGGGATCATTCTGATAGACCCCAATAAAAAACGTATAATCAATGTAATCAATATGATTTCTATTCGTACGCACCATGGAATAGATCACGTCGTGCTCATGCCACGCCGGAACCATGATCGCGATCGGTCTCTCTTCACCTTCGAGGCTGAGCTGCGGGAGCGCGCCAGAGATCGATGAGCGGCGCCTCAGTCGTCGCATGCAGTAGCAAAGATCAATGATCAGATCGTCCAGTCCCGAGATCAGAAAAGCAATCGCCAAGGCGGCTATCAATAAACCCAGTGCCTCGGAATATGATTGAAGAACGTTCAACGGCGTACCAACTCGTTTCGCGCGTCGCAACAAAGCCGGGAGGGATTGGTTCCCGGTTGCGGAGCTTGGCTGCTACATTTTTCCGAGATGGTCGAAGCTATCGTCTCACGATCGGGTGATTTCGGGAGCGACGCCGGCTTTCAACTTGGCTGCATGCCCTTCGCCAGCACTTTCCAAAGCTCTGTGCCGGCGGGAACCATGTCCTGTCGGAAGAACCAGTAGCCACCGAAGAAGACGTCGCGCTCATGGAGCTTCGGGAGGTGAAGATAGTATCGCAGGACGATCGCTCTTTGCCGTCGACTTGCTCTTTCGCTTCCGCCAATCTCGCCGATGCCTAGCGCCGCATGCGGGAATATCTGTCCCAAGCGAGCGTAGAACCTGCTTACATCATTTGGCGAAGGCTCACTGCCCGAGCAGTCCATTCCGTAGACAGATACCAATACGTAATCGACGCCGGACTTGACCTTGGCGCTTACGTTTCGGTCAATCCAGGTGAGCCAATAGCCATTCCGGTCCGCACAAGTCCGGCGGTTCCAATAGGGCACCAGCACCGATCCTTTTCCGGCACTCTTCACGATATCGAATGCGGCATCGATCTTCGAAGACACCGCTGCGCCGAGCCAGTCGCCGTTGATCTCGTTACCGATTTCCCAAAGATGGATCTCGGGAAAGGCATTGACAAACCTCCGGAAGCGCCTGCTGTAGGCTTCGAGCGACAAGTGGGCGACGTAGGTCGAGTCGGCTGGTTGACCGACTATCCCAGCCGAGACCTTTCTTATCTCGGCGACCGCCCGCCTGTACCGGGTGTGGTCGTCTTCAATATGGAAGACAATCCTGACCCACGGCCGCACTGGAAGCTTCTGGAGAGATTCGACGATTTCAGAAAGATTGCTCAAATGGTCGACCGTCACACCGTACATTCGGTCGTAAGTTCCTCCTTGGACTGACGACCTTGGTGCAGTCAGCTCAATATCCACATCATCCTTTGCTTCGAGGGCTGTCATCCAGACGAACCCTAGGATGAGAAAGAAGGCATACCGCACATAGTTCCGCATTCTCGGGTAGCAACGAAGCCAGCCTAACCTTGTATCCCTTTCATTCATCAATGCTTGCCCCTGCCCTTTGCGCGAGGAAGAACCTTACCATCTCGCGTGACGCATTCGGGCCAAGGGGATCGGCAAAACTGCCATCCGGGCTTCCACCCGACCAGGCATGTCCGCCACCTTCAATCAGCCAATGCTCGGCCTTGATCTGCCCCTTGTGATCGCGGGTGATCATGCGGCGAAACGATCGACCATCTCCGTCAGAAGCCGTTCCGCTTTGAACTTCCCGACTGCCCAGATGAGCGTCGATGATCCTTGCTCCATTGGAGGGGTGCACGATGCGGTCGGCTGAACCGTGGAACACGATTGTCGGCACCAGGGGCCCTTCACCATAGGACTGTATTGTTGGCGCCCCCTGCCCTCGCATCGCTGCCAATGCGGACACGACATCGCTGGCCGACCGATATGGCAGGCCCGAGTGGATGCCGACGGCCGAGAAGACATCCGGGTAAATGGCAGCCATGAGGGCGGCCATCGCCCCACCGGCAGACATGCCGGCAACGAACACTCGTCGAGAATCGATACCAAACTCGGCGACGAGCCCCTGCGTCTCGGCGACAATCACCGCAGCTTCACCCGTTCCTCTGGTCTGATTTTGCGGATTGAACCAATTCCAGCAGGCGGAGGAGTTGGCAGACTTTGGCTGAGCTGGATAGGCGACAATGAACCCGTTCAGCTCCGCAAGTTCATTCATTCGCGTACTGAGGGCGAAATCCTCGGGAGTTTGCGTGCAACCATGCAGCATGATCAACAAGGAGCGTGGCTCAGCCAGGGTCCGCGCAGGTATGTAGAGCTTGAATGATCGATGTCCTTGCGAAGAAGCGTGGGAGCGGGTCTCAAAGCGAGCGCCTGGCGGGATTTGCGGCGCTCGCTGCTTGTTCCGTCCTGTGTAAGCGCCGGGATCGAACACACGCTCTTTCAGTCGGCCAAGAGCTTCGATCACTTCGTGCAAGGGACGGGCTATTCGTCCGGTTACGCTTCCATCCCTGACCTCGAGGGCCGCGGATTTCTGCGCGCTCGATGCTTCGGTCCAGCTCTCGGAATCGAGATCGATCGTGTGTCCGTCGTCCGACGTCCCGGTGGCCTTCTCAGACGTCGCAAGGGCGTTTCGGATCGCTCGCGTTGCCCCTGCGAGATCGCCGGCACGGGTAAGGTCCAAGGCGATCTGCATGCTCTTTGCAAATTTCATTGCGGACAGCCATCCTCATTGGAGCGACCCCCAACTCAGTCGATAGGGGACCATGTTGCACTGCAACAATGCAGATGGGTGTTTGCAGCGAATTTTGCAAAGGGTCGCAGCTGGCACTTAGGTCAACGCACGCACATCCTCGGCGACCTCAGACAGGTCGTTGTTGAGCTGGTGGTCTCGTCCTTCGAGCCTTCGTATGCGGATGCTCGGAATCGCCTTGGCATAGAGGTCCGCGTGGGCTGGCGGCGTCGTGTCGTCAGCCTCACCCTGAAAGAGAGAGATCGGTACAGTTGACGGAAGCCGCGAGCCGAGATCGCCCATGGGCGCAATGTCGTCGCTTGGCCAGCCGCCTTCGCCGACAAAGGGCGCCGCGATCAGGAAAACGGCTGACAGCCTGGAAGCAGTCTCCACCTCGGCCAGCACATTGATCAGAATCGTCGCGCCGATCGAATGGCCGATGGCGATGGCCCCCGCATCAAGCGCATCCATCTCCTTCACAAGCGCTCTCTTCCACGCGGGGTAACTGGGATCGGCTTCATGAGGCATGCGCGGGTAACCGATCGCCCAGCCGAGACCGAGCGCGCGCCCGAGGCTTGCGACAAGCTTGTCGTCCCACTCATCATGGGCGCCCTCGCCGCCGCCCTGCACGAAGAGGATTTGCTTTGTCATGGCTCCTTGATGTCGATGGTCCTCGAACCACCAGCGGCGCACGCAAGCCGAATTGATGGCTGCCGATCCTATCGGTTCTGTCGAGCCTGGCACGCAGATGCGTTAGTTATAGGCAGCGCCCTGCGATTGTCCTATACGGTTCAAAGATGACCGCAGGCGGCAACCGAAAATGGTCAATGGCTCGAAACCGCGGTTGCCCGTGTGGTTATCAAGGCTTACGTCACAACAATTAACCTCGATATATCGGTGGGTTAGGGTTTGAATGATCATCCTGATCGACAACTACGACAGCTTCACCTTCAACCTCTACCACTATCTCGGCGAGCTTGGCGCCGAGACGGTGGTGCACCGTAACGACCAGATCAGCATCGGCCAGGTGCTGTCGGCGGGGCCGGAGGCCATCGTGCTGTCGCCTGGTCCCTGCACGCCGAACGAGGCGGGGATCTGCCTCGATCTCGTCAAGGCGGCGGGCGATGCCGAGGTGCCGCTGCTCGGCGTCTGTCTCGGGCACCAGGCGATCGGCCAGGCCTTTGGCGGCCAGGTCAAACGGGCGGCGCAGCTCATGCATGGCAAGCTGTCGGTGATCGCCAACACCGGCGAGGGAGTCTTCGAAGGAACGCCGAAGACCTTTCAGGCCACCCGCTATCACTCGCTCATCGTCGACCGCCCGACGCTGCCGGACTGCCTGCACATCACCGCCGAAACCGACGACGGCGTGATCATGGCGATGGCGCATCGCACCCTGCCGATCCATGGCGTGCAGTTCCATCCCGAGAGCATCGCTTCGGAGCAAGGCCACAAGATCCTGCAGAATTTCCTGAGGATCGCCGGCGCCACCGCAAAGCATTGAGCCGAGGCCGTTCATGTCCGAGTTCAAGCCGCTGATCGCCAAGGCTGCCGACGGGCGGGCGCTCAGCGTCGAGGAGGCCAAGCAGGCATTCGACATCATGATGTCGGGCGAGGCGACACCGGCCCAGATCGGCGGTCTCCTCATGGCGTTGCGGGTCCGTGGCGAGGCCGTCAGCGAGATCACCGGCGCGGTCATGGCGATGCGGGAGAGAATGGTGCGCGTCGAGGCGCCGGCCGGGGCGCTCGACATTGTCGGCACCGGCGGGGATGCCTCCGGCAGCTACAACATCTCGACCTGCGCCGCCTTTGTCGCAGCGGGAGCCGGGCTCAGGATCGCCAAGCACGGCAACCGGGCGCTGAGCTCGCGATCGGGCGCTGCCGACACGCTGGCGGCGCTCGGTGTCAATATCGAGCTGCCGCCGGACAGGATCTCGCGCTGCATCGCCGAGGCCGGGCTCGGCTTCATGTTCGCTCCGTCCCACCATGCGGCGATGCGCCATGTCGGGCCGTCGCGCGTCGAGCTCGGCACCCGCACCATCTTCAACCTGCTCGGGCCGCTATCCAATCCGGCGGGCGTCAAGCGGCAGGTGATCGGGGTGTTCGCGCGATCGTGGATCGAGCCGATGGCGCAGGTTCTCGGCAATCTCGGGTCGCAGCGCGTATGGGTCGCCCATGGCGAGGGCGGCTTCGACGAGATCACCCCCGCCGGGGTCACCTGGGTCGCCGAGCTCAGGGACGGCGCGGTCAAGACCTTCGAGATCACCCCCGAGATGGCGGGGATGATGCGACGGGATCCCAGTGATCTCAAGGGCGGCGATGCGCCGTTCAATGCCGAGGCGTTGCGCGGCGTGCTCGACGGCAAGCCGAGCGCCTTTGCCGATGCGGCGCTGATGACCGCCGCCGCCGCGCTCGTCGTCGCCGACGCCGCCGGAGATCTCAAGGAAGGTGTGGCGATCGCCCGCAAGGCCATCGAGAGCGGTGCGGCGCGGCGGTCGCTCGACACGCTGGTGACCGTGTCCAATTGAGTCGGAGTGCCTGAAGGTGGCGAATATCCTCGAGCGGATTGCAGCCTACAAGCGCGAGGAGGTGGCGCGGGCGACGGCGCATGTCCCGCTCAGCGCGCTGATGGAGCAGGCGCGAAGCGCCGCGCCGGTCCGGCCGTTCGTCAAGGCGCTCGAGAGCCGCATCGGCCAGGGCGAATACGCGCTCATCGCCGAGATCAAGAAGGCGAGCCCGTCCAAGGGTTTGATCCGGGCCGATTTCGCACCCGCGGTTCTGGCGCGCGCCTATGAGGGCGGAGGTGCGGTGTGTCTCTCGGTGCTGACCGACCGGCCCTCCTTCCAGGGCGCGCCGGAATTTCTGACGGAGGCGCGCAACGCCACGAGCCTGCCGGCTCTGCGCAAGGATTTCATGCTCGACCCCTATCAGGTTGCCGAGGCGCGGGTGCTCGGCGCCGACTGCATCCTGCTGATCATGGCGATGATCGACGATGGACTGGCGCGCGACCTCGAGGCGCAGGCGATCGCGCTCGGCATGGATGTGCTGTGCGAGGTCCATGACGAGCAGGAGCTCGACCGGGCGGCCAGGCTGAAGACACGGCTGATCGGCATCAACAACCGGGACCTCAGGACGTTCGAGACAAGGCTCGAGACGAGCGAGCGGCTGGCACCGTTGCTGCCGGCCGGCGCGATCCCGGTTGCCGAGAGCGGGCTCGGCTCGGCCGACGACCTCAAGCGGCTGTCGCGGGCGGGGATCAATGCGTTCCTCATCGGCGAGAGCCTGATGCGGCAGCGCGATGTCGAGGCGGCAACCCGGACCATTCTGCACAGGCCGGGCAGACTGGGGGGCTAGGATGGCGAAGTCGCGGCTCACCCATCTCGACGAGGACGGCCGGGCGCGGATGGTCGATGTTTCGGACAAGGCGGTGACGCTGCGCGAGGCGACGGCCGGCGGGCTTGTGGTGATGGCGCCGGCGACATTGGCGCTGATCATGGAAGGCAAGGCGCCCAAGGGCGACGTGCTGGCGGCGGCGCGGATCGCCGGCATCATGGCGGCCAAGCGGACGCATGAGCTCGTCCCGCTGTGCCATCCGCTGATGATCTCGCGAATCGTCGTCGAGCTGCGCCCCGAGCCGGGCAAAAGCGCTGTTGCGGTCACCGCCACTGTTGCCGTCGAAGGCAAGACCGGCGTCGAGATGGAGGCGCTGACCGCCGTGTCGGTGGCCTGCCTGACGCTCTACGACATGGTCAAGGCGGTGGACCGGGCAATGCACATCACCGACATCCGGCTGCTCGCCAAATCGGGCGGGCGGTCGGGCGATTACCGGGCGGGATGAGATGGCGCTCCTGCCGGTCGCCAAGGCGCGCGCGCTGATCCTGGCCGATGTCGAGCCGTTGGCGCGCGAGATGGTGGCGCTTGAGGAAGCGCATTGCCGGGTGCTCGCCGAGGACCTCGAGGCGAGCCGCGACCAGCCGCCCTTCGCCGCCTCGGCGATGGATGGCTATGCGGTGCGGGCCGTCGACATAGCCGTCCTGCCGGCGTCGCTCAGGATCATCGGCAAGGCTCCGGCCGGCCGCCGCTTCCGGGGTGCAGTGGGTCCGGGCGAGGCGGTGCGCATCTTCACCGGTGCGCCGGTGCCGGAAGGCGCCGACACCATCGTCATCCAGGAGAACGCGGTGGAGGCGGGCGATGCGGTGACGGTCACCGCCGAAACCCCACCGGGGAAGAATATCCGCAACGCCGGGCTCGATTTCCGCTGCGGCGCGGTGGTGCTGCCGGCCGGCAGCGTCCTCAGCCCGCGCGCCATCGGCCTGGCGGCGGCGATGAACCTGCCGATGCTGCCGGTGCGGCGGCGCCCGACGGTTGCCATCCTGGCGACCGGCGACGAGCTGGTGCCGGTCGGGGAGCGACCGCGCGACGACCAGATCATATCGTCGAACAGCCATGCGCTGGCGGCGATGGTGCAGCAATTCGGCGGCGCGCCCGACAATCTCGGGATCGTCGGCGACGAGTTGGCGGCGACCGACCGGGCCATCGCCCGGGCGGCGGGAGCCGACATCCTGGTCACCATCGGCGGAGCATCGGTCGGCGAACATGATCTGGTGCGCAGCGCGCTCGAGCAACGGGGCATCGGCCTCTCCTTCTGGCAGATCGCGATGCGCCCCGGGAAGCCGCTGATGTTCGCCAGGACCGGCGGGCAACGCATCATCGGTCTGCCCGGCAATCCGGTGTCGGCCCTGCTGTGCGCCCGGATCTTCCTCAAGCCGCTGATCTATCGGCTGCTCGGCCTCGCGACCGAGGAGACGCTCGCCAAGGCGCGGATCGAGACCGCGCTTCCGGCCAATGACCAGCGCGAGGACTATATGCGCGCGAGGTTGAAACGGGCGTCCGACGGGACCATGACGGCGGCCGCATTCTCCCGGCAGGACAGCTCGATGCAGGCGACGCTGCATGAGGCGCAGGGGCTGATCGTCCGGGCGCCGTTCGCCCCTGCCGCAACCCCCGGCGATATCGTCGACCTAATGGAAATCGACTTCTAGGTTCAAAATCCGCTTGCCGAACATAAGTGGAACATGTAAAGATGTTTCAGTTTTGTTCCAGACACGCCGGCATTTTGGGTCGGAAGGGGGAAGCGTGCTGACGCGCAAGCAATATGAACTCCTCATGTTTATCCATGAACGACTGAAGGAGACAGGCGTGCCGCCCTCCTTCGAGGAGATGAAGGAAGCGCTCGATCTCCGGTCGAAATCAGGGATCCACCGGCTCATCACGGCGCTCGAGGAGCGCGGCTTCATCCGCCGGCTGGCGCATCGCGCCCGCGCGCTCGAGGTCGTCAAGCTGCCGGAATCGGTAGCGCCCGGGCTGGCGGCGCCGCGCCGCGCCTTTGCGCCCAATGTCATCGAGGGCTCCCTCGGCAAGGTCAGGCCGCTGGCAACCCGGGGGGACGGGGTTCCGCAAGGGGTGGCGGTGCCGGTCATGGGTCGCATCGCCGCCGGCGTGCCGATCTCGGCGATCGAGGACCACACCCACAATATCAATGTGCCGCCCGATCTGCTCGGCACCGGCGATCATTTCGCGCTGGAGGTCAAGGGCGACTCGATGATCGAGGCCGGGATTCTCGATGGCGACACGGTGCTGATCCGACGCACCGAGACGGCGCGCAACGGCGACATCGTGGTGGCGCTGGTCGATGACGAGGAGGCGACCCTCAAGCGGATGCGGCGAAAGGGTGACTCGGTGGCACTCGAGGCGGCCAATCCATCCTACGAGACGCGGATCTTCGGGCCGGACCGCGTCCGGGTTCAGGGCACGCTGGTCGGGTTGATCCGGAAATATTGAGCGTACTGCCTACCAACTTTCACCAGCCCCTCATCCGCCCCTCCGGGGCACCTTCTCCCCCGTTTCTCGGGGGAGAAGGGAGTGTTGGGAGCGCCGTCTCTTCCTCCCCTATCCCCGCGCCAGCCGGGAAAGGGTGGCGCGAAGGGAGTGAGCGGCGGCGCCTAATGCCGACCGCCTGTGCTGCGGAGCGATGCCCGAGGCACCGGCTCGACCACCCAGGGTCGCCTGCCCTGCACGTCCCGCACCGTGACCATGCGCCAACCATCCTCGCCCGCAGAATAGATGGCATGGGCCCCTTTGCGCCACAGGTCGAAGCGGTCGATGCGCAGCCGAGCGCCGCGGCAGGCGCCGCGCAGCGGCACCGCGGCAATGACGATCTCGGCATCGCCGCACAGCCCCGCGACGGCACCGGCGGCGGTGTCGTGGCGCAGGAAGACGAGCCGACTCCCCTTCACGACGGCACGGCAGGCGGTGCCGCCGCACTGCCAGCCGGGCCGCTTCAGGACCTCCCCGAAAAGCATGCCATCGCCCTCGCGAAGGAGCCATTTTTCGACCGTAAAACGCGCTTTCCGCTGCAAAGGAAGCACGAATTGGCCAGTCTGTGCACGGATGGCGACAGTTGCGCCGCGGCGCTCGACAAGGATGTCGGGTTTCTGACTCATCCCGGCAAGCGCAAGGCCGCCGGCAATGGCGAGGAGCCCGAAGAACCGGCCCCGCCCCTGCCACAGGCAGAGAAAGACAAGCCCGGCTGTCAGCAGCAGCATCGCGAGCGGCGGAGGCGAGGCGATGGCGGTGCGGGCGCCCGGCAGCCCCGCGATGGTCCTGGCGATCGTCACCACCGCCTCGAGCCCCGCTCCCATGAGCTGAAGCGGCGGGACCTCGAGGCCGAAGGGCATGGCGATCATGGCGACAAGCGCCGCCGGCATGACGATGAGGGAGACCACCGGCAAGGCGAGCGCATTGGCGAGCAGGCCATAGGCAGATAGTCGGTTGAAATGATAGACGGCCGGCAGCCCGCTGCACAGGCTGGCGACCAGCGTGGTGGCCAGCATGGCGAGCGCGGCGCGCCCGAGCCAACGAAGGCTTGTCCAGGCCCAATGGCGACCGCCGGCGGTCTCGCCGTCCTGCCCTGCCCGCCAACTCGCCCATGCCTCATGCGCCGCGATCAGGCCCATGACGGCGAGGAACGACATCTGGAAGCTGGCCGACAGCACCGCTTCCGGCGCAAGCAGGATCAGCAGGGTGGCGGCGGCGACGAGATTGTGGAGCGACAAGGCCGGCCGCTCGGCCAGCACCGCGGCGAACAGCATGGCGACCATGATGGCGGAGCGCCAGGTGGCGACCCCGCCGCCCGACAGGGCGAGATAGACGATGGCGGCGATGAGCGCGCCGATCGCCGCCCAGACCTTAACCGGCCGGGTCAATGCCAGCCGCGGCGACAGGGCGAGGAGCGCGCGCAGCAGCAGGAAGACGCCGCCGGCGACCAGCGCCATATGAAGACCGGAAATCGACAGGATGTGGGCGAGACCCGAGAGCTGCAGCGCCTCGTTGAGGTCGCGGGGAAGATGGCCGCGCTCGCCGATGATCTGGGCCTCGGCGAAGGCGCCGATGGGCCCCGGCAGCGCCGCCCGGATGCGGGCGCCGATCGCATCCCGACAATCATCGATCCAGTCGGCCAGGACGAAGCCGGCGGGCATGGCGATGATCCGGGGCCTGGCGATGGCCCGGCCGGTCGCGCCGATCCCGTCGAACCACAGGGTGCGGGCATGGTCATAGCCGCCGGGAAGCACCGGACCGGCCGGAGGATAGAGCAAGGCATCGACCCTGATGACGGCGCCACGGCGGAGCGGCGGGTCCGGCGCGGCCATTCGGATCTCGACCCGGCGCGGCGCCGCCCGCGCCATGATGCCGTCGAGCTTCACCTCGTCGAGCCGCAGGCGCAGGCTGTGCTCGCCGAGAGGTGAGAGGCCGATGATGCGGCCGGTCAGCACCACCGCACCGGTCGGCGCCGCCAGAACCGCGGTTTCGAGCGACATGGTCCGGCCCTTGGCGGCGACAAAGCCGGCGGCGCAGGCGGCGATGAGGAGGAAGACCGGGGCAAGCGCGCCGCGGCGGATCCGGATCGCCAACGCCACGGCCAGTGCCGCCGCCAGCAGCGCCAGGAACCCATGCGGCTCGACCGGCAGGGCGAAGTAGAAGGCGGCGCCCAAGGCAAGCGCCACCGGCATCCACAGCATCCAATGGCCGCGCTGCTCTTCGAGCGAGGCGGCGACGGCGCGGCGCAGGGCGGCGGCAGGGCCGGCAGCCCGTCCCTCATCGGCAGGCGGCGACGCGGTCGGCGGCTGCCAGGCCAGCTCGAAATCCATCTCCCCGTCATCCAGCATGAGGGCGGCCCCTCGCCGGCCCGTGCCAGATCCCCAGCTCGAATTCCCCTGCTTTCTATCGCTTATGCCGACTGCCTGAAAGGCCCCTCACCCGGCGCTTCGCGCCACCCTCTCCCACGCTGACGCGGGGAGAGGGGAGTCAAAGGGGCCTTTCAGGCAGTCGGCATAAGCGATAGAAAGCAGGGGAATTCGAGCTGGGGATCTGGCACGGGCCGGCGAGG
>JBIOYR010000125.1:0-50980 GCA_044870245.1 Aestuariivirgaceae bacterium | reverse complement strand
CGCTGGTCGAGGCCTGGAAGATCCGGCATCTGAGCCGCTTGGCGAGGCCCAGCATGTTGATTGCGCCGTGCACCGAGGTCTTCGTCGTCTGCACCGGATCGTGCTGGTAATGGATCGGGGACGCCGGACAGGCGAGGTTGTAGATCTCGTCGACTTCGACAAAGAGAGGGAAGGTGATGTCGTGGCGCATGAACTCGAAGCGCGAGTGATTGTGCAGGTGGTCGATATTCCGCTTGGTGCCGGTGAAGAGATTGTCCGTGCACAACACCTCATGACCAAGCTCGAGGAGCCGGTCGATGAGATGCGAGCCGAGAAAACCGGCCCCGCCGGTGACCAGGATGCGCTTTCGGCTGTCGTAGAGGCGAGGCATTGAGGACGTGGGCACCGATAGGTAAATTGCGGGTCGGTCAGCTTGCTAACATAAAGGCGCAACAGGGTAACGGAAAGCGCCACCGTCGGCGCAGCTTTTCAGCTGCCCGGCGCGTCCATCACCACGAAATCCTTGGCAGAGCGGGTCTCCGGCGAGGCGGGAGCATCGGTGGTGACCAGCACGGTGCCCGGCTTCAGCCGGTCGCGGATCGCGTCCATCACCTCCGGCGCCCCCTGAATGCGCTCGAGCAACGCGGTCGTGGCGTTCCGCGCGCCCTTCTTCTTGGTCGGGTGAAAACCCATGGATTGCCAGGTCGAGCCATTGGCATCGCCGCCCTCATAGACGAAGACCTGCGAGCCGAGCGGCTTTTTCGGATCGGCGATGGTGGCAGCGCCCTCAGCAACGATGTCCCCGTTCTGCAGGACGTAGATCTTGCCATCGGCGCGCGACACCAGGATCGAGGTCACGGCATCCTTGGGGACCTGCGAGGGTTTCTTGTTCTTTTTCCTTTCAACCGCCTTGATCTCCTCGGCAAGCGTCGTCCCGAGAATCGGACCGGGGTCCTTGACCGCGATCGGCTCGTTATGGTCGCCCGAGATGATCACCGGCGTTCCAACCGTGGTGATGGCGTAAAGATTCTTGGCGAAGGCCGCCGGCAGCCGGACGCAACCATGCGAGGCGGGATAGCCCGGCAGCTTGCCGGCATGGAGCGCAACGCCATCCCAGGTCAATCGCTGCATGTTGGGCATCGGAGCATCGTCATATTTCGACGAATAGTGCTCCTCCTCCTTCTGCAGGATGGTGAACACGCCGGTCGGCGTGTCATGGCCCGATTTTCCGGTGGAGCAGGTGGACACCGCGATCTGGATGCCGTTTCGATAGACATAGACGCGCTGCTCGGGAACCGAGACGATGATCGCCACCGGACCGTCAGGTGAACGGTCGGGCTCCCAGGTGAACTGGCCCCGCTTGAGCTTCCTGGTGCCCCAGGCAACCTTTTGCGCTGCTGCCCGAGGCACCATGAACCGGCCGGCAAGGAGGAGGCCGAGACCAAACCCCGCCAGCGTGATCACCGATCGTCTGTTATGAAAGCGCCACACGTCAGCCAACCTTGTTCCAGGGTTTGTTGTACCTGACTTTGCAGTTGAAATCCCTGCCCTATTGCGCTGTTTGGTAAATTGGGAACAGCCAAGAAGGAGCGTGCCTTGGAACAGCAGCATTGGAGCGCCGTCGACGACTTTCTCGTGGCGAAGCTTGTCAAACCGGATGCCGCGCTCAATCAGGCGCTGACCGACAGCGATCGCGGCGGTCTGCCGGCGATCAACGTCTCGCCTTGCCACGGCAAACTCCTCAACCTCATCGCGCGGATGATCGGCGCCCGTCGCATCCTCGAGATCGGGACGCTCGGCGGTTATTCGACCATATGGCTTGCCCGCGCCCTGCCTTCGTCCGGGCGGCTGATCACGCTCGAATTCTCGCAAAAGCACGCCGACATCGCCGGGATCAACATCGAACGCGCCGGCCTTCGCGACCGCGTCGACATCAGAGTGGGCCGGGCGCTCGACCTTCTTCCGGTTATTGCACGGGAGTCTTCCGAGCCATTCGACTTGATCTTCATGGACGCCGACAAGGAGAGCAACCGTGACTATCTCGGCTGGGCGGTCAAGCTCGCGCGCCCAGGCAGCGTCATCATCACCGACAATGTAGTGCGCGACGGCAGGGTGATCGATGGGGCGAGCCGCGATCCGATGGTGGTAGGGACTCGCCGCTTTCTCGATGCACTGGCCGACGAGCCACGCATCAGCGCCACGGCAATCCAGACGGTTGGCAGCAAGGGCTGGGACGGGTTCACGATCGCCTTGGTCGAGTGAGCAGACGTCGGTCGGCACCAGGCAGCGCACTTCGCGACTGCCCAATGCCTAACGCCGACTGGTTGGACATGCAACAAAACGGTTGCTCTTCTCCGGGTCATGCGCTACCAAATGAGCAACCAGGAGGTTGCGCATGACCGATCGCATCGAAAAGACCATCGAAATCAACGCTCCGGTTGCCCGCGTCTGGCGTGCGCTGACGGATTATCGTGAGTTCGGCAGCTGGTTCCGGGTGCGGCTCGAGGGGCCATTCGTCGTTGGCGAGGTATCGCGCGGCCAGATCACCCATCCCGGCTACGAGCATATCCGGCTCGAGGCGGTGGTCCAGAAGATCGAGCCGATGCGCTTCTTCTCCTTCACCTGGCACCCCTATGCCATCGATCCGGCCGTCGACTATTCGAGCGAACCGTCGACGCTTGTCGAGTTCACCCTGAAAGAAACCGCGACCGGCACCCTGCTCCGGGTCGTCGAGTCGGGCTTCGACAAGCTACCGGCGCATCGCCGGGCGGAGGCCTTCCGCATGAATGAGAGCGGCTGGGCGCATCAGATGCAGAACATCGCCCACCATGTCGAACACGCGTCATAGCCAGGTCCTGAAACGGCGGGCTTCGGTCTTCGCTGCGCTCGGCGACCAGACGAGATTGTCGGTGCTCGCCCGCCTGTCCGCCGGCGAATCTCAGTCGATCGCCCGGCTGACCGTCGGCAGCCGACTGTCGCGCCAGGCGATGACCAAGCATCTCGGTGTCCTGACGCGTGCCGGGATCGTGCGGAACATGCGGGTCGGACGGGAGAACCTGTTCCGGCTGGAGCCGCAGGCGCTCGCCGACGCCCGAAGCTATCTCGAGCAGGTATCCGCCCAATGGGACGATGCCCTCGCCCGGCTGAAGCTTCATGTCGAGTCGGTCGGCAGATAGCAGCAGGCAGTGATTGGCGCCCCACGCCCTGCCGACTGCCTGATCCCTACCGCCTCTATGCCGGTCCCATCACCCTGAGCTGATGCTCCATCTCGAAGACATTGGAATAGAGATTGGCGGTCCACTGACGACCTTCGACCGTCAGCGCGAGGCAGCTCATCGCCTCCGGCACATAGGGCTGCACCTTGGTCCAGAAGAATCGCGGGTAGGACACCGCGATATCAGCCGGGCTTTGATAGCCGAGCTGCTCAGCAAGGCCGATCTCCTGGAACTCGTAAAACAGCGCATTGAGCTTGCGCGGGTAGAACGGGTCGGCGAGCTGGCCGATCAAATCGGCGGCCCTGACGAGCCCAGCCTCGGTCTCCGTCTCCCGGTGATCATCGTCCTGCGGCACCGGGAAACGCGTCAGCTCGATGGCGCGCGCCAGCCGTTCGGCATCGATCAGCGGATGGACACCGAAACGCTCGCGCACCGCAATCTTGGAACGATCGATGTGGTAGGGCGCGAGGCTCGCATCGGAAGCGCCGCGCGGCGGCGAAAAGCGCTCGCCCTTGCTGTTGATCACATAGGACCCATCGCGATCGCCCTGGCAGACGCCGCGGACGTAGCCGATGTCATGGGTGAGCGTCGCCAGCGTGAAATGCAGCCAGTCCTCGGCCGTCACCTCGCGCTTGAGCCGCAAGCCCCGCAGCATGTCCTGGCCGACCAGCGTCACGAACGCCGTGTGCTCGGCATTGTGGTAGAGCGCATCGCTCAGGCTGAGGCGCTCGAAAACCAGCCTTGCGCCTTCGCGGATGATCTCGGAATAACGCGGCTCACGGCGACCGAAAGCCCGATCATAGACGGCGGATAGGCGGTCGCTGAACGCCTCGGCGAAGATGAGAGCGGGATTGAGCATCGTGAGCACTCGCCATCGGCAGATTCCGACTATACTCCCGCCGCACGTCATAATCCACGCCCGGCCGAACCGTCACTCAATGTGCGCGAAGAGCCTCGCCTGCTTGAACCGACGCAGCTTCCTGGCAAGCCTGGCCGGTATTCCGCTGGCACTGGCAAGTCGCCAGCAGGCGCTCAAGGTGCCGGGGTTGAGCCTTGCGGTCTACGCCCAGGGGACGGTGCTGACTCATGCGGTCGGACGGTTGAGCGCGACGCATCTTGATCCGGTGACACCGACCAGCCGGTTTCAGGCCGCATCGATCTCAAAGACGGTGGCGGGCCTGACGGTGCTGGCGCTTGCGCGTGCCGGCAAGTTGAAGCTCGATGACGATGCCCGCGCGATGACCAGGCGCTGGACGCCTCCCAACCCAGCGCCGCCGGCCGGTTCGCTGACGCTTCGCCGCCTGCTCGGCATGACGGCCGGCACCAATGTCGCCGGCTTTCCCGGCTATCCGGTCGGAGCGGCACTGCCGAGCCTCGAGGAGACATTGGCCGGCATGCCGCCTGCCAACAACGAACCGGTGACCGTGGTGACGGCGCCAGGTACGATGCGCGCTTATTCGGGCGGCGGTTATCAGATCCTCGAGGCAGCGCTCGAGGATCATCTGCGCATACGCTTCACCGAACTCGCCATGCGACATGTGCTGGAGCCGCTCGGCATGAGTCACTCACGCTTCGCGACGCCGGAGCAGCATGGGGCGGAAGGACCGGCGCTGGCCCATGACAGGAAGGGCGAGCCGGTGGCCGGCGGATTCCACCTCTATCCCGAGCATGCCGCGGCGGGTCTGTGGAGCACCCCGTCCGACCTCCTGCTCATCGCTGCCGCGCTCTGCCGGGCGGTCGCCGGTGAGCCGACGCCTTCTCTCACGCCGGAGGACCATGCCCAGCTCGTCACCTCCGTCGATGGTCTCGGCTATGGGCTCGGCGTGGCGCTCGGCGAAGCCCAAGGCGGCACGTTCCTCTTCAAGCGTGGCAACAATCTCGGCTATAGAAGTGGCTTGATCGCCTTTCCGCTTGCCGCCAAGGCGGCGGTGGTGATGACGAATGGCGACAATGGCGAAGCACTGGTCGATGACGTGCTGTTCGCCTTGCGAGACATGCAGGGCTGGCCGCGTTTCGACAGGCTGCCTGAGTGACGGCGAACTGGAGCGTGATGTGATGAACCGACCTCAGGAACCATCAACTTACAGCCGCCGCAGAGCGTTGAGCTTGCTGTCGCTGATCCCGCTTTCATTGGCGGCGAATTCGGCCGGCGCGGCCGCCAGAGCTGTCGGTGCGGTTTCCGAAGTCAAGGGCATTGCCGTGGCGGAGATCGGCGACGACCGCCGTCCGCTGGCGGTGCGCTCGGCGCTGCATCTCGGCGAGACACTGAGCACCGGCGACAATTCCCGGCTCAAGGCGCTGCTGACCCGCAGCGCCAACCTCTCCCTCAGCGCCAATGCCCGGATCAAGATCGATCGTTTCGTTGCCGACAGCGGCACGGTGGCGCTGACCAGCGGGGCGCTCCTTCTCGACACTGCCGCGCGGAGCCGCAGCCTGACGGTGACCAGCCCCTATGGCATCATCGGCACCAGGGGCACGCGCTTCTTCGCCGGCGAGCTCGGCGAAAATTTCAGCGTGTTCGTCGAGCGGGGCGCAGTCGATGTGCGGGCCGCCGGCCGGACGGTGAGGCTCCGCGCCGGCGAAGGCACCGATATCACGTCGATCGGCGCGAGGCCGGGGCCGGTCCGGCGGTGGGGCGCGGAAAAGATCGGCCGCGCCATGGCGCTTGTCCGCTGACCGTGAGCGACATCCTGGCTCGCAACGTTGGGCGAGGAAGTCTGTTAACATGAGGGACGGTAACCGACTCGCGTCTGAGGAGGACAGAGGGTATTGCGATTCTTTCTGCCAGCATTCGCCGCTGGAACGCTGATGATAGTGCCTTCCGTAGCGGAAGCAGAAACCGCCCGTGAAATGGTTTCGAAATGTGGCCAGACTTTTGCCGCAGCGGCCGTTGATGGCGAAACCGTCTCGATCCCGCGGACGGACTCGGCCGGGTGGTGCTGGGGTGCCTTCGAGGTGATCCAGCGGATTGTCGTCTATGCGGACGAAAGCAACATCCGCTTTTTCCGGGTCTGTCCTCCCCCCGAGAGCACGCGGCTGCAGATCATCGGGACGTTTCTCGCCTTCGCCAAGAGCCATCCCGAGCAGATGAACCGCGAGTTCACCGATGTGGCACTGGAAAGCCTGGTCGAAGCCTATCCATGCCGGTGATCGAGACATAGCATCAGCGCTGGTCTTCATGGGAGAATTCCTTGGGACAGGGACCATTGCGCGGAATCCGCATCGTCGAGTTTGCCGGCATCGGTCCAGGACCGTTTTGCGGCATGCTTCTGTCGGATATGGGCGCCGATGTCATTCGCATCGACCGCACGGATGCAAGGCCGGCTGCTCCGCATCAGATCACTCAACGGGGGCGGCGGTCGCTCGCGCTCGACCTCAAGACTCCGGCAGCGGTCGCGCTCTGCCTCGAACTGTTTCAACGGGCCGAGGTGGTGTTCGAGGTCTATCGCCCCGGCGTCATGGAGCGGCTGGGGCTCGGACCCGATACCGCACTGAAGGCCAATCCGAAACTCGTCTATGGCCGGATGACGGGTTGGGGCCAGAGCGGGCCGCTTGCTCACGCCGCCGGCCATGACATCAACTACATTGCGATATCGGGAGCATTGCATGCGATCGGCACAAGAGAGCGGCCGGTGGTGCCGCTCAATCTCATCGGGGATTATGGCGGCGGAGCGCTCTACCTCGCCATGGGTCTCCTTGCAGCATTGATTCACGCGCGGCAAACCGGCGAAGGTCAGGTGGTCGACGCGGCGATGTGCGACGGGGCGGCTTCGCTGATGTCCCATTTCTATGGAATGAGCGCGGCCGGCACGCATGGTCCTCGGCGCGCCAGCAACATGCTCGATGGCGGTGCGCCGTTCTACAACATCTATCGTTGCGCCGACGACAGGTGGGTCGCGTTCGGTGCGATCGAACCGCAATTCTATGCGCTGCTGCTGGAGAAGACGGGGCTCACCAATCAGGCTTCCTCGCCGCAGATGGAGCGCGAAGGCTGGCCGATCCTCAAGGAGAAGATCGCAGCCGTGATCGCCAGCAAGTCGCAGGCGGAGTGGTGCGCGATCCTGGAAGGGAGCGATGCCTGCTTCGCTCCTGTTCTCGACATGGACGAGGCACCCGCCCACCACCACAATCGCGCGCGCAACACCTTCGTCGAGATCGCCGGTGTGGTACAGCCGACTCCGGCACCCCGTTTTGCCGCGACGCCGACGGCGGTGCAGGGGCCGCCGCCGACGATCGGCGAGCACAACAGCTCGGCGCTCGGCGATTGGGGCTTCAACAAAGCAAGGATCGAGGAATTGCGACGCGACGGAGTCATTTGACCTCCGGCTTGCCGCTATTGTCCCTTCACGTGCTCGGGCTGCAGCAGGAGCCCGGCGCCGGGGATGTTGGCCGTCATGAACTCGGTGTTCTCCCGCTCCAGCATGCCGATGTCAGATGACGTCACCGCAGAGCTGGCATCACCATGGGTTAGTTCTTGAGCATTGCAGCCACCAATTTAGGAACGTTGTTGGTGAACATGTCGACATAGTGGGGGGCAGGTCCATCCGGTGGCGAAATGGCGTCGGAGAAGAGCGTGCCGCCAATCTCGGCGCCGGTCTCGCTCGCGATCATTCTGATCATTCGTGGATCGGCGACGTTCTCGACGAACAGAGTCTTGATGCCTTCGCGCCTGATCTGGTCGATCAACCGTGCCAGATCGCTCGCGGATGGCTCGGATTCGGTGCTGATCCCCTCCGGCGCGAGAAACTCCACGCCATAGGCGCCGGCGAAGTAGCCGAAGGCATCGTGGCTGGTGATGACCCGGCGCCTGGCCGGCGGCACCTTGGCGATCTCGCGGCGGATGTCGGCGTCGAGCGCCCGCAATCTGCCGATATATCGCTCTCCCCGCGCGCGGTAATCGGCGGCGTTGGAGGGGTCCGCCTTGGCAAGCGCCTCCACGATGTTTGAGACATAGACGACGCCATTGGAAAGGTCCTGCCAGGCATGCGGATCAACGACGGTTTCGCTGCTGCCGGATTCCTCCTCGATCATGGTGCGCGGCTCGATCCCGCTGCTCGCGATCACCACAGGTCCGGTGTAGCCGCTGGCCTTGGCGAGGCGATCCATCCAACCGTCCAGGGCAAGACCATTGACGAGGACGAGCTCGGCATCGCTCAGCTTTTTGGCGTCCGCCGGCGATGGTTCGAAGGCGTGGGCATCGCCATTCGGCCCGACCAGGACCAGAATATCGGCCTTGTCGCCGGCAATTTCGGCAGCCATGTCGCCCAAGATGCTGAAACTAGCCACCACCTGGATCTTTTCGGCCGCCCGCACCGGCAGAACCAGCGACAGCGCGACCAATGCGGCCAAAGCGAGCTTCATCCGTTTGCTCCCACACCCGAACTGATATGTTATAACATATCAATTCGGGATCGGGAGTCCAGCGTTGGTTTGGAGGCAGTGGGCAAATAGGCGGTAGGCAGCGCTCAGCACCAACTGCCCTACTGCCTCACCACCTCCACTTCCTTCTCCCGGCCCCCGCGGACCCGGATCTGGCGCTCGTTGTCGCGGTGCATCTTGTCGACCGCCGAGGCGCCGCCGAAGGTGCCGGAATAGATGGCAAGCTGCTCGAACTCCTCATCCGAGGGCGGCGTGATGGCGAGGTCGAGATAGTGCCCCCGTTCGGGATCGGCGAGGACGCGCCGATAGATCCGCCAATTGCGGTAGAGCAGCGATCCATAGACCCAGAGCTTGCGAAGGGTCTCGCCGGCGAGCTTCGGATACCAGAGAAGCGGGCTCTCGATCGGCATGCCCGGCCGGCGGTCGAGCCGGTTCTTCATCCGCAGCACGCCGCCCTCGAGAGGGTGCACCCCTTCGGCGGCGAACAGGAGCTGAAATTCGCTCCAGAAGCGCAAGACCCTGAGCAGCCGCTTGCGGCCGGGACCCTGTCGCTTGAGCACCGCGTGACGCCGGAGCACCGTCTCGAGATGGGCCGTGTCGAACCAGCTCGCCCAAGCCGCGTGATAGGCCTCCTCCCATTCGACATCGGTCATCTTCGGGTGATGGGTCACCCGCTTGTTCAGATTGTACTTGTTGAGATCGCTGTCCATCCACACGCCGGCCTCGAGCATCTTCTTGTGGTCCTCGGAGCCGGGCAGCGGCGTCAGGAAGAAGAATTCGAGGATGTCGACCGGCAGCTCCTTCTTGATGATCTCGACGTCGCGCAGGATCGATTCCTTGGTGTCGGCCGGGAAGCCGAGAATGTAGCCGGCATAGGTGATCACCCCATGCGCCCGCCATTTCTGCAGCATGCGGCGATATTCGGTGATCTTGTTCTGGCGCTTCTTGGCTGCCATCAGATTGTCGGGGTTGATGTTCTCGAGGCCGATGAACACCCGCCGGACGCCGGCTGCCGCCGCCTTCTCGATGAAGCCCGGCGTCTTGTGGCACATGGTGTCGACCTGGATGATGATGTTGAGCGGCAGCTTACGGGCCTTGCGCAAAACGATCATCCGGTCGAGCAGGATCTCCCAGTCCTTGTTGCGGGCAAAATTGTCGTCGGTGATGAAGAAGCAATGAATGCCCTGAGCGTGGTTCTCCATGATGATCCGCTCAAGATCGTCAGGCGAGCGGAAGCGGCTCTTGCGACCCTGCACATTGATGATGGTGCAGAAGGAGCATTGGAAAGGGCAACCGCGGCCGAGATCGAAGCTCGAGAACATCGAGCTCACCTTGGCCGTCGCGTCGCGCGGCAGGAAGGGCGTCGGCTCGCCTTCGAGCCCGGGAAGGTCGTTCATGAAATTGTAGATCGGTGCGAGCGCGCCGTTATAGGCATCGGTCAGCACCTGGTCGAGCCGGCCGCACTCCGCCTCGCCAGCAAAGAGCGAGATGCCGGCCTGTTGCGCCTCGGCGATCTCCGGCGGCAGGGCGGGAAGCATGGCCAGGCACCCCGAGACGTGAAAACCGCCGATGGCCACCGGAATGCCGGCGGCGGCAATGGGCCTCGCCAGATCCACCGCGCGCGGAAACTGGTTCGACTGGACCCCGACGATCGCCACAAGGCCGCGCCCGCCGCCACGCAAGATGTCCGCGATGATACGGTCCGGCTGGATGCGGGTGTTGGTCTCGTCCAACGCCTGGAGCACCATCTCGGTGCGCTCGCCGAGGATCTTGCGGCGCCGCGCATCGTCCGCCAGCCCATAGACCGCGGCCAGCGTGTTGGACGGAACGTAGGAGCTGAGCCATCGAATCGGGTAGCCATCATCGTCGTAGTGCGACGGCTTGATCAGCACCACGCGGAACACCGAGCCTTCGGTCATGTCCTACCCCGCCATAAAAACCGCCTCATTGCGATTTGAATGACGAAGAAGGAGCCGAAACAGGGCAAAAAGCGGCTCGTGAACAGGAGGGATCGCGATTTCGCCCAACTGTTGCCAAACGACCACAGCTAGTCGTTCCAGCAATCAGGCCGCTAGACCATAACGGTCATGCAGGACGGCGGCGCTGGTCAGCATCATCAATGGCTGATCCCAGGCCACCCGCGCCCCTTCTTCCGCGCTCGGAAGACGGTCGAGCAGCTTGATCACTTGTTTCTGGTCGAAAAACGGAAGCGCGCCGAACACCCGTCCGCGCAGGGTATCCTGAACCAGCGCGTTCAGGCCTTTGTCGGGATTGAGCGTCGCCGGCGGGCTCAGAAAGGGGTGCTTCTGTCGCCGGTAGACCGTATCGGTGAGAACATCCTGAGCCGCCTCGCGCAGCACGAATTTCTCGGTCATGCCGCGGATCTTCTGTGCCGCCGGCTGCGACCTTAGGACCTCGACCACATGATGATCGAGAAACGGCACACGCCCCTCGATCGAATGCGCCATCTCCATCCGGTCACCCAGCATGGTGAGAATATAGGAGGGCAGCACCGTCTTGGCCCACAGATAAAGCGATTGGTGGAGCGGCTCGCGACCTGCGAGCTGGCCATGGACATCGACGTCGCCCATCAGCGAACGGAAGCTTTCCCGTTCACCGAAGCGCTCGAGGAAATCCTTGCCGAGCAGCGACCGCATCTTCTCGCCGCGGGCGGAGAAAGTCTCGATCCATGACGGAACAAAGCCGAGGAGGCGCCGCACCGTGTCGAGCGATCCCGCCTCGCCGTCGGGCAGCAGCAGGCCGCGCGACACGGGATTGAGCCTGCTCAGATCCTCGAGCAACGCGGCCACCACCTTCGGGTCCTGCCCTTCGCGATTGTGGAGCAACATGTCGCGGCGGAAATGCGCATAGCCGCCAAGGATCTCGTCCGAGCCTTCGCCGGTCAGCACCACCTTGTAGCCGGCATTGCGCACTGCACGGCTCAAAAGATATTTGGCGACGCCATGGGCATTGAAGCAAAGCGTCTCGCTCTGGGCGATGGCGTCGGCGAAATGGTCCGCCAGATCCTCCTGCCGGATCGGGATCGGATAGAATGAGGCGCCGGCCTTCTCGGCCATCTCCTCAGCGATTGCACCCTCGTCATAATCGCTGCGGTCGAAGGTCAGGGTGAAGGCGCGGATGGGCTCGGGATGGTGGCGTGCCGCAAGACCGAGGACCGAGCAGGAATCGAGACCGCCGCTCAGATAGCAGCCAACCGGAACATCGGCCCTGAGGCGCAAGCGGACCGCCTCCTCGAGCGCGTGCCGGAGCTCGGCTGCATAGTCCGCATTGGTGCGCAGCGGCCGCGATGCATCGGCTTCCGGATAGTCGAAATCCCAATAGCGCATCACCTCGACGTGCCGATCGGTGGCGATGAGGTAATGGCCCGGCGGCACCTGAAAGACGCCCTCATACAGGGTGCGCATCTGATGCCCGCCCGACTCCATCATATGGTAGAGCGACTCGGCATCCCAGCGCGCCGGCACGCCGGCGGCGAACAGTGCCTTCACCTCGGAGGCGAGATAGAGCGTGCCACCATGC
Organism: Aestuariivirgaceae bacterium; assembly: GCA_044870245.1. Classification (GTDB taxonomy): domain Bacteria; phylum Pseudomonadota; class Alphaproteobacteria; order Rhizobiales; family Aestuariivirgaceae; genus DATAFF01. The sequence continues at coordinate 38,867 of JBIOYR010000125.1, read as the reverse complement.
CAGGCATAGAACAGCGGCTTGATGCCGAACCGGTCGCGTGCGGCGAAGAGCAGGCGGTTGCGCTCGTCGAAGAGGACAAAGGCGAACTCGCCGCGCAAGCGGTGCAGGCATTGGGGACCGAGATCCTCATAGAGATGAAGCGCAATCTCGCTGTCGGAGCGGGTGCGCAGGTGGTGACCGGCAGCCTCGAGGTCCCGTTGGACCGCCTCATAGCCGTAGAACTCGCCATTCGCGACGATCCGCGTCCGTTCGTCCTCGCTGGCGATCGGCTGATCTCCGGTCTTCAGATCGATGATGCTGAGTCGCGCATGGCCAAGGCCGACACGCCGGTCGGACGAGATCCAATGGCGCCGCCCATCCGGGCCGCGGTGATGAAGGCTGCCGGTGGCGCGCTCGATCACGCTGTCCGCAATCCGCTCGCGGCGGGAGAAGACTGCAACAATTCCGCACATTTCCAATGTCCTATCGATGCCTGGCTCGGTTTGAGAGCCGGACACTAGGCCTCGATTCCAAAACGGGAGATGAACGGAAGTGCAACAAGTGAGTGAAAAGGCAGTAGGCAAATAGGCAGTTGGTCGTGAGCGATGCCCTTCCCTACTGCCTACTGCCCTATCGCCAGGGCTACCCTACAGATTGCCCTTGCTCATTTCCGAGGCGATGTGGTCCGCCTGGCGCAGCGCCAGCGACACTATGGTCAATGTCGGATTCTCCGCCGCGCCGGTGGTGAACTGGCTGCCATCCGAGACGAACAGGTTCTTGACATCGTGGGTGCGGCCGTTCTTGTCGACCACGCCGTCCCGCGGATTCTCGCTCATGCGGTTGGTGCCAAGATTGTGCGTGGACGGATAGGGCGGCGTCCGGAAGGTCTTCATCGCACCAGCCGATTTGTAGACCTCCTCACCCTGGGCATAGGCATGGTTGCGCATCGCGGTATCGTTGGCATGGTCGTCGAAATGGACGTCCGGGACCGGCAACCCGTACTGATCCTTCTCGGTCGCATGCAGCGTTACCCCATTCTTCTCCTGGGGCATGTCCTCGCCGACGAGCCACATGCCGGCCATCTTGTCGTAATTGTCGAGCCACGAGGCATAGTCCTTGCCCCAGGCTCCGGGATCGAGGAAGGCGGCCATGAAGGGCAATCCCAGCGACAAGGTCTCCATCTCGAAACCGCCGACGAAACCGCGCTCCGGCTTGTGCGCCGCCTCATCCTGGATGATGCCGGCCATGGTGGTGCCGCGAAACATGTGCACCGGCTTGTCGAAGGCGGCATAGACCGACCCCGTCATGTGCCGCATGTAGTTCTTCCCGACCTGGCCCGAGGAATTCGCCAGGCCATTGGGGAACATCGAGGAGGAGGAGTTCAGCAAAAGCCGCGGACTCTCGATGCTGTTGCCGGCGACGCAGACGACGCGCGCCCTCTGGCGAATCTGCTTGCCCTCCTTGTCGGCATAGACGACGCCGGTGATCTTGCCCGAAGCATCATGCTCGATCTTGAGCACCTGCGCATTGGGCCGGACCTCGAGATTGCCCGTCTTCTCGCCCTTGGGGATCTCGACATAGAGTGTCGACCATTTCGCGCCCGACTTGCAGCCCTGGAAGCAGAAGCCGATCTGCTGGCAGGAGCCGCGGCCGTCGCGCGGCTGCGAATTGATCGCCATGCGCCCGGTATGGACCTCCTTGTAGCCGACCTTCTTGGCGCCGGCCTCGAGGACCTTGAAGTTGTTGTTGCCGGGAAGGCCCGGGATGCCATGGGTGCGCGTCACACCCATTCTATCCTCGGCCATGGTGTACCAGCGCTCCATCTCGGCGCTGTCGATCGGCCAGTCGAGCAGATTGGCACCCTTGACCTCGCCATAGGTGCTGCGCGCCTTCCACTCGTGGTCCTGGAAGCGCAGGCTGGCACCGGCCCAGTGGATGGTCGAGCCGCCGACCGCCTTGACGATCCAGGCCGGGAGGCCCGAGAAGTCCGTCGCAACCCGCCAATTGCCCGAGGTGGTGCGCTTGTCGAGCCACGATATCTGGCTGAAGGAGCCCCATTCGTCATTCTGGAAATCGGGAATCTCGTGACGCCCGCCGGCTTCGAGGATCAGGGTCTTGACGCCCTTCATCGCCAGCTCCGCACCGAGCGTCCCACCGCCGGCGCCGGAGCCGATCACGACGACGACGCTGTCATCATTGACGTCGAATTTCGCAGTCATGTTCAGCCTCTTGAATTAGAGCCAGGTGACGTCGTCGAAGCCGCGGTGGAGATAACCGCCTTTCGATGCCGACTCGCCCTCATAGCCGAACAGCGGCCACACCTCCTTGTTGTTGTAGATGCCAGTGATGAGGTTGCCGCGCACCTTCTGGAAGAAGGCGCTGGTCTCGATATCATGCAGAAGGGATGTCCGAGTTTCGGCGCTGTCGATAGCGAGATATTTTGCATCCTTGGCCTTGCGTGCGGCGTCATCGAGCGCGGCAACGCCGTCCTCGAGCGCCTTCTTCACCGCCTCGTCGGCCTTGGCCGCTGCGTCGAGAGCCGACACCGCGGCAGCGTAGAATTTGTCCTCGAGCCTCGAATGCGGATAGATATCGCGCGACATCTGGACGAGAGTCGCATAGGTCTCGGGCTTCAGGGCCTCCGCGCTCGCCGACCAGGCCTTGCGACCGAGAATCAAGCCGGCCGGCGTGATGGCCGCAATGATGAGTCCGGAACCGGCTGTCTTGAGTATCGTCCGCCGGGAAAGCCCGGCGCCGTTGCCGCTTTCTGTCATGAGCTCCTCCCTGAGAGCAGCCGGGTCTCCGCCCCGGTCGCCGCCACTATCGGTAGCGGCCGTGTCGCTGCAGGACTTCGATCTTGTACCCGTCCGGGTCCTGGAGAAAGAAGAATTTTGCCATTAGTCCGCCGTCCCGATGGAACTCCTTCACCGGCCCAGGCTCCAATCCAAGCTTCTCGAGCCGCTCGTGCTCCGCCTCGATATCGTCGACCGCGACCGCGACATGGCCGTAGCCGGTGCCGTGCGTGTAGGCTTCGCTGCGGCCATGGTTGATGGTGAGCTCGACCTCGAAATCGGACTCCGGCCCACGCAGATAGACGAGGGTGAAGTCGTCGAAGGGAAAGCGGTCGGCGATCTCGAGGCCGAAGGCCTTGCGGTAGAAGTCCACCGATTTCCTCTCGTCCAGCACCCGGATCATCATGTGGATCGGCTTGGCCATGGCATCGCTCCCTTGCCTGTCATTGTGCTTTCAGTGTTGCCAGATAGCCGATAATGGCGGTCCTGATCGCCGGATCGGCCTGCTTGTACATCATGTAGCTGTCCTGGATGAGCGCCTGCGGATCGGCGATCCACTGGTCGAGCTTTTCCGGCGTCCAATCGAAGGTCGCGGACTTCAGTCCATTCGAATAGGGGAAGTTCTCGATCTTGCCGGCGTGACGTCCGACGACACCGGCGAGATAGGGTCCCTGACGCGGCGGCTCACTGCTGGCGACAACATGGCAGACGCCGCAATTCTTCTCGAACAGCGCCTTGCCGTCCTCGGCGGCACCTGCCGTCCCGCAAATGCCGAAGGCAACGACGAGCAGGAGCCACGGACCCTTCACGCAAAAGTGAGGCCAGGCCGTCATGGTCGCTCCCTTCCGCATCCTTCTGGGATACCAGAGAGGAGCGTCACCTGCGGGTGTCCGACCTCGGGGCGCGCGCAATCTCGCCAAGTGCTGCGACCATGCTGTCGACGGATCGGCACACCGTCGCACCGGCCGAGGCAAGCTCCTCGCTGATATCGACCGGCAGGCTCGTGTTGCTGCCATCGGGTATCCGGTTGAGCTTGCCACCAATGAACACCGGCAGCGAGCTGTTTCGTGCCTCGAGCTCGCCCTTGAGCTGGGTGAAGAACTGAAGCGCCACGCCGTTGTAGGAGGAGAGCGCGATGAAGTCGGCGCCGGTCGTCACCGCCTGGTCGACCAGGTCGTTGGGATCGGTCGAGATGCCGCCATCGATGATCTCGACATCGAGCTGGCGCAGCACCGACTCCACGAGGATCTTGCCGTATTCATGGACGTCGGTGGTGGCGACGCAGGCCTTCAGCCGGGCGCGCGCGATCCGGTCGCGCTCCGAGCGCGCCAGCCGGCCGACCAGCCCTTCGCCATCATGCTCGAGCTGCTCGATCGAATAGGAGCGGGCGATCGGAACGCGGCCGCGCAAGCGCTGCGGCGCCGGCGCTCCCGGCCCGAACAGCGTCTCGAGACGCTTCGAGCCGACCCGGCGAATGGCGAGCAGCATCTCGAAGGGGTTGGTGATGTCGATTCCTGCCGCCTCGAAGCCGCTCAGCACATTGGCACGGAACCGCTTGCCGCCTTCGACGATCCGATCGGCAAGCGCATCCACGGCATCCTCGCGTGCAATCTCATCCAGCGTCGACTCGAGGGCGACCAGACGGTTGGCGAACAAATGGACATCGATGATCTCGTCGATATCGGGGATCCGCTCCGCCTCGGTGACGGGCGTCGGATTGACGGCGTGGCCGGCGGGACGCGTCCGCTCGCCATAGATGTCGATGCGGAGATAGGTGGCGAGCGCGGCGTAGTTCTCGGCGTGGTTCGGGCCGTACATCGTCGTCGCGCCGTAGATCATGGTGCCTGGCGTGCGGGTGACCTTCTGGGCGGCGCGCTGGAAGGCAAGCCGCAGGTCGGGCCGGGCATAGGTGTTGCCGTAGGAATAGGAGCTGTGACCGCCGAGCAGATCATCGACGATATATTGCTCGAGCAGGATGGCGCCCAGCGAGCAGGCGAGATCGGTGAACATCGACGCGAAACCGTCATCGAGGCTCGAATGGACGATGATCGGCACCGGCTGGGCGGCGGTGAGAGCGATCGCCTTCAGCGACTCCGCCGTGGTGAAGATGTCGTCGTCCCAATGCGGCTGCCGGAAGGCGAAGTACTGCCCGAGATTGCCGACCGAGGTGGAGCCGCACAGCAGCGCGGCGATGGTGTTCTCGAAGGCCGCCGGTGTGCCGATGACGAAATCGCCGAAATGCGGCGCCACCGGGGCCATGCCGGTCAGGGCGCGCCAATCGTCGAGATCCTTCATGATGAGGCCGGTGCCGCGCGGCATGTCCCTGCGCCTGGCCGCCGGATAGCCCATGCTCCAATCGAGGCAGATGCCATAGCGGTCGACGCGGTGGCCGGCCTTGTCCAGCGCCTCCCAGATCTCGGCCCATGCCCGGCGGCTCTTGTCGAGATCGCGGAAGCCGATCTGGGCATGCATCATCACCCGCTGATCGGCAGTGCATCGACGCTTGTAGTCGATCTCGCAGCCGACCCCGTAGGTGGACAGGAAGGGCGAGGATTGGACGGTCACCGTCCTTGCGGTCTCGCGCGCTTCGGCGATCAGCGCCAGCGGATCCGGCAACGCCTTCTCGGGAAAAACCTGGCTGCGTTGAAGTGCATCGGTCATCGAGCCACCCTCGCCTGCGTCTTGCGATGATCGGCATGCGGCGGGCTGCGCAAAGCGATGCCGAAGGATTGCTGGGCCACGGCATTGCCGATCTCGCGCGCGGCGGCCTGAAGCACCGGGACGAGTCCGGCAATGCCGGCCTCGAGCGTCATGGCGCTGCGCAAGAACATCACGTTCATCGCCGCTGCCACCTTGCCATCGGCGATGATCGGCACGCCGATGCCCCAGATCAGGCCGTCATAGGCGGAGTCGAGATAGCGCTTGTCCGTCACCGAAAACCCCCGCCGCCGCGTCTCGCGGCGCAGGCTCTCGACACGTTCGGGCGACCTGGCGATCTGATCGAGTGGATTGGCCGACTGCTTCAGCCGCTCGATGATGCGCTCGCATTCGGCATCCTCGCAGAAGGCGAAATAGGCGCGGCCCAACGCGCTGAGCAGAAGCGGCGTGCGCGTGCCGATCTTGCGATTGAGGACGAGCACGCCGAGATCGCGGCTTGTCGCCGCGATCACCATCGCATCGCCGTCAAAGATGCCGATGTCGGACGGCCAGCCGATCTTTCGCCGGAACGCCGCCAGCATCGGCGCCGCCACCGCGGTGAGCCGGTCATGAGCGCGAAAGCCATTGCTGAGCAGCAGGCACTTGCCGGTCGCGACGTAGGCCGGTCGGTCGTACTCGCGAACCACATAACCGGCCGCGATCAGCGTCTCGATCATCCGCAGGATCGTCGGCTTGGGGAGTCCCGACACGCGATGAATCTCGGTCACCGTCGCCTGGTCACGCTCGTTGATGATCCGCAACACCTCGAAGGCGCGAAGGACTGAGGTTACCGGTTCGAAGGCGGTCATGCCACTACCCTTCCCGCCTCAGCGCACCACCCCGGCGGCGCGCAACTCTCCGATCCGCCCCGCGCCGAGCTTGAGCTCGTCACGCAAGATCTCCTCCGTATGCTCACCAAGCAGCGGCGGCGCACGGCGGTAGTGCGGCGGGGTATCGGAGAGCCGGACCGGGCTCGCAACCGTCGGCACCACGCCATAGGGATGATCGAGCTCGATGCGGATGTTGCGCGCCGCGGCCTGCGGCTCGGCGAAGACCTGGTCGATCCTGTTGATCGGTGCACAGGGAATTCCGACGGCCTCGAAGGCTTGGAGCCATGCCGCGGTGGCGCGCTGCTCGAGCGCCTGCGCGAGCTCGGGAATGAGCGCGTTGCGGTTCTCGACCCGCCCCCGATTGGTCGCGAAGCGGCTATCATCGGCCAATTCGGGCCGCGCCAGCTCATGGCACAGGCGCCGGAACTGCTCGTCGCTCCCCACCGCCAGAATGAGATGGCCGTCGGCGGTGGCGAAGGCCTGATACGGAACGACATTGGGATGGCTGTTGCCCATGCGCCGCGGCGCCTCGCCCGACACGAGGTAGTTCGACGCCTGATTGGCGAGCATGGCGATCTGGGTGTCGAACAGGCTGAGATCGAGATGCTGGCCGCGGCCGGTGAGGTGGCGGGCGTTCACCGCGGCAAGGACGCCGATCGTGGCATAGAGGCCGGCCGAGAGATCGGTGACCGCAACGCCCACTTTCATGGGGCCGGCGCCCGGTTCGCCGTCGGCGACGCCGGTCAGGCTCATCAGACCGCCAATGCCTTGGATCGCGAAATCATACCCCGGGCGCTGATTAAAGGGACCCGACTGACCGAAGGCGGTGATGGAGCAGTAGATCAGGCGCGGGTTGTCGCGCACCAGGCTTTGATAGTCGAGGCCGTATTTCGCAAGCGCTCCCGGACGGAAGTTCTCGATCACGATGTCCGCCGTGCGGACCAGGTCGCGAACCAGGTTGCTGCCCTCGCGATTGGCAAAATCGATGGCGATCGAGCGCTTGTTTCGGTTCGTGCACAGATAATAGGCCGACTCGCCGGAGCCGGTCGCTTCGCCGGGCGGTGTCATATAGGGCGGCCCCCAGGCACGGGTGTCGTCGCCGCGACCGGGATGCTCCACCTTGACGACATCGGCGCCAAGGTCGGCAAGCGTCTGCGCCGCCCACGGCCCGGCCAGCACCCGTGCCAGCTCGATGACCCGCAAATTGCCAAGCGCCCCGATCATCGTTCAGCTCCGCTGGTTGAACCGGCGCCCGATCAGCGCCGAGGCGATATTGACCTTCTGGATGTCGATGGTGCCGCCGGCGATCCCCCAGCCCCAGGCATCGCGCAGCCGCTGCTCGGCGGCGAACGCCTTCGAATAGCCATAACCGCCCATCAGCTGCACCGCCTTGCCGCACACGTCGCGCGCCATTTCGTTGGCGAAGCATTTGGCCATGCTGCTCAGCAACACCGAAGGGAACTCGGCGTCCCTCGCCGCCACCGCCTTGTGGATCATCAGCCGCGCTGCCTCGACCCCAATTGCCATCTCGGCGAGCTTGAGCTGAACCGCCTGGAACTCGACGATCGGCTTGCCGAACTGCCGGCGCTCCTGAACATAGGCGATCGCCTCACCGAGCGCACCGGCGGCGAGACCGAGGCACATGGTGGAGTTGCCGCAGCGCTCGAGATCGAATGCCTCCATCAGCTTGCCAAACGATCCTGCCGGCACGACCAGATGATCGACGGGCACACGCACCTGATCGAAGAAGATGTCGGCGGTGTGGATGCCGCGAAAGCCCATGAGGTGCTCGCGCTTGCCGAAAGACACGCCGCTCTGATCGCGCTCGACATAGACTGCGCCGATACCCTTGCTGCCTTCGATCTCACCAAAGCGGCAATAGACGAGATAGCCCTCGGCATGACCGCCGCCGCTGCACCAGCGTTTTTGTCCGTTGACGATCCATCCATCGTCATGCTTGACGGCGCGGGTTGCGAGATCGGTCAGTGCCGTGCCGGCATCGGGCTCCGACATCGCGATCGCCACCGTCAGCTCGCCGCGGCACACCTGTGGAATCAACCGTGCTTTCAAGGCTTCATTGCCGAGTCGCTCGATCGCCTTGACCGGCCCGACGCAGCTCTCGAAAACCGGGAAGGCGACGGCGGGGTGAACCTTGGCGAACTCCTCGAGCACCAGCAAGGCATCGAGGTCGCTCAAGCCCTGGCCGCCATAGCGCTCATCGACATTGATGCCGAGGAACCCCATCGCGCCCAGCTGCCGCAGGCACTCCCGCGACAGCGGCTCGTTGCTGTGCTCGATCTCCTCCGCCAGCGGCCGCAGCTCGCGATTTGCGAAGTCGCGCGCCAGATCCTGGAGCTGTCGCTGGTCCGAGGTGAGCTCGAAGCGCATGGATGAGTTCACTCTGTGAACACTCAATTCATTCATTGACGTTAGCCGGCATGTGTGGTGCGATGCAAGCCAGCAAATTCAGCGATCGAGGAACCATCGAATGTCAGTGGCCCCGCTGGTCGCGCGCCGTAGGCCCGGCTACAGCCTGGAAGCGCCATTCTATCTGAGCGACGAAGTGTTCGAGGCCGACCTCGAGACCATCTGGGCCCGCCACTGGATCCATGTCGGAGTGGAAGCGGATGTGCCGGAGCCCGGCGATTATACGGTGGTCGGCTTCGGCCGCTACTCGGTCATCATCGTGCGCGGCGCCGACAGGGTGGTGCGCGCCTTCCACAATGTGTGCCGCCATCGCGGCGCCCGCATCGTCAATGACGAGCGCGGCTCGGCCGCCAAGCTGGTCTGCCGCTATCATCGCTGGACCTACGACCTTTCCGGTCTGCTGGCGTTCGCCGAGCATCTCGCCCCCGATGTCGACCAGGCATGCCTCGGCCTCAAGCCGGTGCATCTGCGCACCATGAGCGGGCTTCTTTTCATGTGCCTCGCCGATGATCCGCCGGCGGATTATCTCGAGATGGAGGAGATCGTCACGCCCTATCTCGACCCGCACGACCTCAGGAGTTGCAAGATCGCCAAGCAGGAGGACGTGGTGGTCGCCGGAAACTGGAAGGCGGTGATGGAGAACAACCGGGAATGCTACCATTGCGGCGGGCATCCCGAGCTCATCAAGATCTTCTTCCAGTTCTTCGCCCACAGCGAGGCCGATGTGAAGCCCCGGCAACGCGCCTATTACGAACGCTACCGTCGCATCCAGGGCGAGATGATCGACATTTGGGACAAGAACGGCCTGCCCTGGCGCCTTGTCGAGCATCTCGACGGCCGTCCCACCGCGTTTCGCCTGGAGCGCCTGGCACTCGACAATCATGGCGAATCCTACACGGTCGATACACGGGTTGCATCGAAGCGGCTGCTCGGTCGCTTCGAGACACCGCGGCTCGGGGCGCTGTCGCTTCACACCCAGCCCAATTCGTGGAATCACTTTCTGAGCGATCACGCGGTCATTTTCGATATCCTGCCGATCAGCCCTGAAACCACGCTGCTCAGGACCAAATGGCTGGTGCACAAGGATGCCATCGAGGGTGAGGATTACGAGCTGGAAAACCTCACGCAGGTGTGGCGAACGACCAACGGGCAGGATGCGACCTTCGTGCGCTGGCAACAGCTCGGCGTCGCGAGCCCCGCCTATGAGCCCGGCCCCTTCTCACCGAACGAGAACCAGGTCGAGAAATTTCTCGGCTGGTATATCGAGCGCATGGCCGAGGGAGCGCGCGCGAACTAACATGCCCCCATGGAGATGATCCGTGAGGGTTTGCTGCGGTTCTGGGTGATCTGCACGATCCTGTTCCTTACCGCGGTCGGCGCCTGGTTCTTTCGCCCCGTGCAGAAGGAGTTCCAACGCGCGGATTTCGCCGAGCGCATCCGGAGCTCGGCGACACCGCTCGTTCCCATCGCCTGCAGTGAAGCTCGCGGCACTGCCGAGGCCGACTATGTCAGCGACATCGATCACGCCAATTGCTGGTACGAGCTGCCGAAGTTCCGCAGCCTCTATCCCGAGCACAAGGCCACGCCCGACAGCGCGCTTGGCGCTGCCATGGCTCAGAGGGTCGGCTGGCGTGGCGGACCGCGCAGGCCGTGGATCCCGCTCCTCAAGCTCGGCGCCGTCCTGATCGCCCTGCCACTCATCGCCCTCCTCTGGGGATGGGCGCTCCTGCGACTCGCCGAGCGCCTTTATCGCCAGAATCGCGATCGTCAGTAGATCCTGTCGATCGGCAGCCCGAGCGCCATGGCGCCGGCATATTCCGCCTGGGGACCGGATTGCAGCGGGTGATAGCGTGCCGCCTGGATATCGCGAAAGCGCCGTTCGAGGCCAGCGGCGCGATAGAAGCCGGCGCCGCCCGCCAGCTCCATCGCATATTCAACCGAAGCAATGGCGTGCCGGCCGGCAAGCTGCCGCCCGATCATCACCTGGTTGATGGTCTCAGCCGACGGTGCATCGAGACGCACCGCATCGAGCATCGATCGGACGGCCAGCCGGGTTCCCTGCAGCTCGGTCTCCATGCGGCCGGCGAGCTCGATCGCGTGGCGCGACGGCTCCCTGCGCTTGGCGAGAGTGATGGCAATGTCGCGGGCGCCCTCGGCGACGCCGAGATAGACCGAATAGACGAGCGGAAAGGCGATGGTGGCGATGATCTGGAAGAGCGGATGCCACTCGCCGGCCTTGCGCCGAGCCGCCACCGCCGCCTCGGGCACGACATGGCCGTCGATCAGCACGTCATGCGAGCCGGTGCCCCGCATGCCCAAAGTCCGCCAATTGTCGAGGACCTTGACATGGGGCGAGCTCATCGGAATGCCGAAATGCAGCACCATCGGCCCTTCCTCGGTGTCGAGGATTGCCCCGGTCATCAGAATGTCGCCAGTCGGCGCCCCGGAGGCGAAGACCTTGCGCGCGGTGATGCGAAAGCCTCCTTCGACCTTCTCGGCCTTGCCCGAGCCGCCGATCCAATCGGAGCCACCGCTCGACAGGAGCATGATTCTCTCCTTGGCGACGCGGTGCAGCAGCGGCTCGACGGCAGCGATCTTCTGATGGCGCCATCGCCAGGCGGGGATTGCCACCTGATGGGTATGCATGGAGAAGGCGAGGCTGGTCGAGCCGCAATGATAGGCCAGCGAACGAAGCATCGCCGCAAGATCGTCGACATCCGCCCCGCCGCCGCCGAGCTCGCGCGGCACGCCGGCCTCGACGAGGCCAGCCTCCTTCAGCAGAACGATGTTTTCGGCGACATAAGTATCCTCATCGGTCACAGAATTGGCGCGACGAGCAAGCTCCGGGCCGAGCGCCCGCGCGGTGTCGGCGGCGCTGCGGGGAGACGGATCTGCAATGGATGCTGCGGATGTGATTCCCATGGGGTGATCTCCTCTGTACTGGCCCCATCCTCGCAGCTGCCCCCACACCCCTCCAGTCCAGGATGTGTAGCGGCGGTTCCTACAATCGGCTCGTTCAGTGTTGCTGGCAACGAGATTGGTGACTGTGCCGAAGCCTGCCGCTACATTATCTGGACTGGGCGATGGCTTCGGGAGAACGCATGCAGCAACGCCAGGAACTTGGCAGCTACGGTCAGTTTTGTCCGGTGGCCATGGCGGCGGAGATCATCTGCTCGCGCTGGACGGCGCTGGTCGTGCGCGAGCTGTTGTGCGGTTCGACGCGGTTCAACGACCTGCGCCGTGGCGTGCCGCTGATGTCGCCGACGCTCCTGTCCAAACGCCTGAAGGAACTCGAGGAAGCGGGTGTGATCACGTCCGTCCCGACCGCCCAGACCGGGGTGGTCGAGTACCGGCTCACCGAGGCCGGCGAGGACCTCCGGCCGGTCGTCATGTCGCTGGGCAGCTGGGGACAACGCTGGGTCGAGTCGACTTTGTCCTTGAAGAACCTCGATCCATCGCTGCTGATGTGGGACATGCGCCGCCATCTCGATCCGACGCCCCTGCCCCACCGGCGGTGCACGATCAGTTTCGTCTATCCCGACGTGAAATCGGCCAAGCAGACCTGGTGGCTGGTGATCGACGGGAGCACCGTCGATCTCTGCTCGACCAATCCGGGCTTCGAGATCGACCTCTATGTGCGGGCATCCCTCAAAAGCATGACGACGGTATGGATGGGCCTGTCGACGGTGAAAAAAGAGATCGATAGCGGTCAGATGGAATTGATCGGCGATCCCGAGGTGGCGCGCTCGATGCAGCAATGGCTGGGGCTCAGTCCGTTCGCCAAGGAGAAGAACCGGGCGGCCGAATGACGGCACCGGCACCCTGCCCTAGGGCATCCTCGAGCTTCGAGGGCTTTCGGAGCTCAGCCACTGCGCGATCGTTGCGAGGATGAGCCTAAGATCTCCCAGAGGGCTCTGGCTGCGAATATATGCAATGTCACAACGTGCTCGTTCATCAAAACTATCGATACCGGTACGCCGCAGCTGTCCGAGGTCGGTGAGGCCCGGGACTGCATCGTAGCGACCGCGCCACCAGCTGCGACGCTGCTCGAGCCGTGCCGTCCCGCTCGGGCGGGGGCCGACCAGGCTCATGCTGCCGGCAAGAACGTTGAAAAGCTGCGGCATCTCGTCGAGATGGGTGCTGCGCAGCACCGCACCGATCCTGGTGACGCGCTGCTCGCGTCCCGTTGGGCAATCGGGGCTCGTCGTTCGGATCCTTGCCAGCCTGAAGGGTCGACCCAGCCGCCCGACGCGTTCTTCCCAGCACAATGCCGGGGCGTGCGGATCGCTCAGTCTGACGAGAAGCCAAAGCATGCCGACGACCGACAACCAGACCGGAGCCGTCGACAGCACCACCACAAGATCGAACAGCCGCTTGGCGCGAACATTGCGTTGCCGGCCCGCAAGATAGTCCGTCGTCACGTCGCAGATCGATTCCGTCCGGCGGTTCAAGGAGCCTCCGACCGCAAGGAAACAACGGCGCCATATTCGACAGAGCGCGCCGGCGCGCTGCTGTCTCGTGCCGCGATCATCAAATCGGCAAGAACAAATCCATGGTTGTCGCTGGTGACCACAGATCGCTTCACCCGCGCTGCGAATTCGCGCTGCAGCATCGTTTCAAGTCGTCCGGCCAAAAGATCGGCGCCCCGCTCATAAGTGGCGGGGCAGATCACGAACAGGCCGTTCTGAGTGCCGTCAGAAAGGACGATGTCGGATTCGCGGATCGTTGCCCCGACCTGCTGCAGCACGTTCTCGCGCATGCTCAACCGTTCGAATTGCGATGCGAAGCTCCAGTCCTGGCTCTCTCCTTGCGCGCATTCTGGTCGCGTCCAGTTGAGATGCAGGACGCTGAGCGGCTGATTGAGGCGATGGCACAGCACCACGATGCCCTCGCAGCGCTTCAACCGTTCGCGCTCGACTGCGTCGGCAACTGCGAGATCGCTTCGTGAAACGAAAGTCAACGCACGTGCCAGGTCCTGCTCCCAGGATGCCGCGCGATGAACCAGCGTCGCATAGGCGGCGAGCAGGATGGCCAGCAGCGCCGCGTGGAGCCAGACATCCAAAGCAAGATCGTGGCGCTCGATGCCACCCAATAATGCTATTGCGAAAAATCCGAGCGTAGGGACCCAAGCCATGCGCGCCACAGTTGTTGGGAAGATCTGGCAAACAAGAGGTGCAACTATGGCCGCATAAATCAATATCGGCCGCAGTACGCCAGGCGCCTCAATGGTGATGATTTCGAGCACCAACACGCAACTGACAGCCAATGCAATTGTAGCAGTTAAAAGCATTACCAATGACTTACTCTGCATACGAGGTCACTCTGGAGTTCTATTTTTGGTTGAGTTTTCTGGAGCTGCCCGTTACGTTGTGGGGAGCATAGGGTCCGGTTGGTGCTTACTACAATTACTTTCAAAGTTTAGTCATATTTCATTGCGGTCGGTCAACCTAAATAGGTTCGAGTCATGTCTCAAATCCTGGTGTGATCCATTGTAGATGGTCAGTTCGCACGAAAGCCCTCATGTCGAATTCCGCGGCGTCGAAAAGAGCTTCGACGGCACGAACCTGGTGGTTCAAAATCTGAATCTCACCATCGGCCGCGGCGAATTTCTCACCCTCCTTGGACCTTCCGGCTCGGGAAAGACCACGACGCTGCTCATGCTGGCCGGTTTCGAGCCGCCGACCACCGGCGAAATCTTCGTTTCCGGGCGACCGGTCAGCCGCCTGCCGCCGCACAAGCGAAACATCGGCATGGTATTCCAGAACTACGCTCTCTTTCCCCACATGACGGTTCGCGAAAACCTCGCGTTTCCGTTGCAGGTTCGCCGGATGGCGCGGCCGGAGATGGATGATCGCGTCAGGCGCGCCCTCGACATGGTCGAGCTGCCGAAGATGCAGGATCGCCGACCGAGCCAGCTCTCCGGCGGCCAGCAGCAGCGCATTGCAGTCGCCCGTGCCCTGGTTTTCGACCCGGAGCTCGTGCTCATGGACGAGCCGCTCGGCGCTCTCGACAAGCAGTTGCGCGAACAGATGCAATACGAGATCAAGCGCATCCACGATCGCGTCGGGGTCACGTTCGTCTACGTCACGCACGATCAGGCGGAGGCGCTGACCATGTCGGACCGCATTGCAGTGTTCCGCGACGGCGTCGTCCAGCAGCTCGCCACGCCCGATGCCATCTACGAACGGCCGGCCAACAGTTTCGTCGCTCAGTTCATTGGTGAGAACAACCGCCTCCGCGGCCGGATCTGCGCAATCGACGGCGATCTCTGCCGGGTCGAGCTTGCCGGCGGCGAGCAGGTCACCGCCATCGCCAGCAAGCCACCCGCACTCGATGCGCCAACCATGCTGTCGCTTCGGCCCGAGCGCGTGCAGATCAATCCGCCGGAGGGATCGGTCGCCAATGCGCTGTCGGGTCGCATCGAGGAGCTGATCTATGTGGGCGACCATATCCGTGCCCGCATGGCGATTGCCGGGAGCACCGACTTCATCGTCAAGGTGCCGAACAAGCTCGGTGTACCGTCCCTTGCGATGGGCGACAATGTAATCGTCGGATGGACGACAGAGGATTGTCGAGCGCTCGATCCAATGTGATGCTCGGCTCGGAAGGCGCCGGCTCGCGGCGCGTTTGAAGGGAGGAAGAAAATGAAGAAAAGACTGGTATTCCTGGCGATTGGCGGTCTGGCTGCCGGGCTTGCGATGCCGGCGGTCGCCGCCGACAGCCTGACCGTGGTCTCGTGGGGCGGCGCCTATCAGGACAGCGTCCGCAAGGCCTTTTTCGAACCGTTCATGAAGGACACCGGCGACAAGATCGTCGAGGAGGAATTCAACGGCGAGATCGCCAAGCAGCGTGCCATGGTCGAATCCGGCAACGTCACCTGGGACGTGGTCGAGAACGACTCCCAGACGGTGCTCGCCGGCTGCGCCGAAGGCATCCTCGAGAAGATCGACTGGGACAAGCTCGGGCTGAAGCGCGACCAATTCATCAGTGCCGATGCCAGCGACTGCGTCGTGCCCAGCATCCTCTACGGAACGGTATTCGCCTATGACAAGACCAAGTTCAAGGAGGCGCCGCAGACCATCAAGGATTTCTTCGACATCGAGAAATTCCCCGGAAAGCGCGGCCTCCAGAAGAACCCGTTCGTCAATCTCGAATGGGCGCTGATGGCGGATGGCGTCGACATCAAGGATGTCTACAACGTGCTCGGAACGCCGGAGGGGGTCGAGCGGGCCTTCAAGAAGCTCGACAGCATCAAGGGCAATGTCGTGTGGTGGGAGGCAGGCGCCCAGCCGCCACAGCTTCTGGCTGACGGACAAGTGACCATGACGTCGGCATGGAACGGCCGCATCTACAAGGCGATCAACGAGGACAAGAAGCCCTTCGCGATCATGTGGGACCATGAGGCGCTCGACTGGCAGGGCTGGAGCGTGGTGAAAGGGTCCAAGAAGGTGGACCTGGCCTACAAGTTCATGGCCTTTGCCGGCCGTCCCGATCGGCAGGCCGACCAGACCAACTACATTTCCTACGGCCCCGGCAACAAGGAGGCGATCGCCAACACCAATCCGAAGATCAAGCCGGATCTTCCGACCAATCCCGACAATATGAAGACCGGCTTCATCGTCGACGCCAAGTTCTGGGCTGACAATGGTGACAGCCTGCGTGAGCGGTTCAACGTGTGGTTGGCGAAGTAGAGACTCTCGGCAAGGGGAGGCAAGCCCCTCCCCTTGCTCCATCCGCGACCGGAAGCAAGCTCCGAAGACAACTCGCTGCCGCCGAGCGACGCGGTCACCTGCGGGCGGTCGCGCTCATTCTTCCGGTGTTCCTCTTCATTGTCGTCTCCTTCGCGATTCCGGTCGTGCTGCTGCTGTCGCGCGCCGTCATCGATCCGAGCATCGCCGGCAACCTGCCGAAGACTGTCGCGGCGCTTGCCGAGTGGGACGGCAAGGACCTTCCTTCCGAGTCCGCTTATGCAGCGCTGGTCGCCGACTTCCACGACGTGCAGGCAAGAAACGCTGCCGCCTTCGTCGCCAAACGGCTGAACTACGAGATCAGCGGCATTCGCAGCCGCATCATCTCCAGCGCGCGGAAAGCAGCGGCAATCGACGCTCCTCCGTACAAGGAGCAAATGATTGCCGCCGATCGGATATGGGGCGACCGGCTGATCTGGGCGAAGATCAAGCAGTCGGGCCAAATCTTCACCAGCTTCTACCTTCTGCGGGTGCTTGACATTGATCGCGACGCGGAAGGCCGGCTGGTTCCGGTGTCGGCCGACCAGGCGATCTATCGCACGCTGCTTTGGCGCACCTTCTCGATCAGCCTCATCGTCACCGTGCTCACACTGATTCTCGGCTATCCTGTCGCCTATGTTCTGGCCACCACGCCGCCACGCATCTCAAACCTGCTGATGGTGCTGGTGCTGGTGCCGTTCTGGACATCGCTCCTGGTGCGCACCACGGCGTGGTTCGTGCTGCTGCAGGACAACGGGCCGATCAACGACTTCCTCGCCTTCGTCAATCTCACCGAGCAGCCGCTGCATCTGATATTCAGCCGCTTCGGCACCATCGTGGCGATGACGCACATCCAGCTGCCTTTCACCATCCTGCCGATCTACAGCGTCATGAAGTCGATCTCGCCCTCCTATATGCGCGCCGCCCGCTCGCTCGGCGGCGGCCCGTTCTACTCCTTCTTCAAGGTCTATTTTCCGCTGACGCTGCCCGGCATCGGCGCCGGCTGCCTGCTGACCTTCATCCTGTCGCTCGGCTACTACATAACGCCGGCGCTAGTCGGCGGCCCGTCCGACCAGATGATTTCCGGCGTGATCGCCACGACGTTGAACCTCGAGAACAATTGGGGCAAGGCGAGCGCCCTGAGCGCCATCCTGCTCGCCGCCACGCTGGTCCTGTTCTATGTCTACAATCGCCTGGTCGGGATCGACAAGGTGAAGCTCGGTTGAGAAGCATGATCCGCCCGCCGACTTATGCCACCCTGCCGGAAAGAATCGTCCACTATGGCACGCTCGTCTTCACCGGGCTCGTGCTCCTGTTTCTCATCGCGCCGGTGCTCGCCATCGTTCCGCTGTCCTTCAATGCCGAGCCCTATTTCAGCTATCCGATGCCCGGCCTGTCGCTGCAATGGTATCGCGACTTCTTCGGCAATGCGCGATGGCGCGATGCGATGATTCTCAGCCTCGAGCTCGCGGCCTGCGTGACGGTCCTGGCGACGGCGCTCGGCACGGTGGCGGCGCTGGGCTTGAGCCGCACCAGCCTGCCCTGGCGCGGTGTCATCCTCGGGATGCTGATCCTTCCGATGATCGTGCCCGTCATCATCACCGCGGTCTCGGTGTTCATGTTCTACGGCTATTTCGGCCTGATCGGCACGTTCCCTGGCCTCGTTCTGGCTCACACGGTGCTGGCGGCACCGTTCGTCGTCATCACGGTGACAGCGACACTCACGAGCTTCGACTGGAACCTCGATCGGGCAGCGCAGGGCCTTGGCGCGCCGCCACTGCTCAGCTTTCGCAAGGTGATCCTGCCACTGATCATGCCAGGCGTGGTCAGCGGCGCTCTTTTCGCCTTCGTCACCTCCTTCGACGAGGTGGTGGTGGCGCTGTTTCTGTCGAGCGCCGAGCAGCGGACCTTGCCGAAGCAGATGTTCAGCGGCATTCGCGAGATGATCAGCCCCACCATCACGGCTGCGGCCACCGTCCAGATCGTCATCTCAACCGTGATGCTGATCGGGGTCGAGCTGCTGCGACGTCGTTCCGAGCGGCTGCGCGGGATCAGGAACTGATCGCTATTTCCGTGACGCCGCCTCGATCTGCTCCGCCTTTTTGACGAGGACCTCGGCCTGGCGGATCGAGGCGTAGTCGATCAACCGACCGTCGAGCGACACTGCTCCCTTGCCGGCCTTGGCCGCCTCGTCCATTGCGACGAGAATGCGCTTGGCGCGGGTCACCTCCTTCTCGGATGGGCTCATCACCTCATTGGCGAGCGCGATCTGCGAGGGGTGGATCGCCCATTTTCCCTCATAGCCGAGCGCGGCTGCCCGCCGCGCCGCCGCCTTGAAGCCTTCGGCGTCGCCGAAATCGCCGAACGGTCCATCGATCGGGCGCAGACCGTTGGCGCGTGCCGCCACGCCCATGCGAGCGAGCGCATAATGCCACATGTCGCCCCAGTGGCTCTGGCGCGCAGCGCCGCCATCGGCATCCGTGAGCACCGCATAGTCGGGATTGGCGCCACCGATATTGGTCGTCCGCGCCCGGGTCGATGCGGCATAGTCCGCGACCCCGAAATGCAGCGACTCGTTGCGACGGCTGGCGGCGGCGATCTCCTCGACATTCTGCATGCCGAGCGCGGTCTCGATGATGAGCTCGAAACCGATCCGCTTCTGCCGGCGCTTCATGGTCTCGATCTGGGTGACCAGCATGTCGACGGCATAGACATCGGCGGCGGTGCCGACCTTGGGAATCATGATCAGGTCGAGGCGCTCGCCGGTCTGCTCGAGAACGTCGACGACATCGCGGTACATGTAGTGCGTGTCGAGGCCGTTGATGCGGACCGAGACGGTCTTGGTCCCCCAGTCTTGCTCGTTGAGCGCGGCAATGATGTTCCTGCGCGCCGCCGGCTTGTCGTCGGGGGCGACCGCATCCTCGAGGTCGAGGAAGATCACATCGGCAGCCGATGCGGCCGCCTTGGCGAAGAGCTGCGGCTGGCTGCCCGGCACGGCAAGCTCGCTGCGGTTGAGCCGGGGTGGCGCCTGCTCGACGGTGAAGAAGCTCATGGTGTCTCGATCTCCCTCTTTAACACTGCCTAGTGGCCTTCGATTACTGCCTACTGCCCCTTCCCGAGCCGTTCGGCAAGCCCCGAGGAATAATAGAAGGCGATGGCCTCGGCCCGATTGGCGATCGAGAGCTTCTCGAACAGGTTCTTGAGATGAAATTTCACGGTGTTGACACTGATGCCAAACTCTGTCCCGAGCGCCTTGTTGGAAAGACCTCGCGACAGTGCGACAAGAAGCGCCCGCTCGCGATCGGTCAGCTCGTTGACCGGATCGCGATGGAGATCGCGGATGTCGAAATAGGGAAACAGCATCTGGCCGCGGGCGACACCGCGGACAACCTCCAGCAAGTCCTCAGGACTGTTGGAACGGGGGCAGAAACCGGCGGCGCCCGCTGCCATGGCGCGGCGCACCACATCGGGGGCATCAAGCGCGCCATAGACCACGACCTTCACGACTGAACCCAATGATTTCAACGTCCGGATCACCTGCTCGCCACCCAGCTTGGGGAGGTGCCAATCGATCACCGCGACATCGACCGGCACGCGCTGCACCGTTTCGAGAAGGGCCTCGGCCGTCGCGGTGGTGGCGATCAGGCTGAATTCCCGGTTGCGATCGAAGAATTCGGACAGCGCGGCCAGCATCAAAGGGCTGCCGTCCGCCACCGCCACATCGACCACTCCCTTGCGCGTGCTCATTCTTTGTTTCCAACCCTTCTGGATGGTTCAATTCGCCAATACCATACTTCAGGGTAGGAAAATACCTCCTCAAAAGAAGACCCTCCGGGCAGGGCAAGAGGGTGTTCCGCAGGGTTAATGAACTCCGGCACATTTCCCATCAGGACAAACGCCGCCGCTGAGGGAGGCCCCAACTCATGGACATTCACGAATATCAGGCCAAGGACATTCTGGCCCGGTTCGGTGTACCAGCGCCGCGCGGCGGCCTCGCCTACAGCCCGGAACAGGCGGCTTATCGGGCGCGCGAGATCGGCGGCAATCGCTGGATCGTCAAGGCACAGGTCCACACCGGCGGGCGCGGCAAGGCCGGTGGCGTGAAGCTCTGCAGGAGCGAGGACGAGGTCGAGGACGCGGCCAACGAGCTGTTCGGCAAGCGATTGGTCACGCAGCAGACCGGTCCTGCCGGCAAGGTGGTCTACCGGCTCTATGTCGAAGCGGCGGTGGCCATCAAGCGGGAAATCTATCTCGGCTTCGTGCTCGACCGGGTGAGCGAGCGGGTGATGGTCGTGGCGTCGTCCAGCGGTGGCATGGAGATCGAGGAGATCGCAGTCAGGTCGCCGCAATCCATCCTGCGCACGGTGGTCGAGCCGGCGGTCGGAATGCAGGCGTTCCAGGCGCGCGAGATCGCTTTCGGACTGGGCATCGAACCGGTCCTCTTGCAGGAAGCCGTCAAGGCGATCCTCGGCGCCTACAAGGCGTTCGAGGAGCTCGATGCCACCATGCTGGAGATCAATCCCCTGGTGATCACCGAGGACGGACGGGTGCTGGCGGCCGATGCCAAGATGACTTTCGACGACAATGCCCTGTTTCGCCGCCCCGACGTCGCCGAGCTTCGCGACAAATCCCAGGAGGACCCGCGCGAGACCCGCGCCGCCGATCGCGGCCTCGCCTATGTCGGGCTCGACGGCAATATCGGCTGCATCGTCAATGGCGCGGGCCTCGCCATGGCGACCATGGACATGATCAAGGCGGCAGGCGGCGAGCCCGCCAATTTCCTCGATATTGGCGGCGGCGCGACACCCGAGCGGGTCAGCAAGGCGTTCCGCCTGGTGCTGTCGGACGCCAATGTTCAGGCGATCCTCGTCAATATCTTCGCCGGCATCAACCGCTGCGACTGGGTGGCGGAGGGCGTGGTGCAGGCGCTCGAGAAGAATCCGGTGAACATTCCGGTGGTGGTGCGGCTTGCCGGCACCAATGTCGAGGAGGGTCGCAAGATCCTCGCGCGCTCGGGCCTGCCGATCATCCGCGCCTCGACCCTTGCCGAAGCGGCGCAGCGTGCGGTCGCCTCATGGCGAAACGATGCGCGAGGGCGAAGAGAGTAGCGGTCAGGCGACAGGCATCAGACAGTAGGCAACAGAGATACCAGCAGGCGATCCCATGACCATTCTCGTCGACCGTAGCACCCGCGTCATCGTTCAAGGCATCACCGGCAAGATCGGGGCTTTCCACACTCAGGAGATGATCGACTATGGCACCAACGTCGTCGGCGGCGTGACACCCGGCAAGAGCGGCACGAAGCAAGGCGGCGTCCCGGTGTTCGACACCGTCAAGCAGGCAGTGGAAGAGACCGACGCGACGGCGAGCGTGGTCTTCGTGCCGCCGCCCTTTGCCGCCGATGCCATCATGGAGGCAGCCGACGCGGGCATCAAGCTGTGCGTCGCCATCACCGACGGAATCCCGGCCCAGGACATGATCCGGGTCAAGCGCTACATGCGGCGCTATTCGCGGGAGAACCGCATGCGGCTGATCGGCCCGAATTGCGCCGGCCTGATCAGCCCGGGCAAGGCGCTGCTCGGCATCATGCCCGGCCATATCTATCTCGAAGGCAATGTCGGCATTGTCGGCCGCTCGGGCACCTTGGGCTATGAAGCTGCCTCGCAGATGAAGGAACTCGGCATCGGCGTCTCGACCAGCGTCGGCATCGGCGGCGACCCGATCAACGGCTCGTCGTTCAAGGACATTCTCGAGCTGTTCGAGGTCGACCGCGGCACGCGGGCGGTCATGATGATCGGGGAGATCGGCGGGCCGCAGGAGGCGGAAGCTGCGCAGTTCATCAAGGAGAACATGAAAAAGCCGGTGGTCGCCTATGTCGCTGGCCTCTCGGCACCGAAGGGCCGTCGCATGGGCCATGCGGGCGCCATCATTTCGGCATTCGGCGAGAGCGCCAGCGAAAAGGTCGAGATCCTGCGCGAGGTCGGCGTGACGATCGCACCCTCGCCATCGGAGATCGGCGAGGCGATGGCCGATGTTCTGAGGCGCGCAGCGTGACGCCCAGCCGGCATATCGCGCGGGCGGTCGCGCCGGCCGGCGATCACGACGGGCAGGCGCACTATATCGACCAGCTGATCGAGCTCCTGTGGGGCGAGTTCATGGCCGTGGTTTGCGGGCGCGTGCCGAAGCTCAGGCGCATGCTGGAAGGCGGCCTGTCATTGAGCGCACTCGACGCCGATGACCGGGTCGCGTTCCTGCAGGCCACCGGTATCTGGTTCCAGCTGCTGAGCATTGCCGAGGAGAACGCGGCGATGCGCAGCCGACGGCGGCTCGAGCAGGATGGCGGCCCTGACGCGGTCGTCGGCTCGTTCTGCAATGTCATCGGCGAGATCGCAGCGGCCGGCGTGTCGCCGCGCGATATCGGGCTCATGTTGATCAGCGCCGATGTGCGCTCGACTCTGACGGCGCACCCGACCGAGGCCAAGCGCGTCACCGTGCTCGAGCTGCATCGGCGAATCTATCGCAAGCTGATCGAGCTCGAGCACGCGCGATGGACGCCGCGCGAACGCGACAGGTTGATTGCCGAGGTCCGGGCCGAGATCGATGTGCTGTGGATGACCGGCGAGCTTCGTCTGGAGCGGCCGACCGTCGACAATGAGATCGCCTGGGGTCTGCATTTCTTCCGCGAGGTGCTGTTCGATGTGATGCCACAGGTCCTGGAGCGCCTCGAATATGCGCTGATGCGGCACTATCCGGAGACACCGGTCGACGTCCCTGCCTTTTTCCGCTTTTCGTCGTGGATCGGCGGCGACCGCGACGGCAATCCCGGCGTCACGGCGGCGATCACTGCCCGCGCCATCGAGGAAGGCCGGCGGGCCGCCATCGAGCGGTTTCGGCAACGCCTGTCCTTCATGGTCAGGACTCTCTCAATCAGTGCGAATCTCATAACACCACCTAAGGACTTCGCCATCAGGCTCGAGGAGCTGAAGCGCGAGAGCGGTGCCGCCGAGACGATCGGCGAGCGCAATGCCGGCGAGGTGTTCCGGCAATATTTCGCCAGCATGGAGATGCGGCTTGCGGCATCGCTCAAGCTGGCTGTCGGGACCCATGGCGCCAAGCCCTATCTCGATGGCAAGGAATTCGTCCGCGATCTCACGGTCGCCGAGACGGCGCTGATGCAGATGGGAGCCGACAGCGCTTCCCGGCTGATCGTCAGGCCGCTCAGGCGCGAGGCGGAAGTCTTCGCCTTCCATACGGTCAGCCTCGACGTCCGGCAGAATTCGACGGTGATCAATCGGACGCTCGCCGAGATCTGGGCGCTGGCAAGTGCGCCCGAGGCGGAGAGCCCGAGCCCGGACACGCCAGCCTTCGCCAGGCGGCTGAGGGACGAGCTTCGCCGGCCGGCAGGCCGGCGCCCGCCTGTCGAGGACCTGTCGGAGGAAGCGCTCGAAACGATTGCGCTGTTCGAGCTCCTGCGAGACAAGCTCGCCGGGCCCGAGCGCCAGGCGATCGGTGCGTTCATCCTGTCGATGACCCGCTCGGCCGACGATCTCATGGCGGTCTACTGCCTCGCCCGGTTCGCCGGGCTCAATACCGACGCCTTGCGCATCGTGCCGCTGTTCGAGACCATCGAGGATCTGCGGCGCGCGCCGGAAATCATCCGTGAACTGATTAAAATCCCTGCGGTCAGGCACAATGTCGAGCGCCATGGCGGGATTCAGGAGATCATGCTCGGCTATTCCGATTCGAACAAGGATGGCGGGTTCTTCTGCTCGACCTTCGGCCTCATCAAGGCGCAGCGCGACATCGTTGCAGCGGCCCGCGAGGCCGGGGTTGCGGTGAGCTTCTTTCATGGCCGTGGCGGTTCGGTGAGCCGTGGCGGTGCGCCGACCGGGCGGGCGATCGCCGCTCAGCCGGCAAGCACGGTCGCCGGACGGCTCCGGGTCACCGAGCAGGGCGAGGTGGTGACGAGCAAGTTCGCCAATCGCGGCACGGCGCTGTACAATATGGAGCTGCTGTCGGCGAGCGTGATCGCGCACACGCTCAAGTCTGAGATCGAGCCGGAGCTCAAGGTCAATCCCGATTTCGACAATGCGCTCGAGGAGTTGTCGCAATCATCGCGGGAAAAATATCGGCAGCTGGTCGAGCAACCGGGCATGGCAGTCTATCTGCAGCAGGCATCGCCGATCGAAGAGCTGTCGCTGCTCAATATCGGATCGCGTCCGACACGTCGCTTCGGCTCGAAAGGAATCGACGATCTGAGAGCGATCCCGTGGGTGTTCGCCTGGAGCCAGAACCGGCATCTCATCACCGGTTGGTACGGCATCGGCACGGCACTGTCCGGCTATGCGGCGATGCATGGCTCGAGCGGCCACCGGCGACTCGGGCAGATGTATGAGCGCTCGCGGGTATTCCGGCTGATCGTAGACGAGGTGGAGAAGACGCTGGCGCTCACCGACATGGCGATCGCCCAATCCTATGCGGCGCTGGTGGCCGACCGGGCGCAGAGCCGATTCATTCTCGACCTCGTCAGGGGCGAGTATGAGCTCACCTGCTCGCAGGTCCTGCGGTTGACCGGGGAAACGGCGCTCGCCGAGCGTTTCCCTTCGTTCCGCCGCCGGCTCGACCAGGTCAGCCCGCTGCTCGAGCGAACCCATGCGCTGCAAGTCGAGCTCCTGGCACAATTCCGCGCCGAGAAGGCCGAGGGCTTTACCAGGACTCGTTCGCTCGTGCCCTTGCTCCTGTCGATGAACTGCATCTCGGCAGGCCTCGGCTGGACCGGGTGACTACCCCCAAAGCGCGCGCAGGCCGAAATAGGCGGTGTCCTTGACGCGGCGAGCGGCTTCCTGGAGACGCGAATTTCGCGAATCGGTGCAGTAGGTCATCGACAGCACGATTCGCCGCTCGCCATCGACAAGAGTGGTCACGCGGTGCAGGACCTTCGCCCCTTCGAAGATGACAAGCGTGTTGGGCGGCGTCGGGATCACTTGCTCCGCCTCGCTGCGGCGCACCAGCAGCCGCGCCGAGGACAAGCCGTCCTCGCCATGGCCTTGATTGGTAACCGGCAAGAGCACGGTGAAGTGTCGGCCTTTGTAGAAATTATGGTCATAGTGCCAGCCGATATGATCGCCCGGCTTGACGTAGTACAGCACCGAGCAGGAGCTTTTGTCGGTCAAGGGCGTCGTTTCGACGTCGAGCCCGACGACCTGAGCGATGACATTCCGCATCGCCGCCGACCGGTAGAGCGCGACGACGGTCGGGGCATGGGCCCGCAAGGTCTCGTAGGCGACGGTGCCGCCCTGCTTGTGAAGCGGCAGATAGCTGCGTTCGGTGTCGCCGAGCGCTTCGATCTCGGCGACGATCCGAGCGCGGAGGCCGGCAGGGAGGAAATCGGCGATGGTGGCGAGGCTTCCGGCGAAGCCCGGAACAGCTTTCGGGGTGAGGTCACATATGGCGAGATCGTCCATGGTGCGGCCATAAAGGAGTTATGTGACAGCCGTGTAAGCGATCGTTAAGGTGCCAGAAAATGCCAACAGCAGGGAGGCACCTCATGTTCCCCAAAGCGTTATCCCGTCGCGCCGTCCTCAATGTCTCGGCCGGGCTCATCGCCGGCGCCATCGCCGGTCCCCGGCTGGTGCACGCCAAGGCGCGCATCACCATCGTCACCGGCGGCACCGGCGGAGTGTTCTATCCCTATGGCGGCGGCATCGCCAAGATCCTGTCGGAGAAGGTTCCCGACATGCAGGCGACCGCTCAGGTCACCGGCGGCTCGGTCGACAATGTCAAGCTGCTGGCAGCGGGCGAGGCGGAGCTCGGTTTCGCGACCCTCGATTCGGCCTGGGAGGGACTGAACGGGCTCGGCGCCTATGCCAATGACGGCAAGCAGGACATCCGGACCGTCGCGCTGCTCTATGACAGCTTCTTCCACGTCTGCGCCGCGGCTGACGCGCAAATTGGCAAGGTCGCGGATTTCAAGGGCAAGCGCGTATCGGTCGGGTCGGCCGGATCCTCGACCGAGACGATTACAGATCGCGTCCTGAAGGCGGCCGGGCTCGATCCGCAGGCCGATGTCGGGCGGGACAATCTCGGGGTTGCCGAGTCGGCAGGCGCCCTCAAGGACGGCAAGATCGCGGGCTTTTTCTGGATCGGGGGCGTGCCGACGGCAGCGGTGAAGGACCTCGCGGCATCCGGCCAGCCCAAGCTCGTATTCGTTCCGACCAGCGGTGAATTGCAGGCGATCGACAAGGAGTACCCCGGCCTCTATCGACCCTTCACGCTGAAGGCCAATTCCTACACCGGCCAGGACCATGAGGTCGCGGGGCTCGGCGTCGCCAATGTGCTGCTGGTCGCGGCGAACGCTCCGGACGAGCTGGTCAAGAGCATCCTCGAGGGGATCTTCGGCAACCTCGACGCAGTGAAGGCGATCCATCCCGAGGCTCGCAAGCTAACGCTCGAAGGCGCGGCAGCAAAGACGGCCGTGCCGCTTCATCCGGCAGCGGCGGCGTTCTATCAGTCGAAGGGCGTGCAGCTCTGAGCATGGTGACGAGCGCGTCCGACGAGCTCCAACGACTCACACCGGACGAGCTCGAACGGCTGTCGATCGACAGCGAGGGCGGTCCCGCCGACCGGCCTCGGGGCTGGCTCGGCTGGCTGACCGGGGGACTCGCCTTCGCGCTGTCGGCCTATGCGCTGTTCTGGACGCAGTTCTCGGTCAACACCACACTCTACCGGGCGTCGTTCCTGGCATTGGCATTGGTGCTGATCTTTCTGCTCTATCCGCTCAGCCGCGACTTCCCGAACCACCCGCAGGCGACCCGGGTCATCGACTGGAGCTTCGCCGTCGTGGCAGTGATCGCAACGCTCTATCTGCCGACGAACATCGAAGCCTACAAGATCCGCCCGACGCGGCCGACAGCGGAGGAGCTGGCGCTCGGCGGCGCGTTGATCCTGCTCATTCTCGAGGCGACCCGACGAACCATTGGCTGGCACCTCCCGGCCATCGCGATCGCGTTTCTCGTCTATTGCCATCTCGGCCCGTGGGTGCCCGAGCCCTTCGACCATCGCGGCTTCTCGGTGAGCCGCATCATCGGGCAGAGCTATCTGACGTTCGAGGGAATCTTCTCGACGCCGCTCGACGTCGCTGCCACCTTCATCATTCTGTTCACGATCTATGGCGCGGTGCTGGAGCGCGGCGGCGCCGGCCGGTTCTTCGTCGACTGGGCGCTGGCGGTGTTCGGCCGCAAGGCGGCGCCGGGAGGACCAGGACGCGCGGTCAATGCCGCAGGCTTCCTGCTCGGTACGGTGTCGGGCTCAGGTGTCGCCACCACGGTCACCGTCGCCTCGCTCACCTGGCCATTGCTCCGGCGCGCCGGCTACGATCCGGATACGGCGGGCGGCATGATCTCGGCGGCCGGCATCGGGGCAACGCTCTCGCCACCGACGCTTGGCGCCGCCGCGTTCATCATCGCCGAATATCTCGACGTGCCGTATCTCACCATCCTCATCTATGCCACCATCCCGACGCTGCTCTACTACCTGTCCTGCTGGCTGATGACCGAAGCCGATGCCCGCCGGCTCAATATCCGCCCCATCGCGCGCAGCGACGTCTCGGTGCTCGGGCTCAGCCTGTCGCAGGGCTACCACTTCATCTCGCTCGTCGCGATCGCCGTCATTCTGGCGCTCGGCTTCACTTCGTTCATGGCGGTGTTCTGGTCGCTCGCGATCGCTTTCGTGCTGTCGATGCTCAGGGCGGACAGCCGCCTGGTGACACCGTCAGCCTTCGGCGTCGGGGCGATCACTGGGATCGTTGCCCTGGTGATCGGCCGTCTTGATCCGGGAATGTTGCCGCTCGGGCTTCTCGATGGACGGATCTCGGTGGCGGTGTTCTGGGGCATTGCCGGGGCAATCGCGTGGTCGGCGCTGCAGGCACTGACGGCGATGCGGCGGGGACGCGATCCCTCGCCCGGCGAAACGCGAATGATCGAAGCGCTGAGCGAGGGAGCGCGAGCGACACTCGGGGTGGTCGCCACCTGCGCCTGCGCCGGGATCATCGTCTGCGTCGTCAATCTGACCGGACTCGGCCTCACCATTTCCGGCATCATCGTCGAGTTCGGCCAGGGATTGCGGCTGGCGGTGATCCTGCTGGCGGCGCTTGCCATGTGGGTGCTCGGCCTCGCCGTGCCGGTCACCGCCAGCTACATCATCGCTGCGGTGATGCTGGTGCCGGCGCTGGTCAAGGTGGGCATTCCGGAGCCGGCCGCCCATATGTTCATGTTCTATTACGCGGTGCTGGCCGACGTGTCGCCGCCGACTGCCCTTGCTCCCTTTGCGGCGGCGGCCCTGACCGGCGGGCGGCCCTTCGCCACGATGCGTCAGGCGTGGAAGTACACCTTGCCGGCATTCCTGGTGCCGGTGATGTTCTGCCTAAGCCCGGCCGGCTTGCGGCTCCTGATGATCACGCCGCAGGGCGCCATTCCGTCGACTCTCGGCGATTTCGCATTGATCGTGGCAACGAGCCTTGTTGCTGCAACATCGCTTGCCGCCTTTGCGGCGGCGCTGACGGGCTATGCCTGGCGGCCCTTGTCGGTGATCGAACGCACCGGCCTCGGCATCATCGGGCTGGCCCTGCTGTTCGTGAGCTAGACGCTTCTGGCAAAGGCGGCGGTGATCTTCAGCAATTGCTAACCATCGGCTCGGCCGGCATTTGCATCCAGGCGGCGATCAACCTTAACTTGAACCAGTCGGGACTTTCAACAGCCATCGCTGGATCCGCGGATGCGCCTGGTTCGATCGTGGTGGGCCGGAGCCAGTGGCAATGTCGGCGTGGCGTTCGCGCTGACAGTGATCCCGCTCTGCGCCGTGCTCGGCGTCGCGATCGATTATCTCAGGGCAAGCAATCTGCGGCTCGATCTCCAAGGCGTCGTTGATGCGGCGGTGCTGGCCGCCGGCGCCGAGGGCGGCGATGACGAAGCGGTGCTGCGCAACATCATCTCTGTCTACATCGACGCCAATCTGCCAACCGCCGACAGAGCGGCACTCGGTGCAGTCCGGGTCAGCTTCGGCAAGCCGGCGACAATCAGGGTCGAGGCCGAGGCGGTTTCTCAGAACGCGCTTCTCAGCCTCGTCGGCATCGACAGGACGCCTGTTGCCGTTACAAGCGAGGCGGTGCGGGCGAATTCGCTCGAGGTCGCGCTGGTGTTGGACAATACCGGCTCGATGAAGGGGGCGCGGGAGGCGGCGATGCGCAAGGCCGTGCGAGAGCTTGCCGACACCTTGATGATCGACCTCGCGGACGTGAAGGTGGCGGTGGTGCCGTTCTCGCAATATGTCAATGTCGGTATCGAAAACCGCACGGCGTCCTGGCTCAAATTGCCTCAAATTCCGGCCGATCAGACCTGGACAGGATGCATCAGGTCGCGAGTATTGGGGCTCGACACGACCGATGGCTCGCCGGAAAAACCCTACCCCGTGCTCACACAGCAAGCATCACTTGCCGCCAATCTGTTCTGCCCAACCCCCCTGACCCCGCTCACGGCCGACAAGTCCGTCGTGATTGCTGCTATGAATGACATGGTCATGAACGGCCAGACCTATATTCCCGCCGGGCTGATGTGGGGCTGGAACGTGCTGACGCATGATCCACCCTTCACCGAGGCGAGAGCCAAAGGAGTGCGCAAGGCGATGGTGCTGATGACCGACGGAGCGAACTCTCGTTCCCATTTCGCTTTTGGCTATCACGAAGGCGACGACATTGCAGCAGCGGTCAGAACAATGCTGACCCTATGCAGCAACATCAAGCAGGCAGGGATTCACCTATACACGGTCGGGTTCGATATCGCCGTCGCCGAACGGGCGGTGGTCGATCAGCTCAAGGAATGCGCCAGCGACAGCAATTCGGCATTCGCCGCCGATGGCAGCACCGCGTTCATCCAGGCGTTCAGCGACATCACCAAGCAGCTCCAGAAGTTGCGGCTGGCTCGCTAGAAGCCCACCGTCCACTCGTCAAATTTCCAGCTGCGTGCCGAGCTCCACCACCCGGCCAGTCGGGATCTTGAAGAAGCTGGTGGCGCTGGCGGAGTTCAACGCCATGAAGGCGAAAAGCCGCTCGCGCCACATTGCCATGCCTGGCCGCAGGCTCGGGACAATGGTCTCGCGGCTGACGAAGAACGAGGTTCGCATCATGTCGAACTGCAGCCCATAAAGGCCGCGGCATTGCACCAGCGCTGCCGGAATGTCGGGTGACTCCATGAAGCCATAGCGCAGGATCAACCGGTAGAAGCCATTGCCGAGCTCGGACAGGCGCAGCCGCTCCTCGTTTGCGACATAGGGCACGTCGGCCGTCACCACCGTCAGGAACACCACCCGGTCATGAAGGGTCTGGTTGTGCTTCAAATTGTGCAAGAGCGCCACCGGAACACCTTCGGGACGCGAGGTGAGGAACACGGCATTGCCCTTGGCGCGCGGGATCTTGTCACTGAGGGAACGCATGAAGGTCTCGAACGGCATGGCATGGCGGGCCAGCTGCTCCTGAACAAGCTCGCGGCCGCGCTTCCAGGTGGTGAGCACGGTGAAGGTGGTGAGAGCGACGAGAAGCGGGAACCAGCCGCCTTGCGGGATCTTGATGGCGTTGGCCGAGAAGAAGGCGAGATCGACGAGGAACAGCGTGCCGGCGACGAGCGTCACGACCAGCGGCTGCCAGCGCCACATCATTCCCATGACGAAGGCAATGAGGATCGTGTCGATCATCATCGTGCCGGTGACGGCAATGCCATAGGCGGCGGCGAGGTCGCTGGACGAGCCGAAGCCCACCACCAGACCGACGACGGCGCAATAAAGCGTCCAGTTGATGAAGGGCACATAGATCTGGCCGCGCTCCTCGCCGGAGGTGTGGATGATCTTGAGCCGCGGCAGAAGGCCGAGCTGGATCGCCTGGCGGGCAACCGAAAAGGCACCGGAAATCACCGCTTGCGAGGCGATCACCGTGGCAAGGGTGGCGAGGATGACCAGCGGCAGCAAGCCCCAATCGGGAGCGAGGCGGAAGAACGGGCTGTGAATCGCCTCGGCGTCCTTGAGGAGCAGCGCACCCTGGCCGAAATAGTTGAGCAGGAGCGCCGGCTTGACGAAACTGAACCAGGCCAGCCGAATGGGCAGCTTGCCGAAATGACCCATGTCGGTATAGAGCGCCTCGGCACCGGTTGCGGCAAGGAAAACCGAGCCGAGCGCGAAGAAACCTTGCAGAGGATGGGCGGCAATGAAGCCTATGCCATAGAGCGGGTTGGCGGCATAGAGGATCTCCGGGGCATGAACCAGATTGATGAGGCCGAGCAAGGCCAGTGTCAGAAACCAGATCGACATGATGGGGCCGAACATCAGCCCGACAGTGGCGGTGCCATGGCTCTGGAGGGCGAAAAGGCCGGTGAGGATCACCACCGTCAGCGGGATCACATAGCTTTCGAGCTGCGGGGTCACCACCTCGAGGCCCTCGACGGCGGAGAGCACCGAGATCGCCGGGGTTATCATGCTGTCGCCATAGAACAGCGCCGCAGCAAAGACGCCGAGCAGCGTGAGGAAGCGGGCGGCGCGGGTGCCCTTGGTGACCTCGCTGACCAGGGCCAGAAGGGCGAGGCTGCCACCCTCGCCGCGGTTGTCGGCCCGCATGATGATGCTGACATATTTGACCGACACCAGAATGATGATGGTCCAGAACACCAGCGAAAGGATTCCAAGCAGGTTCTGCGGCGTCACCGGCAGCGGGTGATGCCCGGCGAAGGTCTCGCGCACGGCATAGAGCGGACTCGTGCCGATATCGCCGAACACGATGCCGATGGTGGCAACCACGAGTCCCGCCAGCTTGTTGCCTTCTGCCTTCATCCGGTCGTGCGTTGATTGAATGGCGCTCCAGAACAAACGCCGCGAGCCATCCATGCGGTTCCCCCTCGTGTCCACCTAATAGGTGGCGCGCCCTCCGCTGAGATCAAAAGTGAAACCGGTGGAGAAACTGCATTCGGGCGAGACAATCCAGGCGATCATCGCCGCGCTCTCGGTCAGCGTGCCGAGGCGCCGCATCGGAATTTTCTGGGTCATATAGTCGACAGTAGCCTGCGGCAACTGGTCAACCATGGGCGTCTGGATCACTGCTGGCGCCAATGCATTGATGGTGATTCCGGTTTCGGCGTAGTCCTTGGCCATCGACTTGACCAGCCCGATCAGACCCGCCTTGCTCGCCGAATAGGCCGTCATGCCGGCGTTACCCTCCTTGCCCGCGATCGATGCGACATGGAGCAGCCGCCCATAATTCTGCTCGAGCATGATCGGCAGGACAGCCTGGGAGACGAGGAGCGCCCCACGGAGGTTGATCCGGTACACCGCGTCGAAGTCCTCGAGATCGACCTCGTGGGCTCGGAGGTTGGTGCGGCCGGTCACCCCGGCACAATTCACGACGCCGTCAATCCGGCCGAAATCCGCCATTGCCTTGGCCACCGCACCCGTCACGGATGCGCCGTCGGTGACATCACAGGCAATCGCCGAGGCGCGCCGGCCGCCCTCCGCGATATGGCGGGCGACTGCTGCCGAGCCGCCTTCGTTCCGGTCCAGACAGCCGACGGCGACACCTCGTCCTGCCAGGTACTCGGCTGCCGCAAGTCCAATGCCACTTGCCGCGCCGACGACCAGCACGAAATAGGGTCGATCCGCCAACGGTCCCATGTCAGCCACCCAGCCTCCGGTCAGGCGGTCGGCGCGTCAGCCCCGACCGTGACGGGCCATGCGTCTAGCATGGCCCCCGCCTGCCTGCCAGAACGAATTGCTTCCCTTTTTCAGCGTCCGCCGCAAGAATGGCGCCCCTACTGCTCAATCATTGCGAGGTTACCTGTGTCAAAGGACAAGACCCGAGATGCGTCGAAGCCTGCCGTGGCGTCGTTGGATACCCCGACCGATCTCAGCGCCAATGCGGTTCCGGTGATATCGAGCGCACTCAATGCGCTGCTCGCCGATGCCTTCGCACTCTATCTCAAGACCAAAAATTTCCACTGGCATGTCAGCGGACCGCATTTCCGCGATTATCATCTGCTGCTCGACGAGCAGGCGGAGCAGATCTTCGCGGCCACGGACGATATCGCCGAGCGGGTGCGCAAGATCGGCGGCACGACGCTGCGCTCGATCGGCGACATCGCCAAGCTTCAGCGGGTAAAGGACAACGATGCCGAGTTCGTGCCGCCACGCGACATGTTGCGGGAGCTGATGAACGACAACAAGGCGATGACCCACAATCTGCGCGAGGCGCGCGACATTGCGGACGAGCATGACGATGTCGGCACGACGCAACTGCTCGAGACCTTCATCGACCAGGCGGAGCGCCGGACCTGGTTCCTGTTCGAGGCGAGCCGCAACGAGTAAGACTTGAACGACTTCATCAACTCGGTCCTGCTGGTGTTTGCCGGCCTGTTCCCGATCGTCAATCCGGTCGGGGATGCCCCTATATTCCTGACGCTCACCCGCCATTGCAGCATGGGTGAGCGTCATTTGCTGGCCAGCAAGGTGGCGATCAACAGCTTCATCCTGCTGACTTGCTCGCTGTTCCTCGGCTCCTACGTGCTCGAGTTCTTCGGCATCACCCTGCCGGTGCTCAGGATCGCCGGAGGGCTCGTCGTCACTGCTTTCGGCTGGCGGCTGCTGCATGCCGGCGACAACCCTGACGAGACAAGCGACGAGAAGACGGCCGGCACCCAGATCGACGCGTTCTATCCGTTGACCATGCCGCTGACCGTCGGTCCGGGCTCGATCTCGGTGGCCATTGCGCTCGGCTCCCAGCGGCCGCCAGCCGGCCAGGAGGCTGTCACCGCGCTCGCGACGCTGGGATTGGCGGCGGTTCTCGGGGTCGCGGCGATCGCTCTGTCGATCTATGTCTGTTATCGCTTCGCCGAGACCATCGTCTCGGTGCTCGGCCCGCGCGGCACCGATGTGGTGATGCGGCTGTCGGCCTTCATCCTGCTCTGTATCGGCATCCAGATCATGTGGGCCGGTTATTCGAGCCTGGTGCATCCCGCACCTTGAGCCCCGCGGGGTCATAGAGTGGCTGGCGATGGATCCTCGCCGCCACTCTCTCATTGGCGACGACCAGCTCGTAGCGGCCAGCACTCAGCCAGTCGTCGCTCACGCCTTGCGGATTGCGGACATAGCCCATGCCGATCGGCACATCGACGGTGTAGCCGAAGCCGCCGCTCGTGAGATAGCCGGCGAATTCCCCGTTGCGCAGAATGGTCTCGCGGCCGACGAGAACGATGTCGCGATCCGCTGTGGTGAAGCCGCAAAGCCGCTTGCGCAGCGGCTGGTTGGCGGCTTCTTCCAAGGCTTCGCGGCCGATGAAGGGAAGGTCCTGTTTGAGCTTCACGAAACGGCCGAGCCCGGCTTCGAACGGATTGTCGTTGGCGGTGATATCGCTGCCCCAGGCACGATAGAACTTCTCCAGCCTCAGCGACTCGAGCGCACGGTAACCGGCGAGCCGCAGGCCGTGGGCGGCACCCGCTGACATCAGGGCATCGAACAGCTCGGCGGCGCCGTCGATCGGCACATGCAGCTCATAACCGAGCTCGCCGACATAGGTGACGCGCATCACGCGCACGGCCTTTCCAGCGATGGGAATCGTGGCGACATGGCCGAAGGGAAAGGCTGCATTGGACAGATCAATATCGGTGAGCGTCGACAATACGGCGCGCGACCGCGGCCCCATCAGCGACAGGGTGGCGAAAGCTTCGGTGACATCGGTCAGGGCGAGATCGCCGCCTCTCAGGAGATGATCCCGGATCCAGCCGAAATCGTGGGTGCGAAAGCCCGTGCCAGTAACGATGTAGAAGCGGTCCTCGGCAAGGCGGGCGACGGTGAGGTCGGCCTCGATGCCGCCGCGACGGTTGAGCAGCTGCGTGTAGGTGATGCAACCGGGCGGATGAGTCACGTCGTTGGCGCAGATCAGCGACAGGGCATCGCCTGCCGCAGGACCGGCGAGCTCGAACTTGGCAAAGGAGCTCTGGTCGAACAGTCCGACGGCGTCGCGCACCGCGCGGTGCTCCTCGCCGACGGCTGCGAACCAGTTCTGCCGGCCCATCGACGGCACGTCCTCGGCGTCGGTGCCAGTCGCGGCGAACCAGTTGGCGCGCTCCCAGCCGAGCTTCGAACCGAAGCAGGCATGACGGGCCTTGAGGCGACCAAAGAGCGGCGAGATCAGCCGCGGCCGTCCCGACTCGTACTCCTCATGTGGATAGGCTATCGCATAGTGGCGAGCATAGGCCTCGAGCGTCCGTTCACGGACGAAGGCTTGATCGCGGTGAAGGCCCGCGAAACGGCGGATGTCGACGACCCAGAGGTCGAGGGGCGCCTCGCCGGCCACGACCCATTGGGCAAGCGCCCAGCCGGCGCCGCCGGCACTGGCGATGCCGAAGGCATTGAAGCCGGCACCGACGAAGAAGTTGTCGAGCTCGGGGGCGCGACCCAGGATGAAATTGCCGTCGGGGGTGAAGCTCTCGGGCCCATGGATCATCCGCCTGATGCCGGTGCGCTCGAGCGCCGGCACCCGTGCCAGGGCCTCCACCATGTGCTGCTCGAAGTGCTCCCAATTGTCCTCGAACAGCTGAAAGGCGAAATCGGACGGCGCCGGATCGACCAGCCAAGGCCGCGGATCGGGCTCATAGCCGCCCATGACGAGGCCCCCGACCTCCTCCTTGAAATAGGTGCGGCGGTCGGGATCGCGCACCGTGGCGACGTCGCGGGCGAGACCCGCGATCGGCTCGGTGATCAGATATTGGTGCATCACCGCCTGCAGCGGCACGCTGACACCGGCAAGCGCGCCGACATCGCGGGCCCACAGCCCGGCACAGTTCACCACCTTGTCGCAGGCGATGCTGCCCTTTGTCGTGCGAACCGCCGTCACCCGACCCTCGAGAATATCGAAGCTCTCGACCCTTGCATTCTCATTGAAGATCGCGCCATGAGCGCGGGCGCCCTTGGCCAGCGCCTGGGCGATGTCGGAGGGGCTCGCCTGACCGTCGCTCGGCAGGAAGCTCGCGCCGACAAGATCATCGACCATCATCAGCGGCCACATCGCCTTCACCTCGGCGGGCGAAAGCAGCTGCATGTCCATGCCGAAGCTTCGCGCCGTGGTGGCAAGGCGCTTGAATTCGGTCCAGCGATCGGCATTGCAGGCAAGCCTGAGGCATCCGGTCATCTTCCAGCCGGTGGCGAGCCCGGTCTCGGCTTCGAGGCGACCATAAAGGTCGACGGAATATTTCAGGAGCTGAGTGATCGAAGCCGACGACCTGAGCTGACCGACAAGCCCGGCGGCGTGCCAGGTCGACCCCGAAGTGAGCTGGTTCTGCTCGAGGACGACGACGTTGGCGCGATGATCGCGGGCAAGGTGGTAGGCGGTGGAGCAACCGATGATGCCACCGCCGATCACCACGATATCGGCTTGGCTCGGCAATGATGCAGTCATTGGGCTCTCCGCTCGAAGGCAGTGACAAGCCGGTCGAAGCGGCCGATGAACTCGTCGCCATGGGCGACATAGTCGACGCCGGGGCTGTCGAGAAAGAGCTCCGAGACCATGGCCCACATCGCCTCGCGCAGCGCCGAGGCGGCCTTCATCGCCTCGAAGCTTCGCCTGACCACGGCATCGAGAGCGCCGCCGAAATAGGCGGCAAGCAGGGTGTCTTCCTCGGCGGGACCGAAACTGCCATTGGCTGCGATGTTGGCGAGGTCGAACATTGCCGTCCCGAAGCCGCCATATTCCCAGTCGATGAGCCACAGCCGCCTGCCGTCATCGAGGAAGTTGGTCGGAAGGAGATCGTGATGGCCAAAGACGATGGGCAGCGGCATCTGGGCGGCTTCGAGCCGCTCGGCAGCCTTCATCCATTCGGCAAGGAGCGGGCGGTTGCGGTGACCGGCTTTCTCGAGCGTCGCGGCATAGTCGCGCAGCACATGGAACACCCAGAAAATCTGCGCCGGGCCGCGGACATGGCGCGCCAGGTCGCGGTGACAGCGCTTCAACAGATCGGCGCATGCCGCGACATTGTCGCGGACATCGGCCTCTCCATAGGTGCGCCCGTCGATGAATTCGAGCACCATCACGCCCGGCTCGTCATGAATGACGCGGGGCGACAAGCCGGCGGCATGGGCGGCGCGACTGGTCGCGGCTTCGCGAGCGCGCGAAACATGGTGGAACGGAAAGTCCTCGCCGACCCGAGCGACAGCCTTCCTGCCGCCCTCCTCGAGGACGCGGAAGCTCACATTGCTCAAGCCGCCCTTCAGCGGCTCGAGCGTGATCGGGCCATGCCAGCAGGGCAATGCCCGGATGCGACTTTCGGCAGTGTCGCTCAAGCCGTGATCCTCCTGGAACGACAGATCGGTTCGGCGCTGGACAAATAAGCAATAGTGAGTAGGCATTAGGCAATAGCGTTGAGCAGTGAGGGACCACCCGTGAAGATCGATGCGATCGACGCCTTCTACCTGGCGATGCCGAAAGTGACCGAAGAGGCAGACGGCAGCCAGGACGCGCTGGTGATGCGGGTCCGTGCCGGCGGCCATACCGGCTGGGGCGAATGCGAAGCATCACCACTCACCTCGATTGCGGCGCTGGTCGCGCCGATGTCGCATGGCGCCTGCCGCAGCGTCGGTCAGGTGGTGCTCGGCGAAAGGCTGGAGGCTCCGGCCGATATCGCGCGGATCGCCACCCGACTGCGTTATGAGTGCATGGATCTGTTGCAGGCCGCCCATACCTTCTCGGGCGTCGAGGCGGCGCTGTGGGATCTCATGGGGAAGGCACGGAGCGAACCGGTCTGGCGGCTTCTCGGCTACCAGCAATCCTTTGGCAAATCTCCCTATGCATCACAACTCTTCGGCGATACGCCGCAGGAGACGCTCGAACGGGGACGATCCGCGGCGGAGGCCGGCTATCGCGCCATGAAGTTCGGCTGGGGGCCGTTCGGCAAGGGGGAGCTTGCCGCCGATGTCGACCAGCTGATGGCGGCACGCGAGGGCGTCGGGCCTGACGCGACGCTCCTGGTCGATGCCGGGCAGATCTTCGGGGAGGACGTCGAAAGGGCCGCCCGCCGGCTGCCGGCGCTCGAGGCGGCGGGCGCGCTATGGCTCGAGGAGCCGTTCGCCGGCCATGCGCTGGCGGCGCACGCCGCGCTCGCTGCGGCATCGCCAAAGGTCGGTCTTGCCGGCGGGGAAGCGGCGCATAATGAGCTGATGGCACGCAATCTCATCGATTTCGGCCATGTGCGCTTCATCCAGATCGATTGCGGACGGATCGGCGGCATCGGCCCGGCCTTCGCCGTGGCGTCGCATGCCGCAAGGAAAGGCGTGACCTATGTCAACCACACCTACACCTCGCATCTCGCGCTGAGCGCGTCGCTGCAGCCCTATGCCGG
>JBIOYR010000124.1:0-81063 GCA_044870245.1 Aestuariivirgaceae bacterium | reverse complement strand
ATGTCGCAGCGCTGGTGCCGGATGGTGCGACGATCGAGCTCGGCATGGGGCGGAGCGTCGATGCGGTGGCAGCCGGCCTTGCGGGAAAGGCGCGGCTCGGGCTTCATAGCGGCCTCATGACGGATGCGGCGCGATCCTTGATGGTCTCGGGCGCCGTCACCAATTCTCGGAAAGCATTCGAGCCGGGGCGCAGCGTCGCCACCGGCCTGCTCGGCAGCCGGGAGCTCTATGATTTCGCCCATGCCAATGACCAGATCGTGCTCCATCCGGCCGACATGACCCATTCGGCGACCATTCTTCATGGCGAGCCCTGCTTCGTGTCGATCAATTCGGCGCTCGAGGTCGATCTTTCGGGTCAGGTGAACAGCGAGGCGGTTGCCGGCCGATATGTCGGCGCGGTCGGCGGGCTCCCCGATTTCCACAATGCGGCAGTCAGCCATCGGAACGGCCGGGGCATCATCGTGCTGCCGTCGCAGGCGGCAAACGGGCGCTCACGCATCGTGGCACGGCTGAGCGGACCGGCAACGCTGCCTGCGTCGGTGGCCGATTTCGTGGTGACCGAGCATGGCATCGCGGCGCTGCGCGACCGATCGCCGGAAGAGCGCCGGTCGGCGCTCATCGCCATCGCCGCTCCGGCGCATCGCCGGGAGCTCGCCGCATGAGCGCGCTCACGCCGGTCGCCGAGGCACTTGGCGAGGTGCTGGCATCGCTCGCCGCGCCGAAGCCAGTCGCGATGCCGGTCACCGAAGCGTTGGGCAAGGTGGTGGCTGAGGACATCCCTGCCCCGGAGGCATGGCCGGCGCGTTCGGTGGCGCTGCGCCAGGGTTTTGCCGTGGCATCGCTGGCGACGGTCGGCGCGGCACCGGAGTCGCCGGTGCTGCTCGGCTCGCCGCCGGTCGCGGTGGCAATCGGCGATACCCTGCCCGATCCTTGCGATGCAGTGCTGCCGAGCGATGCCGTGAGCGCGAGCGGCTCGCGCTTCGAGGTCACCCAGGTGGTGGCGCCGGGCGAAGGGGTGCGGCGTGCCGGCCATGATCTTGCAGCGGGTACGATCATCGCCCGCCGCGGCGCCAGGGTGACGCCATCGCTTCAGCTGATCCTGCAGGCTGCCGGATTATCGGCGGTGCCGATCATCGCGCCGCGCATCGCCATCGCTCCTGGACCATCGCTTGCTTCAGGCTGGCTCGACCAGACGATCGCCGCGCTGGGCTGCACGAGGGTCGGCGAGTCTGCCGCCGACATCGTCATCGCCTGGACCGGCTCGGGCGATCCCCGGCTGGCGCTTCGGCCCGGCGACACCGCGGCCATTGCGCCGCGCGACGGCGGCCGCGTGATGATCACCCTGCCCGAGCGCTTCGACGGGCTGATCGCCGGGTTTGTCGCGCTGGCGCTGCCGATGATCGCGCTCTCTTCGCATCGTCAGATCCGACTCGAGAGGCGAGCGCTCGAGCAAAAGATCGTGTCGATGATCGGAACCAGCGATTGCGTGCTGCTGCAATCGGTGCCGCATGGCTACGTCCCGCTCGTCAGCGGCGAGATCACGCTCAAGGCGCTTGCCAGGGCCGACGCCTTCGCGCTCATCCCGCCCGAAAGCGAGGGCGTGCCGGCCGGCCAGCCGATTGCCGCAACGCCCTTCAACGCCATGCTCGAGGAGCGGGAGACGCCGTGACCACCGACAATCGTCCAACATCGTCGCCCGAGCAGGAGCAGTTCCTGCGCGTGCTGTCGCGCGAGGAGGCGATCGCGGCTTTCCAGCGGGCGCTCAAGCCGAAGCCGCTCGGCACGGAAGAGGTGATGCTCGAGGACCTGCTCGGGCGGGTCCTCGCTGCAGACGTGGTGGCGCCGGTCGATACGCCGCCCTTCGACAGGTCGGTGGTCGACGGCTTTGCGGTGCGTTCCGATGATCTGCAGCAAGCCTCGCAATCCGCACCGATCAGGCTCACGCTCAATCCCGAGACGATCGCCTGCGGCACGGTGCCCGAGATCACGGTGAAGCCGCAGACCGCCACCTATGTCGCGACCGGCGGACCGGTGCCGCGCGGCGCCGATGCGATGGTGATGATCGAGCACACCAACCCGGCCGAGGGCGGTGCGATCGCGGTTCATCGCGCCGTCAGCCCGGGGCAGAACATCGCCTTTGCCGGGTCCGACATTGCGCGCGGCCAGGTCCTGCTGCACAAGGGCAGCGTGATCGGCGCGCTCGAGATCGGCATGTTGGCGGCGGTCGGCAAGGCGGGCGCCAAGGTGTGGCGCAAGCCGCGGGTCGCCGTTCTGTCGACCGGCAACGAGCTTGTCGAGCCGGGCGCGCCGCTGCCGCCGGCCGGGGTCTATGATTCGAACGGGCCGATCGTCGCGGCGGCGCTCGAGGAGAACAACTGCACGGCGCTGCGCCAACCGGCGCTGCCCGATGACGAGGAACGGTTGGCGCAAGCGGTGCGCACGGCCTTCGACGCGGCGGACGCAGTGATCCTGTCGGGCGGGACCTCGAAGGGTGCGGGCGACCTCACCTATCGGATCGTCGCGGAGCTGGGCAAGCCCGGCATCATCGTCCATGGCGTGGCGCTCAAGCCTGGCAAGCCGCTGTGCCTAGCAGTGTGCGACGGCAAGCCGGTGGTGGTGCTGCCGGGCTTTCCGACATCGGCCATGTTCACCTTCCACGACATCGTTGCGCCGATCTTGCGCATCATGGCCGGTCTGCCGCCACGCCAGGAGAGCGATATCGATGCGGTCGTCCCGGTGCGGGTCACCTCCGAGCTCGGTCGCGCCGAGTTCGTGATGGTCGGACTGTCGGAAGGACCGCAGGGGGTGGTAGCCCATCCGGTCAGCAAGGGCTCCGGCGCCGTCACCGCCTTCTCGCAGGCCGACGGCTTCTTTGCGATCGGCCCGATGTCCGATGCGCTGGCGGCCGGAAGCCCAGTGACCGTCAGGCTGCTGACGAACCGGCTGCGCTTGCCGGAGCTCGTCATCATGGGAAGCCACTGCATCGGGCTCGATCAAGTCGTCAGCATGCTGATCGAGCAGGGAGCGAGCGTTCGCATCCTGGCGCTGGGCAGCCTGGGCGGGCTCAAGGCGCTGCAGCGCGGCGAATGCGATGTCGCGCCGATCCATCTGCTCGAGCCGGAGAGCGATGTCTATAATCTTTCGTTCCTCTCGCAGGACATGCGGCTGATCAAGGGCTGGCGACGGATGCAGGGCCTGGTGTTCCGGCCGGGCGACATGCGCTTCGAGGGCAAGACT
Organism: Aestuariivirgaceae bacterium; assembly: GCA_044870245.1. GTDB lineage: Bacteria > Pseudomonadota > Alphaproteobacteria > Rhizobiales > Aestuariivirgaceae > DATAFF01. The sequence goes on along the minus strand of JBIOYR010000124.1, from coordinate 77,826 downwards.
CCGGAGCAGGCCGTTGCCGCGGCGCTTGCCGATTCCGATTGCATCATGGTCAACCGCAACCAGGGTGCAGGAACGCGGGTGCTGATCGATCGGCTGCTCGGCGGGGCGCGACCATCCGGCTATTGGAACCAGCCAAGATCGCACAATGCGGTGGCGGCGAGCGTGGCGCAGGGCCGCGCCGATTGGGGCGTGGCGATCAAGCAGGTGGCGGATGAGCTGCAGCTGTCGTTCATTCCGCTGGCGGAGGAGCATTACGATTTCGCGGTGCGCAAGGAGCCGCGCAATGCGCAAGCGCTCGCGCGCTTCGAAGCGATGCTGAGCAAGGCCGAGCCGCGGCTCACCGCAATGGGGTTTGTCAGGCAGTAGGCCGCCTACGGCCGGCTGGCATCGTCGAACAGGCGGAGCTGGCGCGCGACCGCCTTCAGCGCCTTGCGTTCCATCAGGCGATATTCCTGGACGACGGCCCGGCCGAGCGGAGTGAGCGTCGCGCCGCCACCCTTCTGGCCGCCCATGCGCGAGGTCACGAGCGGTTCGCGAAAGGCGGCGTTGATCTCCGACACCAATTCCCAGACGCGGCGATAGGACATGGACAGGGACCGTCCGGCAGCGGCAATCGAGCCATGCTCGGCGATGCGTTCGAGGACCAGCACCTTGCCCGGACCAAGCCTGGCATTGTGCTCGAGATCGATGCGGATGCTCAGCTTTGCCATCGCTCACCTGCCCGGCCATTCTCCATCGCAATGACATTGGTGGCGATCCTCGAAACTTCCGCCACATCATGCGACACATAGAGGATCGGCACACGCGACACGTCCCTGAGCCGTTCGAGCACCGGCAGGATCTCGGCTTTGCGGGCCGCGTCAAGCGCCGCCAGAGGCTCGTCCATCAGCAGCATGCAGGGTTCGGCAAGAAGCGCCCGGCCGATGGCGACGCGCTGCCGCTCGCCGCCCGACAGGTTGACCGGCCGACGGCTCAGAATGTGCTCGATGCCGAGCAGGCCGACCACATTGTCGAACGTCATTCCATCATGGCGGCGCCGCTGGCGGCGGGCAAAGAAGCGGCCGAAGAGGAGGTTCTGTCGGACCGTCAGATGGGGAAAGAGGCGGCCATCCTGGAACACATAGCCCACCTCGCGGCGGTAGGGCGGCACGAAAGTGTTCTCGGCGGTGTCCAGCATGACGCGCCGAGCGAAGACGATCCGGCCGCGCTCCGGCCGCAGGAGGCCGGCAATGGCATGGAGCACCGTCGTCTTGCCGGCGCCCGATGGACCGAACAGCGCGGTGGCGCCGCTGTCGGTGCGGAAGGCGATGTCGATCGTGAAATCGCCCAGGCGATGATAGAGCGCGACCTCGAGACCGTCAGGACGAGACACGGCGGCCAACGAAACGCGCCAGCATCTCCGAGCCGATCAGCGCCGCCATGGAGATCGCGATCGATATCAGCGTGAGGCGCATGGCGCCGGCATCGCCGCCCGGCACCTGGGTGAAGGTGTAGATGGCGGAGGGCAGCGTCTGGGTCTCGCCGGGGATGTTCGAGACGAAGGTGATGGTGGCGCCGAACTCGCCCATCGATTTGGCGAAGGAGAGGATCATGCCGGCGATGATCCCGGGAAGGATCAGCGGCAGGGTGACGGCCATGAAGACGAAGGGCGGGCTCGCGCCGAGCGTCAGGGCGGCTGCTTCGAGCTTGCGGTCGACGGCCTCGATCGACAAGCGGATGGCGCGCACCATGAAGGGAAAGCCCATCACCGCGCAGGCAAGCGCCGCGCCCGTCCAGCGGAAGGAGAAGACGATGCCGAAATTGTCGGCAAGAAAGGCGCCGATCGGCGCCTTTCTGCCGAAGCCCAGCAGCAGCAGATAGCCGGTCACCACCGGCGGCAGGATCAGCGGCAGGTGGACGACGGTGTCGAGCAGGGTCTTGCCATAGAAGCGGCCCCTGGCCAGGAGATAGGCGAGCAGCAGGCCAAACGGCAGGCTCGCCACCACCGCGGTCGAGGCGACCAGCAGGCTCAGACGGACAGCCGTCCATTCCTCGCTGCTGAGCCAATCCGCCGGCACCGCAGCACCGATCAGGATCCCGGCACCGACTTGTTGAGGACGCTGAAGCCCTGCTTGTCGAAGGCGCCCTTGGCGTCGGCACCGCGCATGAACTCGAAGAACGATCTGGCGGCTGGGTTGGACGAGCTCTTGAGGATGGCGATCGGATAGATGATCGGCGGGTGGCTGTTCTCCGGAAAGGTCGCGAGCACCTTCAGCTTGGGATCAGATGCCGCATCGGTGAGATAGACGATGCCGAGCGGCGCCTCGCCGCGCGCGACGAGCTGCAGCGCCGCCCGCACGTTCTCGGCCTGGGCGAGCCTGTCCTTGACGGCATCCCAGGCGCCGAGCTTCTGCAGCGCGGCCTTGCCATATTTGCCGGCCGGCACCGAGTCGACATTGGCCATTGCCAGGCGACCATCGCCGAGGGCCGCCTCAAGATCGAGCCTGGACCCCATCTCGACCTTGGCGATCGAGTCCCTGGATGCGACGAGAACGAGCTGATTGCCCAGGAGATTGACGCGCGTATCGGGCTGGATGAGGCCCTTCCTGGCGAGGTAATCCATCCAGTCGAGATCGGCAGAGGCGAATATGTCGGCCGGGGCGCCGTTCTCGATCTGCTTGGCGAGGGCCGAGGACGCGGCGTAGGAGACCACCACCTTCCTGCCACCCGATCTGGCGCCCCACTCCTTGGCGACCTGATCGAGCGCGTTCTTCAGCGAGGCGGCGGCGAACACGACGACATCGCCCTCCGCAGCCTTCGAAACCGACGCAGAGGCCCCAAGCGCGAAGCCTGCTGCCGCGATGACGGCCATGACGAGACGCCGCGACCACACAAGCGAGATGGCCATGATTACCAGCCTTTTTTCCTGTCCGGAGCGCTATAGTTAAGCGGAAATAGCGGTCGGGTGCAAGCGGCGGGGCACCTCAGCCTCGATGCGGCGGAAGGTTGCAAGGGCCTGCCCGACGACCTGATCCATGTTGTAGTAGCGGTAGGTGGCGAGCCGGCCGACGAACCAGACGTCCCGCTCCGCTTGGGCCAGCTGCTCATATCTGCGGAAGAGCGCCGCATTGTCCGGGCACGGCACGGGATAATAGGGATCACCCTCGGCGCAGGGATATTCATAGCTCAGCGCCGTCTTGGGATGGCGCTGGCCGGTCAGGTGCTTGTACTCGGTGATGCGGGTATAGGGGTGGTTCTGCGGATAGTTCACCACGGCGACGGGCTGGTGCCATTCGGTGTCGAGCGTGACATGGACAAAGGCGAGCGAGCGGTATGGCAGCGGGCCATAGCGGTGGTCGAAATATTCGTCGATGGGACCGGTGAAGATCACCCGGCGATGATCGATCTCATGGCGGATGTCGCGATAATCGGTGGCGAGCATCGTGGTGATGTTGGGATGATCGAGCATCCGCTCGAACAGGCGGGTGAAGCCGTCGGCCGGCATGAACTGGAACCGGTCGGCGAAGTAACGGTCGTTCCGGTCGGTGCGAACCGGAATGCGGGCAGTCACCGATTTGTCGAGCTTCGAAGGGTCCATGCCCCATTGCTTGCGGGTATAGAAACGAAAGAATTTCTCGTAGAGCTCGCGCCCGACCTTGCTGACGACGGCATCCTCCGATGTGCGGATCTCCGCGACGGTTTCGGCCCGCGCAGCGAACCAGCGCTCGAGCGCGATGCCGTCGAGATTGAGGCCGTAGAGCGTGTTGACCGTGTCGAGATTGATAGGGATCGGCACCAGCTGCCCGTCGACCTCGGCGAGAACGCGGTGCTCATAGGCGCGCCAGGCGGTGAATTGCGACAGATGATCGAAGATCGCCGCGGCATTGGTATGGAAAATATGCGGCCCATAATGGTGGACGAGCAGGCCATCCTCATTGTGGCGATCAAAGGCATTGCCGGCGATGTGGGGCCGCCGATCGATCAGCAGGACCCGGTCGCCGCGTCTGCTGGCAAGCCGTTCGGCGAGAACGCTGCCGGCAAAACCGGCGCCGACGACAAGCCAGTCAAACACCCATATGCTCCCCTGTGATGGCGCGCCTCCCCGGACGACCCCGGCCATGGTGGGCAGAAGCAATGAGAAGCTCGCTCATTTCCGACCAGGTCTTGTCCCAGGACATGGTTGCGAGACGGCTGTCGACGCGGGCAAGCCAGCGGTCCTTGGGCCGCTGCATCAAGGCCGCCGCGCTCGCGAGAAAGCTCGCGGCGTCGCCGGCAATCTCGACAAGACCATGCTCGCCATAGGATCGGACCACATCGGTGATCGGCGTCGAGATCACCGGCACGCCGGCGGCAAGAAATTCCGGCGTCTTGGTCGGGCTGATGAAACGGGTGGCATCGTTGAGAGCGAAGGGCATGATGCCGATATCCCATCCCGCCAGATAGGCGGGAAGCTCGCGATAGTCCTTGGGACCGATCCAATGCAGATTCGGCCGCCGTGGCAGCGTCGCCGGATCGATCTTCACCACCGGGCCGATCATGACCAGCTGCCACTCGGGCTTGAGATCGGCAAGCGTCGCGACGAGATCGAGATCCATGCGCTCGTCGATCACCCCGAAGAAGCCGAGGCGCGGCCGCGCTATTGCCGACTGATCCGGCGGCTCGGGCAACGACAGGCGGGCTTGGCCAAAATGCGAAGCATCGATGCTGCTGGGGAACAGATGAACATCGTGATGCCGGCGTCGTTTCGCGTCGTAGAGGCTTTGTCCGCCGGTGAACACGATATCGGCTTTGAGGAACAGCTCGCGCTCCAGCTCGGCGAGCTCGGGCGGCGCACCAAGGAATGCGGCAAGCTCGTCCATGTTGTCGTAAACGCAAAGATCGGGAGCGAGGTGGCGCGAGAAGGTCAGCGCAAACGGCGTATAGTACCAGGCAAGAAGCCGGTCCGGCGCGATGGCGGCGAGCAAGCCGTCCAGCAACCGACGCTGCGAACGCGCCCATTCGACCGGCGAGCAGCCGGCACGCAGCACCGGAACCGCCACTGTGACATTGCTCGGATGACGTGTGACGACGAGGCGCGGGGAACCGCCGGCTTCAAAGATCGGCTCTTCGAAAAAAAGGACGTCGTGGGTTTCCGCCGCCCGGGTCATCAGATGTTGTGGTCGCTGATACACGAACTCCCAGCGAAGGTGAGACAGGCACAGGAGCGTCGTTCGCCGGCGCCTCGCGCCGGCGGCATGCATCCCGCGCGCAGCGTTCAGCAACAGATCACGATGCATGCATCTGCTCCCGGTCGGCGGAGAGTCATCCGGCCTGAGGCGCCAACTGAACAAGGGCCTGAGTAGTTCCGGCTCCTGAGCGGTTTTACCGCTTCCGCCGGGGAGAAACGCTGTCGGCCATAATGCAGAGCAGCTCGAACAGCAGCACCGCTCCGGTCATGGCGGTTCCCCCGCTCGGGTCGAGCGGCGGCGAGACCTCGACGAGATCGGCACCGACGATATCGAGCGGCCGCAACAGGCGGATCATCGCTTGCGCCTCGCGGGTGGTCAGACCGCCGATCTCGGGCGTTCCGGTGCCGGGAGCGATCGAGGGGTCGATGACGTCGATGTCGAAGGACACATAGGTCGGTTCACTGCCGACGAGGCGCCTGGCCTCGCCCATGACGTCCTTGATGCCGCGCTCGACCAGCTCCTCGATGAAGATGATGCGAATGCCGGCATCATTGGCGAAGTCGTAGTTGCTGCGATGCGAGATCGCGCCGCGCAGCCCGATCTGGACCATCCGCTTCGGATCGAGCAGTCCCTCCTCGATGGCGCGGCGAAACGGGGTGCCATGGTTGTAGCGGCTGCCGAAGAAGCTGTCATAGGTATCGGTATGGGCATCGAAATGAATGAGGCCGACCGGACCGCCACCGGCCAGGCCGCGCAGGATCGGCAGCGTTATCAGGTGATCGCCGCCGACCGCCAACGGCACGGCAGCGCTTTGGCGAACGGCGGAAAAATGCGCTTCGATCGTGCTCAGGCTGTCGTCGATGCTGAGCGGGTTGACCGGTGCGTCACCGCAATCGGCGACACGTACGAGATCGAAGGGCGAGATCCCGGTCACATGATGGACACGTCTGACCAGGCTCGACTGGTTGCGGATCTCGCGCGGGCCATGGCGCGCTCCGGTCCGGTTGGTGGTGCCGCCATCGAAGGGAACGCCGAGGAGCGCGATATCGACCTCCTGCGGCTCGGCGAAGGGAAGGCGCATGAAGCTGCACGGACCGGCGAAGCGCGGCACGGTGCCGGAATCCAGAGGTTGGAAATCCTCGATGCTCATGGTCGTCCTCCGCTGCTCAGAACATCACCGCACCGCCATTCGGGCTGATGCACTGCCCGGTGATGAAAGTTGCCCCTGGCCCGGCGAGAAACACCGCAGCGCTGGCGATCTCCTCGGGCCGCGCAATGCGGCGGAGCGGAATGTCGGTCTCCTTCTCCAGCGTCTCCGGGGCGGTGGAGCGAGCCTCCAGCATGGCGGTGTCGGTCGGGCCGGGAGCGATGGCATTGACGAGGATGTCGGGGGCGAATTCGCGGGCCCAGGAGCGGGTCATCGAGATGATGCCGCCCTTGGATGCGCAGTAGACGGAGGTATTGGCGCGACCAAGATAGGCGAGCTCCGACGCGATGTTGATGACGCGGCCGGACCGTTGCGCGACCATGTGACGCAAAGTCTCGCGGCCGACCAGAAATGCCCCTCTGAGGTTGACGCCAAGCACCGCATCGAAATCGGCTGCGGTGGTGTCGAGCAGCGGCTTCTCGATCAGGATGCCGGCATTGTTGACAAGAATGTCGAGCCTGGCGAAGCGGCCGAGCGCCTGGGCGATCGCCGACAAGACTTGCGCCTCGTCGGCAATGTCGGCCTGAACGGCGAATGCCTTGCCTCCGGCAGCGACGATGGTGTCGGCAACGGCGGCGGTCTCGTCCGGCGGCGCCCGGTCGATCAGAAAAAGACCGCAACCCTCCTCGGCCAGCGCGATGGCGATGGCGCGGCCGATACCGCTTGCCGCACCGGTCACGATGGCCGATCTGCCTCCAAGGTCGGTGGTCATGTCATCAGCTCGCCGCGGTCGATATTGATGGCCTGGCCGGTCATGTTGCGCGCGTGATCCGACGCGAGAAAGAGATAGAGATCGACGACATCGTCCGGCTCCATCAATCCGGGCAGCGCCTGGGCAGCAAGGATCCCATCGAGCATATCATCCTCGCTCCTTTCGGCCCTGGCCGAAACCTCCCGCAACGAACGCATCGCCGCCCGGGTCCTGACCCAGCCGGGGCACACGGCGTTGACCCGGATGCCGCGCGGTCCGAGCTCCTTGGCGAGCACCCGCATGAAGCCGATATTGGCATGCTTCGAGGCGACATAGGCGGCAAACTCGGCGGCCGCCGATTTGCCCCAGACCGAGGAGGTGATCACGATGCTCGATCCCGCTCCCATGAGCGCCAGCGCCTCCCGAGTGACGTAATAGGTTCCGACGACATTTATTTCGATGATCCTGGCGAAGGTTTCCTCGACGCCGCTCCCCTCCTCGGTCATCGGCGTCATCAGCTCGAGGCCGGCATTGTTGACGAGAACGTCGATGCGGTCGAGATCTCCGAGAGCGGAACGCACCGCCGCGCGGTCGGCAATATCGCAGATCTTCCCCGTGACCTCCCCACCCATCCGGTCGCGGATCCGTTCGGCAGCGGCGAGGATGTCGTTGGTGCTCGACAGAATCGCGAGCGTTGCGCCGCAGCGGGCAAAGGCCATGGCGACGGCAAATCCGATGCCGTGGCTGGCGCCGGTCACCAGCACCCGGCGTCCCCGAAAATCGAACGTACGCGGATCGAGCTCACCGTTCATTCACGTCTCCTGGTCCCTCATTTCCTCATTGCGGATGAGCGCCAGGACCTCGCGCCGCAGCCGGCGAAAGGCCGGAAGCTCCATCACCTCCAAGGTGCGGTCCCTCGGCAACTCGCTCCGCACCGCAATATCCTTCAGAACCCTGGCAGGACGGGCGGAGAATACGATGATGCGATCGGCCAGAAAAACCGCCTCGTCGACATCGTGGGTGGTGAAGATGACGGTTTTGCGCTCGACCTGCCGCAGCCCGAGCAGCTGGAGCTGCAGGCGTTCGCGGGTCAAGGCGTCGAGGGCGCCGAAGGGCTCGTCCATCAGCAGCACCAGCGGGTCGGCGGCGAGTGTGCGGGCAATCGCCACCCGTTGGCGCATGCCGCCGGAGATGCGGTTGATGTAGAAATCGCTGAACGGCGCCAGGCCGACGATCTCGAGATAGTGCTGGGCAATGCGGTCCTTCTCGGCCTCGGTGACGTCACGGCGATAGCGCAGGCCGAAACGGATGTTGCTGAGGACGGTGAGCCAAGGAAAAGACGAATAGGACTGAAACACCATGCCCTTCTCGCGGCTTGGCCCGGTGACAGGCTTGCCTTCGAGAAGAACATCGCCGGTGGTCGGCGTCTCGAGGCCGCCGACCATCCGCATAACGGTTGTCTTGCCGCAGCCGGAGGGTCCGACGAAGACGACGAACTCGCCCTCGCCGATCGAAAGGTCGAGCGGATCGATCACCTCGACGTCACGCCCGTTCTCCTGCTCGAAGATCTTGGTCAGTGCCCGGAATTCGATGAAATCGGCGCGTTCGGCCATGGCAGCATCAGCTCAGATAGCGGAACCAGCGGCGATGCAGCACGCGGATGATCTGGTCGGACACCAGCCCGATGATGCCGATCGTCAGGATGCCGGCGAAGACCTCCGGCGTCTTGCCGTAGCGCCGCGCCGTCCAGAGCTCGTAGCCGATGCCGGAATTCGCTGCGACGATCTCCGCGACGATGAGATAGGTCCAGCACCAGCCCAAGGTGATGCGCAAGCTGTCCACCATGTTGGGCAGCATGGCGGGAAACAGCACGTCCTTGATCAGGGGAAACTGGCGGGCACCAAGGGTGCGGCCGGTCTCGATGAATTCGATCGGCACGCGCCTGGCGTCGTCGGCGATCAAGAGGACGAGCTGAAAGAAGGTGCCGATCCACAGCAGCGCGATCTTGGAGCTCTCGCCGATGCCGAGCCAGATCAGGGTCAGCGGGACGAGAGCCGGCACCGGCAGATAGCGGACGAAATCGATGAGCGGCACGGCAAAGGCGCCGACCCCGCGATAGCAGCTCATCAGGATGCCAATCGGGATCGCCATCACGACCGAGGCGAGGAACGCCGCCCAGACGCGCCCGATGCTGATGGCGATGTCCTGAACGTAGTCGGTGGTTGCCAGCATGGTGGAGAGGGCGCTCACCACCGCGCCCGGCGAGGGCAGGAATTGCGGCTTGATCAGGCCAAGCCGGGTGATGAGGTCCCATGCCGCGATGACGAAGATGAAGGCAGCGATGCCGATGGCGATCTCGAGCCGCGGCCGCGCCGCCCCGCGAAAGGCAAGGAGCTCCCGCCAGCTCTCACGCTGCCGCCGCATCGCCGTCGGTGAAGGTTGGGCGCTTACTGCCAGTTCTTCTGGACCTGATTGATGAGGGTGTTGTCGAGATGGTCCTCGGGGTTCAGCTTCACGTCGGACGAGCCGAATTCCAGGTTGAGATCCATCGCCTCGCGGAAGACCTCGTGGATGCGGCCCTCCTGACCCTTGGCGCCCATCAGCTCCTTGGACTTCTCATAGGGCGTGTAATGGAAGTTCGGGAGCGTCGCCTTGAAGTCGTCGGCGGTGATCGAGAACTGCTTGGCGATGATCGGAATGGCCTTGTCCTGGTTGTTGTTGAAGTAGTCGATGGCGCGGTAGATGGCGCGCAGGAACTTGACATATTTCTCCGGGTTGGCGCGCAGCTCGCCGGTGTGGGCGATGATGCCGTCGAGTATCAGGTCGTTGTAATCCTTGGAGGATGCCACGATGTGCGCGCCGCGTTCCTTGTGGGCGGCAACGACCTGGCTCAGCACCGGCTCATAGGTGCCGACCGCTGCGACATTGGCGTCGGCAAAGACGCCGATGGCGTCAGCCGCGGCGATGTCGGACAGCTTGGCGTCCTTGATGGACAGGTTGCACTCCTTCTTGAGCGCCATCTGCATGATGAGGCGGGCCGGCAGGTTGGGCTCGACCGCGATCGTCTTGCCCTTCAGATCGCACACGGACTTGATCGACTGGTCGGCGGCCCAGCCGTCGCCGCCGGTCGATACGTCGATGGTGCCGATGATGATCCCCTGGGTGGTCTTGCGGCGGCCGAGGCCCTGGAACTCGCCGACGGTGCGCAGATAGCAGTCGATATCGCCGCGCTCCATGGCGGCAACCCCGTTCGGCATGTCGTCGTCGAGGATCTCGGCGACCGTCAGCCCCTCATCCTTGAAATAGCCGAGCTCATTGGCGAGGTGAACCGGGCCGAAGCCGACCCAGACCGGGTACATGCAGGTGACCTTGTCCTTCTCGCCGACGGCGGCCCGCGCCGTGCCGGGGCCGAAAATGCCGAGGAGGCCTAAGGCCATCAGGCACAGGGAAAGCGCGATCCTCCGGTTGCGGCTGAGCATGACTTCGTCCTCCCACTGAGTTTATTGTCTCGTTGAGCGAAAAGCCTATTCAATGCGCAATGGCTTGCCAAGATGGAGTTGCTCGCCATGGAACGCCGATGACCGACGATAGATCGACGCTGCCGCAGGCGCTGCGCGAAGCCGGGGTGGTCGACACCCATTATCATGTCGGCCCCGAGCTGATCGTGCGGCGCTACGACGTCAAGATGCTGGCCGATGTCGCGGCGCCGTTCGGCGCCACGCTGGTGCTGAAGAACCACACCTATCCGACAACGCCGCTGGCGGCGCTGGCCCGCGCCCAGTTCAATGCCCGCTTCTTTGGCGGGGTGGTGCTCAACCACTATGTCGGCGGTCTCAATCCGCAAGCGGTGGAGAGCGCAAGGTCGGGCAACCGGGCGCAGGTCAGCAGCGATGAGCCGGATCCCTCGCCGATCGTCGTCTGGATGCCGACGGTGCATGCCCGCTCGCATCTTAAGGTCCATGGCTTCGGATTCGATCCGCGCTGGTCGGGGTGCTGCAGCCATGGCCATGACGACCAGGCGAAAGCGCCGGTGGCCACGCCGGAGGCGCCGGTGATCGTGTTCGACGACGATGGCCGCCCTGCCCCGCAGCTGATCCCGACTCTCGAGGCGATTGCACGCATCAATTGCATTCTCGCAACCGGCCATCTGCATGCGGAGGAGGTCAAGAAGCTGGTTCCGATGGCGCTCGAGCTCGGCATCAAGAGGGTGATCCTGACGCATCCGCATTATCCCTCGATATTGCTGTCGGACGCCGAGCTGAAGGCGTTGAGCCGCCATCCGGAGGTGTTCATCGAGCATTGCTTCGCCATCCACACCCAGGACGGGGTGCCGCTCGAGGCCTACGCCGAATCGATCAGGGTGACCGGGCCGGAACAGGTGCTGCTGTCGACGGATTTCGGACAGGTGTCGAGCGATCCCTTTCCTGAGGGAACATTGCGCTATGCCGCGGCGCTTGCAGGCCTGCTCGAGAAGACGGTGTCGCGCGCCGACTTCATCGCGATGTTCACGAGCAATGGGCGGCGGGCGCTCGGGATCGGCTGAGAACCCCAGGTGTCAGGTGACGGCGCTGGTCTCCGGCACCGGCGTGAGAGGCCGGCCGGTCGCGAACCATGATGCGAGGTTGTCGACGACCAGATCCGCCATGGCGCGACGGGTGGCCTCGGATGCCGAGCCGACATGCGGGAGCAACGTCGCGTTCGGCGCATCGAGCAACGCCTGCGGCACGTTGGGCTCATCGGCGAAGACATCGAGGCCGGCGGCCGCAATGATGCCGTTCGACAGAGCTTCGGCAAGTGCTGCCTCCTCGACGGTGCTGCCGCGGCCGATGTTGATGAAGACGCCGTTCGGACCGAGCGCGGCCAGCACCTCGGCGTTGACCGCCTTGTCGGTCGCCGGTCCGCCAGGCACCACCGAGATCAGGGTGTCCACCGCGGCAGCGAGCTCCAACAGGGTCGGGTGGTAGCGGTAGCCGACACCCGGCACCGGCCGGCGATTGTGATAGGACACCGGCAGGCCAAAGGCCTCGAGCCGCCGGGCGATGGCCATGCCGATGCGGCCGAGGCCGTGGATGCCGATGCTGCGGCCGCGGAGCGTCAAGGGGCTCAGACGGTACATCCCGTCGCGGGCCCAGCGCCCGGTCCGCAGCCACGCCTCGGCGCGCGGCAGCTCGCGAATGGTGTTGATGAGGAGACCGACCGCGGTGTCGGCAACCTCCTCGGTCAGAACATCCGGCGTGTTGGTCACCATCACCTGGCGGTTCGCGGCGTGAGCGGCGCCGACCATGTCATAGCCGACACCGAACAGCGCGATGATCTCGAGCTTCGGAAAGCCGTCGATCAGCGCCGCGTTGAAGCCGGCGAAGGATGCAACGCCGCGCACGGTGCCGCGAATGGCCGCGTCGATCAGCGCCGGATCGGGCCGATCGATGGAGACGACGCGGAAGAGCTTCTCGAGACGCCGCAAGGCGTGTTCCTGCGGTCTCGTCCGCACCATGACGACCAGCGGGAGGGTGGCAGAGGCGGACGTCATCGCCATTCCTTCTCGATTTCTGTGGACACGTCATCCTCCCTACAATTTCCGCCTACAAGGATTGGTCGCCAAGACTCTACGATTCCAGCAGGGGAATCGATTCGGTTGCGGGGATGAACGGGACTTGGCGACATCGTGCCATCGCAGGCATCTGGGCTGCGATCACGCTTTTCGGCGCGACCGGCAGTCCCGTGGCTGCCGCCGCGGCCGAGCTGCGCAGCCTTCAGCTCTACCACATCCATACCGGCGATTCCCTGACGATCACCTACAAGAGGGATGGGCAATACATCCCCTCCGCCATGGCAACGCTCGACTATTTCCTGCGCGACTGGCGCACAAACGGCCTGATCAGCATGTCGGGCGAGACCATCGACCTCATGTGGGAGCTGCATCAGGAACTCGGGTCGAAGGTGCCGATCAGGATCATCTGCGGCTTCAGGTCGGCCGAGACGAACGCGCTGCTGAAGCGGATCGGCCGGCATGTGGCGACGCGAAGCCAGCACATTCTCGGCCGCGCCATCGACCTGGAATTCCCCGATGTGCCGCTGGAGCGGCTGCGCAACAGCGCGCTGGTGCGGCAGGCCGGCGGGGTCGGCTACTATCCTGGTCGCAAGGGCGGTTTCGTTCATATCGATTCCGGGAACGTGCGGCACTGGCCGTGGATCAGCAAGGCGAGGCTCGCCGAGATCTTCGCCGAACATACCGGGTCGATCGACAAGGCGCCGCAGCTGGCGAGCAACGCGCTCGGAACCGCGTCCATGCCGCCGCCGCCGCGACCGAAGCCCGCCCGAAGCTTCCCTTGATCGCTGGTCAAAGACCAAGATCGCTGAGCGATGGATGATCGTCGGGCCGCCGCCCGAGCGGCCAGTGATACTTCCGGTCCTTGTCGCCGATCGGCAGATCATTGATGCTGGCCAGACGGCGCCGCATGAGGCCGTCGCCATCGAACTCCCAGTTCTCATTGCCATAGCTGCGGAACCAATTGCCGCTATCGTCATGCCATTCATAGGCGAAGCGGACGGCGATGCGATTGTCGCGAAAGCTCCACAGCTCCTTGATCAGCCGATAGTCGAGCTCGCGGTTCCATTTGCGCGTCAGGAAGGCCACGATGGCTTCTCGCCCCCTGAAGAACTCGGAGCGATTGCGCCATTCGCTATCGCTCGCATAGGCGAGCGCCACCTTCTCCGGGGTGCGGGTGTTCCAGGCATCCTCGGCCTTGCGGACCTTTTCGACGGCGCTTTCGGCGGTGAAGGGCGGCAGGGGCGGCCGTTGCTCAGGATTGCTCATCATCAGGCTCCCTTGTGGTTCCGGAGCGGTCGCGCTCGCGTTCAAGCGCGGCCAACACCGCCAGAGCGACCGGCTTGACCGGCGGACGGGGCGCCGGGAAGTCGAGCTCGGAGGGGCAATGGCCACCTTGCCTGGCGAGAAGGTCGACCGTCAGCGGGCCGCAGTATCGCGCCTGGCAACGACCCATGCCAAGCCGCGTTGCGCGCTTGACGGTGCCAATCGGCGCACCGGCAAGAAAATGATCGGTCAGGGAACCGGCCATGACCTCCTCGCAGCGGCAGACGACCGTATCCGACGGGGGGGCGCCGGCAAGCGCCGGTGCCGGCTCGAACAATTGCCAGAGGGCCCGCTGGAAGCGGCGTTGCCGCACGAGATCGGCACGCGCCCGCTTGTCATCCGCCAGGGCGGCTGGCGAGGGGCGGACACCGATGTCGATTGCGGCGGCAAGCCCGGCGATGGCCCCCTCTGCTTCGGCGGCGCGCGCCCCGCCGAGGCCCGTTCCATCGCCGACGGCGAAGACGGCGTCGATGCTGCTGCGCCCGTTTTCATCACGCGCGGTTCTCAGAACGCGCTGCCTACTGTCGTAATGGTGGCGACATCCGAGCAACCTGGCGAGCTCATTGGACGGCAGAAAGCCGTAACCCATGCAGACGACATCCGCCTGATAGCGCTGACCGCTCGTCAGCGTTGCCGCGAGCCGCTCGCCGGGATCGATCCGATCGATCGCCGCCGAATGGATGAGGGGAATCCGCGACCCCGCGAGCGCTGCGACATATCCGATCCCGTCTAGCACCAGGTCCGGCGCATTGACGGCCATCTGCGCGAGATCGGCAAGGCTGCCCAGGCCGGGGCGCGGTGCCGCCTCCACCACTGCCACGATGGCCGCTCCCGCCCGATGCAATTCGACCGCGACCTGAAGGTTGAGCGGGCCGTTGCCGGCGATCAGCATCCGCCGGCCGGCCACCACGCCATAGCTCCTGAGCAGCGTCTGCGCCGCACCGGTGGTCATCACGCCAGGCAGGGTCCAGCCGGGCACCGGGCGGCCGCGCTCGAAGGCGCCGGTCGCAAGGATCAGGCGATAGGCGCCAATCGTTGCTGCCTCGCCGTCGCATTCCAAGGCAACCGACGGTGGAAGCGCCGCGCCGAACACGCTGCCCTTCACGAATTGGACGCCGGCCGCCATGGCACGGGCAATGAGCGCCCGCCCGCCGCTGAACTGCGCCTCGGCGAGGCGGCGCGGCGGCAGGTCAAGCTCGGGTATCGGCTGCTTGTAGAACTGACCGCCGGGTACCGGCCGCTCGTCGACGAGGACCACCGCGACGCCCGCCTCGGCGGCCACCGTGGCTGCCGAAAGCCCGGCAGGACCGCCGCCGACCACGAGCACGTCGCAGTGACGCGGCACCGGAACCGGCGATCCGCCGGGCGCGTTCGGTCGGCCTGCTCGCGGCAGCCCCTGCCCTCTCACCTGCATGCCGGACTCGACCTTGGTCATGCAGGCGCGCCGGTTCGGCATCCCATCGATCTCGACCAGGCAATCCTGGCAGACGCCCATGCCGCAAAACACGCCACGTTCACCACCGTTTCGTGTACGGCGCAAGGCGACAATGCCGGCCGCGGTCAGGGCGGCGGCGACGGTCTCACCCTTGCGGGCTTCAATCCGCTTGCCGGCGAAATCGAAGTCCAGGCGATCGGTGCCGAGCGGCGCGAAATTGGCGCGCATGTCAGGGGCGTCGCCGGCGAAAGGCGAGGAGCGCCATCAGCTCGCCATCGCGCCAGCTGACACGCTCGTCCCAGTGGTCGAGCGGCAGGGCGGCACGCCGTTCGGCGACGACGGCGTCGATGGTTTCGTCGGTCCAGCCCTGACGCTCGCCGCGCTCGGCGCCCATGCGGACATAGGCGGGAAGCATGCGCCTGGCATGAGCGGCGATGCCGCCGCGGGTGTTGAGATCGATCGCCTCGAAGGGACCGACAACGGACCAGCGGAAGCCCAATCCTTCGCGCACCAAGAGGTCGATGTCGGCGGCGGTGGCGACGCCTTCGGCGATCAGCGAATAGGCCTCGCGGAGCAGAGCGCCCTGCAACCGGTTGAAGACGAACCCGTCCTTCTCGACGCGCAATCTGACTGGTGAGAGGCCGCAGCTGCGCAGCAGCGCTTCGCTCCTGTCGATCGCAACCGGATCGGTGAACGGGGCCGGGCAGATCTCGGCAATGCGCAGGAGGAAGGGCGGATTGCCGGGATGGATCACCAGGAAACGTTCGCGACCGGACAGGGTCGATGCCGTCTGCGATATGGGGATGAAGGAGGAGGAGCTGGCAATGACGCAATCATGGCTGGCGAGATCGGCAACCGCCGCGAAGACCTCGAGCTTGGCATCGCGATCCTCGGGGATGCTTTCCTGCACGTGAACTGCTCCGTGCACCGCTGCCGCGAGGTCGGTGGTGAAGCTGACGCGGCCTGCAATGACGTCCGAGGGCTCGTTCAGCAACCCGAAGCCGGCAAGCTCCTCGAGACGGGCAGCGAGAACCTGCTCGGCCGCCTCGAGACGGTCGAGGGCGACGTCGTGCACCCTCACCGCGCGCCCGGCGCCCGCGAAGACGATCGCCCAGCTCGTGCCGATGCTGCCCGAGCCGATGACGGCAATGGTGCTGGTGCTCATGTCGACAGGCTGTCTCCAGGACGCGAATTGCGTATAGGCTAAGGCATGTTTGCAGCGCTTGGAACCCGCACAGTGGGAGGCATCCATGTTTGAACTGACCGGCAGGACCATCCTGGTGACCGGTGCTTCCAAAGGTATCGGCGCGGCAATCGTCGAAGCCCTCGGTGATGCCGATGCTCATGTGGTGGCGCATTTCGGCGGCGATCGCTCCGGGGCCGAGGCAGCGACGGCGAAAATCCCGCGCGACAGGGTCAAGCTGGTCGGCGCCGATCTTGCGGATATTGCCGCGGTCGACCGGCTCTGGCGCGACGCCGTCGCCTGGCGCGGCCGGATCGACGTCCTCGTCAACAATGCCGCGGTGATGCGACTCGAAGGCGGCATCGAGGACAGCGACGCCGCGTGGGACCGCGTCTGGGCTGAGGCTCTGCAGGTCAATGTGCTCGCCCCTGCCCGGCTGATGCGCCATGCGGTGCGGCACTATGTCGAGCGAGAGGGCGGCATTCTGATCACCCTGTCGAGCTGGGCGGCCCAACGCGGTCCGGGAAATCCGGCGCTCATTGCCTATGCGGCGTCGAAGGGCGCAATCCTCTCGGCCACCAAGGCGATTGCCCGCAACTATGCGAAGAAGAACATCCTCGCCTATGGGGTGACGCCGGGCGTGGTGCGGACGCGGCTGTCGGAGCAGGCGTCGGCGGCGACGGGAGGCGAGGCGGCGGTCACGGCGACGCTTGCCATGGGGGAATGGGTACCCCCTTCCGATCTCGCAAGCCTGATGGTGTTCCTCGCGAGTGGCGCCTGCCGGCACCTTTCGGGCGCCACCCTCGACGTCAATGGCGCAACCTATATCCGTTAGATCAGCGATCGAGCACCGCGGCACGCCGCTCGAGATAGAAGCCGTAATATTTCGGCAGCACGGCATAGGGATTGTCGATTGCCAGAGCTTCGGCGGCATGAAACGGCCAGTTGGGATCGGCCAGGAGCTCGCGGCCGAGGGCGATCAGATCGGCATCGCCGGATTGGAGAATGTCCTCCGCCTGCGGACCGTCGAGTATGGCGCCGACCGCCACGGTCCGAATGTCCGCGCCGCGCTTGACGGCTGCGGCATAGGGGACCTGAAAACCGGGCTTCAGCCGCCGGCTCGACAGCGTCACCGAGCCGGCCATGCCGCCGGTTGAGCAGTCGACTGCATCGACCCCGATCGATTTGAGCTCGCGGGCGAGCGCGACGGTATCCTCGATGGTGACACCGCCCTCGACAAGGTCGACGGCGGAGACGCGGTAGAACAGCGGCTTGTCATCGGGCCAGACCCGGCGGACCGCCGAGGTCACCATCAGTGGCAGGCGCAGCCGGTTCTCGAGGCTGCCCCCGAAACGATCGGTGCGATGATTGGAGATCGGCGAGAAGAACGAGTGCAGCAGATAGCCATGGGCGCCATGCACCTCGACAATGTCGAAACCGGCAGCCAGGGCACGCCCTGCCGCCGCGGTGAAGCTTTCGACGATCTCGTCGATCTCGTCCTCGGCAAGCGCGTGCGGAACCGGATAGCCCTCCTTCTCCGGCAAGGGGCTGGGGCCGACCGTCGGCCATGGCTCCTCGGCATCCGCTGCCTCGAGCGGCCGTGTGCCATCCCAGGGACGGGTGGCGCTGGCTCGCCGACCGGCATGGGCAAGCTGGATGCCGGAGACCGCGCCATATTCGTGGTGGAGGTCGACGAGCCGCTTCAACCCGGCAATATGGGAATCGTCATAGATGCCGGTGCAGCCATGGGTGATGCGGCCGCGACGCGTCACGCCGGTGGCCTCCACAAAAATCACCGCCGGGCCGCCGAGCACCAGCCGTCCATGGTGGATGAAATGCCAGTCCTGAACATGGCCGTCGACGGCCTGGTACTGGCACATGGGCGACACGACGATGCGGTTTCGCAATTCGCAACCGCGAATGCGCAATGGCGTGAAGAGAAGCGGAGTCGGCATCGGCAGTTTGACGGAGCGCTCGGTCACTCCGCAGCGGCGATGCGAGGCTTGTCGATCGCATCCACCACCCGGTCAAGCTCGCGAATGACCTCCATGACCTTGGCGACCCTAGCCTCGCCCTCGCTGCCGAGCTCGCGGAAGGTGGTGAGCGGCGGCCGCACATCGCCCACCGGATAGCCCTGCGCCGCCGCCAGCGCCTTGGAGTAGCATTGATGGCCGTAGGTCGGGTGACCCTCCTGGATGATGGCATAGATGCGATTGATCAACCGCTCGATGCGCTTGGCCT
Source organism: Aestuariivirgaceae bacterium (assembly GCA_044870245.1). Lineage (GTDB taxonomy): Bacteria > Pseudomonadota > Alphaproteobacteria > Rhizobiales > Aestuariivirgaceae > DATAFF01. The sequence goes on along the minus strand of JBIOYR010000124.1, from coordinate 59,048 downwards.
CCTCGAAGCGACCGGCGGCACAGAGCTCGCAAATCCGCGTCGAGGCGCGCGGAATGTAGTTGCCATAGGGATTGACGTAGCCGACCGCGCCATAGAGGTAGGATTCGACGATGCGCTGGCCGGCAAAGACGTTCATGACGCCTTGCGTCTCCTCGATGATGTCGTAGACGCGCGCCATGTCCTGGCTCGCCTCCTTGATGTAGCGAATCTGCTCGAAGGCGCGGGTCAGCCGCGCCACCAGCTTCGCCGACATATCGACATTCGAGGTGAAGGGATTGTTGTACAGCATGATCGGCAGCGCGACCCTGTCGCAGATCGCCCGGTAGTAGGCGAAGATCTCGTCGTCGGTCGGAGTGTAGTAATAGGGCGGAATGATCATCAGCCCGTCCGCACCGAGCCTCTCGGCCTCGATGCTGTAGCGCACGGCATGCGGCGTGTAGGCATTCATGGTGCCGACCAGCACGGGCACGCGCCTTTCGACATGCTGGATGGTCGCCTCGACGAACGCGGTGCGCTCGTCGTCGGCGATGGTCAGGAACTCGCCCGACGTCCCGAGGATGATCAGCCCCGGAACACCTTCGGCGAGCTGCCAATCGATGAAGCGCCGCCAGGCCGGGAGATCGATGCGGCTGCCATCCGCGGTGAAGGGCGTGATGTTGACGGCGAAACTGCCGCGGAACGGCTGGGTCATGGGCGGTCTCCGGAGCGAACGGTCGCGCTTTTCGTATGCAACTTGCCTACAAGAAAATATCACTCCAAAAAGGGCCGGGAAAGGTGGAGAACCGGGGGCCGCATGGCTGCTCTGCGAACCGATATTCTGGTTGTGGGTGGCGGGTTGGCGGGGTGTGCGACCGCCTATTTCCTCAGCCGGGAAGGCGCCGATGTCACCCTTGTCGAGCGGCATGACATCAACAGTCTCGCCTCCGGCTCCAATGCCGGGAGCCTGCACGCCCAGATTCCGCATGAGCCGTTTCTCCTCGAGGGCGAGGGGTGGGCGCGACGGTTCGCGCCGGTGGTTCCGTTGCTCGTCGAATCGATCGCGCTGTGGAAATCGCTGCCCGAGGAGCTTGGCGTCGATCTCGAAGTCTCGACGCCCGGCGGGCTGCTGGTGGCGGAGACGGATGCCGAGATGGGCGACATCCGCCGGAAGCACGCGATCGAACGCGCCTTGGGGCTCGATGTCCATCTGATCGGACGCCAGGAGCTCGCAAGCATGGCGCCCTATCTCACGCGCAAGGTGGCCGGTGCCGCCTTCTGCCCGCTCGAGGGAAAGGCCAATCCGCTCATTGCGACGCCCGCCCTGGCGGCGAAGGCCCGAGCCTTGGGTGCGCGGATACTCTGCCGCACCGCGCTTGTGAAGCTCGAGATCGCGCCACCGGGCTTCGTCGCGATCACCGACGCCGGTCGGATCGAGGCGCGGCGCGTGGTCAATTGCGCCGGAGCCGAAGCCGGAAAGGTCGCTCAACAGGTCGGTCTCGGCTTTGCCATCGAGGGGTTCCCGATTCAGGTCAATGTCACCGAGCCGGTGGCCCCGCTGATCGACCATCTCGTCTATGCCGCCGGCGACAGGCTCACCTTGAAGCAGAGCCACCATGGCAGCTTCCTGATCGGCGGCGGCTGGCCGGCACGGCTCGACGAGGCGACCGGCCGGCTGCAGGTCGATCCCAAATCGGTGACCGGCAATCTTCGGGTGGCGCTGCGGCTGGTTCCCGATCTCGCCGGCGTTCAGCTGCTGCGCACCTGGCCGGCCATGGTCAATGGCACGGCCGACTGGCGACCGATCCTCGGCGAGACGCACCAGATCCCCGGTTTCTTCATGTGCGTCGTGCCGTGGCTCGGCTTCACCGGCGGACCGGCGGCAGCTCGGCTGATGGCCGACCAGATCCTCGGGCGGAAACCGCCGACAGGTTTCGCATCCCTCCTGCTCTAGCCCTGTGTTGTCAAGGTCGAAGCTTGCACCTACGCTGAGATGGTCATGAACAAGCCGACGAGCAGAGGGACAGGAAAAGGCACAAACCCGCGGCGCCGGCCGCGCGGCACCGGGGCAAGCTCGGTCTATGAAAGCCTCAAGACGAAGATTCTCAATCTCGAGCTCAAGCCAGGGACCCTGCTCGACGAAACGGAGTTGAGCCGGCAGTATCATCTGTCGCGCTCGCCGGTGCGCGAGGCGTTGATCCGGCTGTCGGCGGAGGGTCTGGTGGAGACGCCGCGCAATCGCACCTCGATGGTCTCGCAGCTGGATTTCTCCGCTCTCCCCGCCTATTTCGATGCCATGCAGCTGCTCTACCGGCTGTCGGCGCGGCTTGCGTCCAAGACCCAAACGAAGGCGGGCGTGGCAATCCTGAAGGAGATCGAGAGCGCGCTCGAGCGCGCCCATGAACGGGTCGATGTGCTGAGCATCGTGCAGCTCAATCGCGATTTTCACGCCGCCATTGCCGACATGACCGGAAACCCATTCATCATGAGCTGGATGAAGACTCTGCTCGATCAGGGTCAGCGGGTGTTCCGGCTCTATCTGGCGAGCTTCGGCGACCGGGTGCCGCTTCCCAAGCTCAGCCAGCATCATGCGATGATCCGGGCGATCGAGCGAGGCGATGCGGATGCGGCGGAGCGGGCCGGCAAGGCCGACGCGCAAGGCCTGATCGAGGAGGTGGTTCATGCGCTGGGGAACCTGCCATCGGCCGATCTCGATCTCGCGGAGGTGGCAGAGCGAACCGTCCGGCGGGTCGTCTAGGTTCTCTGTCTGAGAATCTTGCCGAAGAACTCGCGCGCCCGGTTGGTCTGCGGGCGATCGATGATGTCGCGCGGCGGGCCGATCTCGACCACCTGCCCCTTGTCCATGAACACCATCCGCGACGAGACCTCGCGCACGAAATTCATCTCATGGCTGACGATCAGGAGGGTGATGCGTTCGGCGGCCAGCCCGCGAATGGCGTCGAGAACCTCGTTGACGAGCTCCGGGTCGAGCGCCGAAGTGATCTCGTCAAGCAGCAGGATCTCCGGCTTGAGCGCAAGCGCACGGGCGATCGCCACGCGCTGCTGCTGACCACCCGAAAGCTGATCGGGATAGGCCTTGAGCTTGTCGCCAAGCCCCATCCGCTCGAGGATCCGCACGGCGGCGGTCTCGACCTCGGATCGCGGGCGGCGCCTGATCTCGACCGGGGCGATGGTGACGTTGCGCAGCACATCCATGTTCTGGAACAGATTGTACTGCTGGAAGACGATGGCCATACGATCGCGCGCCTGCCGGAGGCTTGCCTTGTTGGCGTAGTTCACCGCATCGCCATCGAGAATGACCTCGCCGCCAGCAGGCAAGGTCAGCCCGACCAGAACCCGCAGAAGCGTCGATTTGCCGGAGCCCGAAGGGCCGACGATCGAGACCACCTCGCCGCGCTCGACCGCCAGGGAGATGCCGGACAGAACCGGCCCCCTACCGTAGTTCGCGCTCAGATTTCTGATGTCGAGGTGCGGCAAGACGGTGCTCCAGCCAGACGCCAAAGCGGCTGAGAGGATAGGACATGACGAAGTAAAGCAGGGCAACCGTCCCGAACACAAGCAGACCGGAGAAGCCCTGGTTGTTCAGCTCCTTGCCGCGGAAGGTGAGCTCGAACACGCCGATCTGCGAGACGAGCGAGGTGTCCTTGACGAAGGCCACCATGAAGACCACCGCCGGCGGCAGGATGACCGGCCATGACTGCGGCACGATCACCTTGGTCAGGGTCTGCCAGCGGCTGAAATTCATGACGGTCGCGGCCTCGATCTGCTGGTGCGGAACAGATTCGAAGCCGCCGCGAATGATCTCCGATGCGTAAGCGGTGGAGTAGATCGAGATGGCGGTCAGCGCGACCACCACGAGGGAGGCTCCCTTCACGAAGGCGGCGATGAAGAACAGGACCAGATAGGTGATGACGAGAAAGGGAATGCGCCTGAAGGTCTCGACGAAGAGGATCGCCAGGAGGCGCCAGGGCAATCCCAACCAGCCGGGAGACAGGCGCATATAGACGACGATGAAGGCGAGGAGAAAGCCGAGGCCGCAGCCGAAGAAAGTCAGTGCCAGCGTCATCCCCATGGCTTCGGCAAGAAACCACAAATTCAGTGGACTGAGGAAGCGTGGCAGCTGCTCGATCACCCGGTCCATCAAAAGATCCTCGCGCGGACCCGGAATGCCCAGCGGCCGAACAAGGCGAGCGACAGGGAGGCGATGAAGGTGAGGACGATGTAGATGCCGGCAACGACCGTGAACATCTCGATGTGGCGATAATTGTCCGACGCGATGTTATAGGCCTGGCCGGTCAGCTCGTTGACGCCGAAGATGCTCGCCATGGACGTGCCGAGCATGAGCACCACGAAATAGTTGGCGAGCGCCGGGTAGATGACCTTGGCAATATGGGGCAGGATCACGTGGCGGATCTGCTGCCAGCGGGCAAAGCCGAGAGTCTCGGCGGCTTCCAGCTCGGTGCGGTGCACCGAAATGAAGCCGGCGCGCATGATCTCGGCAAGATAGGCGCCGGTGTTGAGGGTGAGCCCGACGATGACGCAGGTGACGTTCGACCACAGCACGCCGAGCTCGGGCAGCCCGTAATAGAGGAAATAGATCTGGATCACCGCCGGCGTGTTGGTGAAGAAGATGATGAAGCTGTTGGCCAGCCATCGCACGGCTCCGAGGCCATAGACCTTGAAGGCGGCGAGGAGCAGCCCCAGCAAGGCGCCGCCCCAAAAGCTGAGAACGCCGATCTCGAGCGACAGGAGCGCGCCGTGCCAGAGCTCCGGCAAGCGGGCAAATACCACCCCGAACTGAAAAGTGTAGTTCATGCCCGCGGCGGGTTATGGATCAGAAATAGGGCTGTGCCGGCACCTTCATCAGCGGATCGGAGCCGAAGGCCTTGCGCCACTGCTCATCGACGAAGCCCGAGGACTGCAGCTTGTAGAGCGTGATGTTGAGCACGTCGCGAAGCGCATAGTTGCCCTTCTGCACGCCGATGCAATCCCAACCCACATCGATCTTCTCGTCGAGCACCACCCATTTCACGTCGCTGTGGTTCTTGGTGAAGGCGGTGAAGAAGTCGAGCATCTCGACCAGGGCATTGGCGCGGCCCTGAGCAATCGCCCGCACGGCATCGGCGCTGGAGTCGACGATCTCCATCTTGGCCTTGGGGAGATTCTCCTTGGCCCAATCGATGGTCCAGGCGCTGCGAACGTCGACGAGGGTGAACTTCTCGTCATTGAGCTCCTGCCATTTGCCAACCGGGTTCTTGTCGGTGGTCAGCACGCCCATGACCTCGGTATGCAGCGGCACGGTGTACTCGATCACCTTGGCGCGCTCGGAATTGCGCGTCAGCCCGCCGAGCGACATGTCGATCGTGTCGGCGACGAGAAACGGTACGCGCTGCGCCGTCTCGGTCGGCACCCATTCGGGCTTCAGCCTCAGCTCCTCGGCGATCTTGGTGCCGATGGCAATATCAAAGCCCTCGAAATCGCCCGAGGCGCTGCGCTGGCTGAAGGGCGGCGAATTGGGGTGGATGCCGATCCGCAGGACGCCAGCCTTGATGATGTCGTCAAGGCTCTTGGCGTTGGCGGAGGAGATGAAGAAACCGGCTGCCATCAGCGGCGACAGGGCACCCAAGGCACGGCGCGAGAATTTCACACTCATCGAGCTCTCTCCCTATCTTTTTATCCGGATGTTGGATGAGGATCGGCGGGGCGTCAACGGTATACTCGTTGTATACAAACCGCTTCTAGCTGGCCGAAACCCGCATGACCGCCCGCTCGCCGGGACCGGTGACGATCTGCATATAGCCCTGAAGCGCCGCATCGAGGCGCGGGTCCCCGGTATCGAGCAGCAGCCGGCGGGTTTCAAGGCAGGCAAGCTTGCGCGCACCCGCGAGAACGATCAGCCCGTCGCGCCCGGCCCGGCGGATGATGCCGGGGCTGATCGGCTGGTTGCCGCGGCCGAAAATGAACCCCTGCCCGCCGGTCACCCCGACAATGATGCCGAGCTCCAGCCCGGCGCAAAGGCGCAGCAGATCGGCCTCGCCGAGATCGGTGCCGGCGAGCTTGCGGCCGATCACCAAATCGACGCCGAGCAGCGATCCCTCGAGGCCGAGTGCCGCCAGCACGCGCTTGGCGCTGCGACCGGGTCCGACCACATAGGCCATGCCGGGCCGCATCGCGCCGGCGATCTCGCAGGCCGCGGCATCGATGGCGGCATCATCCTCGGGTGGTGCGCGAAGCTTGGCGTGCTGAAGGAGGTTGCGCTCATAGGGAACGGGCGCATAGCCATGCAGCCTGGCGGCGGGGCGGCCCTGGCGGACCGCGGTCTCGTCGATATCCATGATCTCGCAGCTGCGGAAGCCGATGCGATTGTCCCCGTCCTCGACGAACAGCGCCGTGAGCACGCCGGCCGCCTCGGGACTGACGGCGAACACTGCCGAGTGCATCTTGACGCCGGTCGGGATGCCGAGGAGAGGCATGCCACCACCTGCGCCTTCATGGACGTCGCGCGCCGTGCCGTCGCCGCCGGCGAACAGGATCAGCGCACAATTGCGCTCGATCATGGCGCGGGCCGCCTTGCGGGTGTGCTGCGGAGCGGTGTTGGTTTCAGGGGTGCCGACCACCTCCGGAAGAAAGCCCAGGCTCAGTGCTGCATCCTCCCCCATTTCGCCGGCAGCAGCGAGGAGCTCGCAATGATGGCGATGCCGCGACAGGCTGGTCAGTGCACGCACCGTCCGCTGCTGCGCCAGAGGCTCGGCGCCGCGGCGGCGCGCCTCGGCCAGGATCTCCGGTCCATCAGTGCCTTTGAGGCCGACAGTGCCCCCCATTCCGGCGATCGGATTGACGATCAAGCCGATGCGCGCGCGACGATCGCCTCGCATTCGATCTCCACCAGATAGTCGCCGATGAGATGCGACACCGCGACCAGCGTGTTGGCCGGGCGGATCTCGGCAAAATATCGGCCATGGACCCGCGAGACCTCCTCCCAATGGTCGGCATCTGCCAAATAGATGCGGGTCAGCACGACATCCTCGAGACTTGCACCAAGCGCCGACAGGGCGGCGGCGATCTTGTCGAGAATATAGGCCGTCTGACCGGCTGCGTCGCCGGGACAGATCATGTCACCGGCGCCATGGGTCGCGGTGGTGCCCGATACGAAGATCTGGTTGCCGCGGCGAATGGCGCGGGCGTAGCCGGCAATTCCTTCCCACACGCTTCCGGAGTCGATCCGCCACAGCTCATCGCCCGATCGCCTGGCCTCATAGAGCTTCGGGAGGCTCTGCAGATGGTGCGAGAGATCGCCCGATGCGGTCAGATAGGGCGGCTTGCGATATTCATCGCCGCAGTCGCCGGGAATGCGTCTGGCAGTGGCGAAAGCTTCCTCGAGCGTGGCGAGATCCTCCGAATCCAGGGTGAAGGAGAAGAGGTGAAGATTGTCGTCCCGGTGCTCGCGCTCGCCCAGCCGGGCGCCGACGATGACGGCTGCGACCGAGGGCTGCTGCAGCACCCAGCGCGTCGCCACATTGGCGATCGAAGCGCCATGCCGACCGGCGACAGCGGCAACGCCGGCGAGGATGCGCTGAAACGGCGCCCAGCCGCCCGCTGCCGCAATGAAACGGGCGTATTTCATCTTGCTCCAGTCCTCGACCGCCGCAGGTTCAGGCGCATCGAGCCAGGCTTCGGAGAGAAAGCCGCCGCACAGCGTGCCATAGGCAATGAGCCTGATACCGTTCTCGCCGCAGAAGGCCTGCATGTCCTCGGCCGCCCGGCGATCGATCAGCGAGAAGCTCACCTGGTTGCTGGCGATGGGAATCCCGCTCTTGACCAGAACCCTCAGATGGTCGGTGTTGAAGTTGGTGACGCCGATCGCACCGATCAGGCCCTCCTGCTTGAGCCTGGCAAGGGTACGCATCGCGTCGAGATAGGCCGGATGCTCATACATCCACCAATGGAGCTGCATGAGGTCGATCCGCTCGACATCCATGCGTTCGCGGGCACGCTCGACGGCGGCACGCACGAGCTCGGGGCGCATCTCGCCGGGCTCAGGGCACCATTTGGTGAAGGCCCTGAACGGAGCAGCCGCCCCCTCGCGCTCCTTGCGCGACAGGCCACCGATGATCAGCTCGGCGCTGCCATAATGATCCGCCATGTCGAAAGTGTCGAACCCGGCTGCGACATAGCGGGCAAGCTCGCCCGAGGCGACCTCGGGATCGAGCGGGTGTCCGTCGCGCTCCAGATCGGCGACCTGCCATAGACCGGTGACGATGCGGCTGATCTCGAGGCCGGGCACGAGGGCGATGCGCTCGGGACGCATCGCCTTCATCGGCGGTGCTTGCGCAGATGGGCCCGCCAGGTCATGGCCCAGCGGGCAGGATCGTCGAGCACTTCTCCCTTGATCTTGTGGATGGCCTGGCGATGCGGCGCCGTCCTGACGAGATCCGGCGTCTCATAGGCCTCGCGCACGATCCGCGCCACGACCGAGATCCAGCTGTCGATGTCCTCCTTCGAGTACATCTCGCCGGCTTCGGGCGTGAACGGCTCGGGCACGACCCAGGGCTCATGGCTCATCCACCAGGGATCGATGCCGTAGTCGGCCATGCGGTTCGCCACCTCGACGGTGCCGATGCCGGTCTCCTCCTTGAGCTTGCCCAAGCCCCAGCGCGTCATCTCCATGCGCCACTGCCGGTTGTCGGGATTGGAGCGGCTGAGGCCCGGGATCTCGGCAAGCTTCCGGTCCATGTAGTTGTTTGCGAGAACCGACAGGTCAGAGGCCTGATCGATGCCGGCGGCACCCATGGCGCGGGCCCAGCCATAGGCCTTGAGGATCTGCGGAACATTGCCGAAAAACTCGCGCACCTTGCCGACACCGAGGGGGCGGGTGTCAGCGAACCGGTAATGCCCGTTGTCGTTGACGACCACCGGACCGGGGAGGAACGGCGCCAGGGCGGCCGAGCAGCCATAGGCGCCGACCGCCGGGCCGCCGCCGCCCTTCGGCGCGCCGAAAGTCTTGTGCAGCATGTACATGCAGGCATCGAAGCCGAGCTCGCTCGCCCGGAGCTTGCCCATCACGCCATTGAAATTGGCATGATCATAGAAGCACAAGCCGCCGGCATCGTGGACGATCCCGACCCAGTCCTTGATGGCGGGATTGTAGATGCCCATGTCGTCCGGGTTGCCGATCATCAGGGCGGCGGTGCGGTTGGACACGGCGGCCTTCAGCGCTTCGAGCGAGGGATAGCCGTTCTCCTCGAGCATCAAGGTGACGACCTTGAAGCCGGCTGCCGCGGCCGTCGCGGCATTGCAGGGATGCGCCTGGATCGAGGTCACGATCTCGTTGCGCTGCGCGAGCTCGCCACGCGACTGGTGGTAGGCCCGGGTCACCACGCAATGGGTATAGGCGGCATCGGCGCCGCCGCCGGCCTGGAAGATGAACCGATCCATTCCCGACAGCTCGCGCAGGATCAGGTCGAAGTCGTGAATGACCTGAAGAATGCCCTGGAGAGTGTCCTCATGCTGCAGCGGGTGCACCTCGCGCAAGAGGCGGGCGGCCTCCTCGCAGGCGCGCGGGTTGTATTTCATCGTGCAGGTGCCGAACAGCGAGATGTTCACCATGCCAAGCGTCTGCTGGCTGAGCTTGAGGTAATGGTGCTGCACCTCGGGCTCGGTGAGTTCCGGCAGCGCCGGCACATCGGTCCGCCGCATCGCCTTCGGCACCAGATCCTCAGGCGAACCGACAAGGGCGGTGACGGTGTCCTCGGGAGGCGGAAACACCTGGCCGCGGCGGCCTGGATGCGACAGCTCCATGACGACCGGCTCGTTCCATACCGGCGCGTGATACTCGCGAGGCTCGGACCGGCTCATGACAGCACCTCGGTCATGCTGGTGACCAACCGCTCGATGTCGGCCGCTGTGTGCAGCTCGGTGACGCAAAAAAGCGACGACTGGCCAAGCTCGGGAAGGTCGCGGGACAGGTCCTTGCCGCCGAAGATGGCGTGCTCGTCGCGCAGCCGCCGGTTGATCTCGGCGACGCTCAGGCCGGTCGCATCGAAATTGACCACGAACTCCTTGAAGAAGCCACGGACGAAGGGCAGTCGCACGCCCTTGATGGCGGCCAGGCGCTGCGCTGCGTAATGGCTCCTGGCGATGATCAGCTCGCCGATCTCGCGAAACCCTGAAGGCCCGAGCAGCGACATGTAGACGGCAGCAGCGATCGCCCAGAGATAGACCGAATTGCCGGTCCAGTCCTTGCCGGCCTCGCGCATGCCATAGGACGTCTGATGCGCCGAGGCGAGCGCAAAGCCATATTCTCCGGCGCGCTCGGTTTCGGTGATCGAGACCAGAAATCCGTTGTACTCGCGGACATAGCGCTCCTCGTCGCGCGAGGCGAGATAGCCGCCGACCCCACCGCCGGCATTCATGTGGACGCCGAGCGGCTGGGTCGGTCCGACGGCGATGTCGGCGCCATATTGCGCCGGCGGCTTGAGGATGCCGAGCGAGAGCGGGTCGGCGCCGATGATGAGCTCGGCGCCCGCCCGCTTGGCGATAGCCGATATCGCGGCGCCCTGGGTCTCGATCATTCCGAGATAGGACGGGTTCTCGAAATAGATCGCGGCGGTGCGCCGGGAGATCTTGCGCTCGAGATCGGCAAGGTCCAGCAGACCCGTCTGGTCGCTGTCGACCGGCACGACCTCGATGTGGCGCGGCATCTCGGGCGGCTCGCAATAGGTGCGGATGACCGACAACCGCTCGGGATCGCTCAAGCGCGGCAACAGCACCTCGTGACGGCCGGTGATCCGGGACGCCATGCGGATGGCATGCCCGGCGGCACAGCCCCAGGAATAGACCGGCAGCTGCACCACCTCCATGTCGAGGAGCTCGCCGAGCCCGGAGTTGAACTCGAACCAGGCCTGGTTGCGGCCATGATCGGACTGCGGCGAGCCCCAGACGGGGGTGAGAAACTCGGTCCGCCCGACGATCTCGTCGACAACGGCCGGGACGTGGTGCGGCCAGCATCCGGCGCCGAGAAAGGACAGGCAGTCCCCGCCCGTGCGGTTGCGCCGCAGCAGCTGGACCAGGTGGCGGCTGAGCTCGGCCTCGCTGACGAGGGCCGGCGGCAGGTTCAACGGTCGCCGGAGACGGTGATCGGCGGGAATCTGCTCGAACAGCTCGGCAATCGACTTGGCCCCGATGGCATCCAGCATCTCCTGCCTTGTCGCGGCCGTTGAATTCGCCATCCAGGGATGGGCCTGCGGCTCATTCGCTTTCAAGCGGTCCTCCCGAATGAAATCCTTGCCGAGGCAGCAACCTAGCAAGCCCTGCTCGACTGTCCAACCTTGCAGGCGCTCAGATTGCGATATTATGGCCGGCAGTCAAAGGGAGCCGAAACCGACCATGAACAATCCGACACCAAAGCGAGGCTTCACACCGGACGAGTTTGCCCGCCGCACCGAGCGGGCTTAGGCCATCATGGCGGAGCAGACATTCGATGCGCTGGTGCTGTCGACCCCGCCGAATGTCCGTTACTTCTCGGGCTTCGACTCGCAGTTCTGGGAGAGCCCGACCCGCCCATGGTTCCTTGTCGTTCCGTTGAGCGGCGGTCCGATCGCGGTCATACCGGAGATCGGCGTGCCGGAGATGGCGAGCACCTGGATCGAGGACATTCGCAGCTGGCCGTCGCCGCGACCGGCGGATGACGGCACCTCGCTCCTGGCGAGCGTCCTCGGTGATCTGCCGCGGCGGTTCGGTCGGGTGGGGTTCGAGCTTGGCCGCGAGCACAGCCTGCGCATGCCTGTCATGCAATTCCTCGCGCTACGCAACCGGGTGCAGGGTTTGGCGCTCGACAACGGCTCGCCATGCATCTGGAAGATCCGCATGGTGAAGACGCCAGCCGAGATCGCCCATATCGAGCATATCTGCCAGATCGCCTCCCGAGCCTATGCGGCGGTGCCGGAGCTCGTCACGCGCGGCGACAGCGAAAGAGACGCCTGTCGGAAGCTCAGGATCGAGCTTGCCCGGCTGGGTGCCGATTCGACGCCGTTCCTGCCGGGGATCGCCGGAGCTGGAGGCGTGTCGCAGATCGTGTGCGGACCGCATGACCGGCTGCTCGCGGAGGGCGATGTGCTGTTCTTCGATACCGGATCGACCTTCGATGGCTATTGGTGCGACTTCGACCGCAACTATGCGGTTGGCGCCATCTCCGATGCCGCCAAGCGGGCACATGAGGCGATGTGGCAGGCGACCGAAGCGGGGCTCGAAGCGGCGGTGCCGGGCGCGACCACCGATCAGGTTTTCCAAGCCATGGCGCGGATCATCGAAGCTGCCGGGTCGGTCGGCAACAATGTCGGGCGGCTCGGCCACGGGCTCGGCATGCAGCTCACCGAGCCGCCATCCCACATGCCGGGCGACGCTACCGTCATCGAAGCGGGCATGGTGCTCACCATCGAGCCCGGCATCGAGTACGAGCCCGGCAAGATGATCGTGCACGAGGAGAATGTCGAGATCACCGACAGCGGCGCCAGGCTTCTGACCACCCGCGCGCCGCGCGAGATGCCGGTGATAGGCTGACAGCCCGGCGCGACCAGAGCGATAGGAGGACAGCATGGAACCTGTGCGTTTCGGCGTGATCGGAACGGCGAGGATCGCCATGGAGAAGGTGATCCCGGCGATGCAGAAGAGCGCCAATTGCCGCATCGTGGCCATCGCATCGCGCGATCTCGCCCGTGCCGAGGCGGCGGCCAAGGCAGTCGGGATTCCGCGGGCCCATGGGTCTTATGAGGCGATGCTGCAGGACCCCGAGATCGAGGCGGTCTACAATCCCCTGCCCAATCATCTGCATGTGCCGCTGTCGATCGCCGCCGCGGAAGCCGGCAAGCACGTGCTCTGCGAGAAGCCGATCGCGCTCAGCGCCGAGGAGGCAAAGCTCTTGCTCGCGGCGCGCGATCGCACCGGCAAGCTGATCCAGGAGGCGTTCATGGTGCGCTGCCATCCGCAGTGGCTGAGGGCCCGCGAGCTGGTCAGGAGCGGCGCAATCGGCACGCTCAGGGTGGTCCAGGGCAGCTTCAGCTATATGAACCGCGACCCGGCCAATGTGCGCAATCAGGCCGATATCGGCGGCGGTGGGGTCTATGACATCGGCTGCTACCCGATCGTCGGCTCGCGCTTCCTGTTCGAAGCGGAGCCGCTCAGGGTGGCGAGCCAGATCGAGCACGACCCGCATTTCGCGACCGACCGGCTGACCAGCGCCCTGCTGGAGTTTCCGAACGGTCAGGCGCTGTTCTTCTGCTCGACCCAGCTCGTGCCCTATCAGCGCATGCAGATCCTCGGCACCGAGGGGCGAATCGAGATCGAGATCCCGTTCAACGCGCCGCCCGACCGGCCATGCCGGATCTTCGTCGATGACGGCTCGGCGCTTGGCGACCTGTCGGCGCGCGTCGAGACGTTCGACGTGGTGGATCAGTACACGCTGCAGGGCGATCTGTTCGCCGATGCCGTGCGAAATGGTCGCAGCTTGCCGTTTCCGCTGGAGGATTCGGTCAGGAACATGCGGGTTCTCGATGCGGTGTTTCGCGCAGGCAAGAGCGGCCGCTTCGAGGAAGTTCCGGACCTCGTGACGTTGGTGGGTCCAGTCGCCGGTCAGTGAGGCTTGCTCACGAAATTGCGCGGACCTTGGGCGAACAGGCTTTGATCGCCGATGATCAGCGCGACGGCAATCGCCGAATAGAGAAGCGTTGCAATGCATTTGGCAATCTGACCGGCATTGATCAGGATCGAGGCCGCGTTCAGCATGGAATGCAGCAGGATCGAGGCGATGATCGAGCGGTCGTTGCGGTAGTAGAACCAGTTGGCAATGAACGCCACCGGGATGATGCTGACGAAGAAATTCGCGACGAAGATCTTGTTGTCCATGATGGCGAGGCTGTGCTGATAGGTGCCCGGAATGAGCACCAGCGGTGCGTGCCAGGCGCACCACAAGACAGCGAACAGGAGGGTTGCCGGCATCACTTCATTCCGGGCGCGCAGGCTGTCCACGCCATAGCCATGCCAGCCGGTCTCCTCGTAAATGGGTGCGAGGATCAGTCCGAGGACGATCAGCGGAATGATCGTGCTCCCGTCGACCAGCCGGAACTGATCCTTCGATTGTCCGAACCACAAGGACAGGAAGATCGACAGGCCGATGACGGCGAAGGGCAACACCACTGCAAGCACGGCAAGGAGAGGCCGGATTCGCCGCAGGTCGAGCAGCCTGTCCTTGAAGTCGCGCTGCAGCGCCACGCTGCCTGAGGTCAGGACGAGGACGCTGCTCGCGCCGATCGGTCCGAAGAGTCCGATGAAATTGAGCAGCGGCGCGTAGCGTGCAAACTCCGCCTGCGATCCGAGATACAGGCCGAGAAACCATGGCAGCCAGCTCCCGGCATAGGCCATGAGATAAAACCACACCGGGCGATATTCGTAAGGCCTGATCACTCCGACAGCCTACTATGCAGGCGAGCGCCGTGGAACGACCGGGTTGATCGAGGGCGCCCGGTGAGACACCATGGAGCCCAAACTCGGTCCAACCACCGGAAGTGCCGTGACGAAGGGCATCATTGACGAGATGACGCTGGCGAACGGCAGCATCCGCGGCCACTACGCCGAGGTTGCCGCCTGGCTGGACGGGTTGTCGCGCGCCGATCTTGTGCGCAATCAGAAGGAAGCCGAGGCGATCTTCCGCAGGAGCGGCATCACCTTCGCGGTCTATGGCGGGATCGAGACCAATGAGCGGTTGATCCCCTTCGACATCATCCCCCGGTTGTTTGCAGCGGCGGAATGGCGGCGTCTGGCTGCCGGCATCGAGCAGCGGGTGCGCGCCCTCAACGCCTTCATCCACGATGTCTATCACCGGCAGGAGATCCTGCGCGCCAAGCGCATTCCGGCACAGCTCGTCCTGCAGAACGAGGCGTTCGTGCCGGAGATGATGGGGATAACCCCGCCTCGCAGCGTCTATGCCCATATCATCGGCATTGACATCGTGCGGGTCGGCGAATGCGACTATTTCGTGCTGGAGGACAATTGCCGCACGCCGTCCGGCGTCTCCTACATGCTCGAGGGCCGCGAGGCGATGATGTTCCTGTTTCCGGAGCTGTTCGCCAGGCACCGGGTCGCGCCGATCGAGAACTACCCGGACATGCTGCAGAAGACGCTGATCTCGGTCGCGCCGCCCGCCGCCGACGAGCCGACGCTCGCCGTGCTCACCCCCGGCATCTACAATTCCGCCTATTACGAACACGCCTTCCTTGCCGACGAGATGGGCGTCGAGCTCTGCGAGGGCAGCGATCTCTTTGTCGAGGATGGCTGGTGCTACATGCGCACCACGCAGGCACCAAAGCGGGTCGACGTGATCTACCGCCGGATCGACGACGGGTTCCTCGATCCCCTCACCTTCCGCGCCGATTCATCGCTCGGCGTGCCCGGTCTCTTCGATGTCTATCGCGCCGGCCGAGTCAATCTGGTGAACGCACCGGGGACGGGGATCGCCGACGACAAGAGCATCTACACCTATATGCCGGAGATCATCGAGTTCTACACCGGCGAGCGACCGATGCTGTCGAACGTGCCGACCTGGCGGTGCTCCGACGCTGACGATCTCGGCTATGTGCTGCAGCACCTGCCCGAGCTCGTGGTCAAGGAAGTTCATGGCTCGGGAGGCTATGGCATGCTGGTCGGGCCGAGCTCGACGCGGGCGCAGATCGCCGAGTTCCGCAAGAAGCTCGAGGCATCGCCGGCAAAGTACATTGCGCAACCGACGCTCGCCCTGTCGACCGCCCCGACGCTCACGCCGAACGGGGTGGCGCCGCGCCATGTCGATCTTCGTCCCTTCGTGCTGACCGGCGATCGCGTGCGCATCACCAAGGGAGGGTTCACCCGGGTCGCTCTTAAGAAGGGCTCTCTGGTGGTCAATTCCAGCCAGGGCGGCGGGACCAAGGACACATGGGTTCTGGAAGACTAGGCCAGATCTTGCTCGGCCGCTCGGCGGCAGCGCTCTACTGGATGTCACGCTATGTCGAGCGGGCCGAAAACATGGCCCGCCTCGCCGAGGTCGGCTACCGCATTTCGCTCATGCCGCGGGCAAGCGAAGGCCATCGCGACGAATGGCGCTCGACGCTTCAGAGCTGCGGCTGCGAACAGAGCTATATTGCACAATATGGCGAGATCACCGGTAGCAAGGTGATCCAGCATCTCCTGTTCGACGAGAGCAATCCCGGGAGCATCCGCTCCTCGATCAGCACCGCCCGCAACAATGCGCGCGCCGTCCGGACCGCCTTGACGCGAGACGTCTGGGAGGCGCTGAACACCACCTGGAACGACCTCTCCCGCGTCAAGCCCGACGAGATCGAAACCTTTCGCCTGCCCGGCTTCCTTGAATGGGTCCGCCAGCGCTCGATGCTGTTTCGCGGCGCCATGGTGTCGACCATGTTGCGCAAGGACACGTTCTCCTTCAGCCAGCTCGGCACATTCATCGAACGGGCTGATTCCACCGCGCGCATCATCGATGTGAAGTATTATCTGCTGCTGCCGGACAGCGTGTCGGTCGGCGGCGAGACCGACATGCAGCAATGGGCCCAGATCCTGCGCTCGGTATCGGCGAAACGCGCCTATCGATGGCTCTATCGCGACAGCGGCCACACGCCGTTCCGCATTGCCGAGTTTCTGATGCTGCGCGAGGAGATGCCGCGCTCGCTGCTGTTCTGCTATCGGCGGGTGACCGAGGCGCTGGACGGTCTTTACGAGAATTACGGCGAGCGTCGTCCCTGCCATCAGGCGGCTCAAGCCATTGCTGCGGAGCTCGCCGGCAAGGACATGTCGGTGATCTTCCGATCGGGCCTCCACGAATATCTCGGTCGCTTCATGGAGCAGAACAATGCGCTGTCGAACCGCATCGCAGCCGATTACAACTTTCCATGAGTGGTGAGCCTTGCTGATCGCAATCCGGCACCGGACCCGCTATGTCTATGACAGGCCCGTCAGCTATTCGCTGCAGCGGCTGCACCTGACGCCGAGCGATACGGCAGCGCAGAAGGTGATGTCATGGGCCATCGAGGCGCCGGGCATCGAGCAGGCACTGAGCTATATGGACTGCTTCGGCAATCAGACCCATCTCATCAGCCAATCGGGATTGCATGAAGAGGTGTCGATTATCGCGCGCGGCACGGTGACGACCGAGGATCGGGCGGGCGTCCTGCCCGATGTCCCGGGACCTGTGCCTGATGCGCTGTTCTTGCGGCAAACCCCGGCCACCGTGGCCGATGCGGCGATCATCGAGCTGACGGAAGCCCTTGGAAAGCTCTCCGGCCTCGAGCTGCTGCATGGCCTGATGAATCTCGTGCGCGACCGGATCGACTACGAGACCTGCGTCACGCATGCCCATACCACCGCCGGCGAAGCGCTGGCCGGCGGTCGCGGCGTGTGCCAGGACCATGCCCATGTCTTCATCACCGCGGCGCGCCATTGCGGCGTGCCGAGCCGCTATGTCTCGGGCTATCTGTTGTTGGAGGGCAACGACTTCGCCGAAGCCGGGCATGGCTGGGCCGAGTCGCTGGTGCCAGGGCTCGGATGGGTGGGATTTGACTGCGCCAACCGGATATGCCCTACCGATCGCTATGTGCGTCTCTGCGCCGGGCTCGACGCCCGAAGCGTCAGGCCGGTGGCCGGAACCCGACGCGGCGGCGACGGCGAGAGGCTGGCGGTGGAGGTCGAGGTGTCGGAGGCGCAGCAGCAATGACGCAAGGGGGAGCGCGCTCCTCCGGCCTGAGCTCGAGCGAGTTGCCGCGACGCTATAGGGTCACCAATGCACGCGTGCTCGCGATTGCGGTGCCGATGACGCTGTCGAATGCGACGACGCCATTGCTCGGCGTGGTCGCGACGGCGGTGATCGGAAGGCTCGGGCAAGCACATGTGCTCGGCGCGGTCGCCATGTCGTCGGTGGTGTTCGACTGCCTGTTCTGGCTGTTCGGATTTCTCAGAATGGGGACGGTCGCCCTCACCGCCCAGGCGCTCGGGGCCGGCGACGTGGCGGAGGAGCGGGCCACGCTGGTCCGCGCGCTGCTGCTTGCCGGCCTGATCGGGCTGGCGCTGATCGCCCTGCAGGTGCCGCTCGCCGCCGCCACCTATGCGCTGATGGGTGCAAGCCCCGAGGTCACCCAGGCGGCGCAGATCTATCTCGCGATCCGCATCTGGTCGGCGCCACTCGCATTGGCGAATTACACGCTGCTCGGATGGTTCGTCGGGCTTGCCCGCGCCAACACCGCGCTGGCGCTTCAGGTCGTCATCAACGTGACCAATGCCGCGATGATCGCCTTGTTCGTGATTCATCTCGAAATGGGTATCGCCGGTGCGGCGCTGGCCACGGTGATCGCGGAGGCGACCGGCGCTGCAATCGGGCTCGTCATGGCATTGCGCATCCTCGGAATGCGCCTGCCCGATGCCGCCCGGGTGTTCGATGTCCAGCGGATCATGCGCATGTTCCTGATCAACCGCGACATCCTGATCCGCACCGCCGCGCTGATCGCTGCATGGCTGTTCTTTGCGGCGCAAGGAGCGCGCGCCGGCGATGTGGTGCTGGCGGCCAATTCGGTGTTGCACAATTTCGTGCTGGTGGGGGCGTTCTTTCTCGACGGCTTCGCGTCGGCAGCGGAGCAATTGTGCGGTCGCGCAGTGGGAGCGCGCAACGACGCTGCGTTCTCGCGCGCGGTCAAGCTGTCGCTGTCCTGGGGTTTCGGCTTCGGCATCGCCGCCACGATCATCCTGCTCGTCCTCGGTCCGCAGCTGATCGATCTGATGACATCGAATGAAGAGGTTCGCCATGCGGCGCGCCACTACCTCGTCTATGCCGCGCTCGCCTCGGTCATCGGCACATTCGCCTTCACCTATGACGGCATCTATATCGGCGCGACATGGACGCGCGACATGCGGAATCTGATGCTGGTCACGCTGGTGCTCTATTTCGCCGCGTGGTGGCTGACACGGTCGCTGGGCAATAGCGGTCTGTGGCTCGCGATACTGACATTCCTTGGAACACGCGGACTGTTGCAGGCGGCGCGGTTTCCAGCGCTCGCCCGGCAAACCTTCAGCAATCTCCGATACCGCTAGTCGCGTGTTTCAATCGGATAGGAGCGTGAGTACGCCTCCCTGACAGCTTCCTCGAGCGGCCGGCCGGAGCGATAGGCAGCGAGATCGTCGCTGCGCGGCACACCGGC
The DNA here is from genome assembly GCA_044870245.1 of Aestuariivirgaceae bacterium. Lineage (GTDB taxonomy): Bacteria > Pseudomonadota > Alphaproteobacteria > Rhizobiales > Aestuariivirgaceae > DATAFF01. Next base: position 39,825 of record JBIOYR010000124.1, on the reverse strand, counting down.
GAGGAGCCGCGGGCATGGCTCGGCATCGCCGATGACCATGCGTATCGGGAGCCGTTCGGCATAAATCGGCAGAAGGTAATCCTCCTCGTCATCGGCCACTCCCTTGGCGCGGACCTTGGCTGAAGCCCGCTCGATCGCCATGGTGATCACGGCGGTTGCCTTGAACTCCTGCGGCGACATCGCACGAAGCCTGGCGGTCCGTCCCGGAAAGAACCGATCGACCATCATGGTCAGGGCGTGGCGCTTCTCGTCGGGCTTGTCGACCAGCCTGGCCCGACCGAACGCCATCACCGAGCGGTAGTCCGCCGAATGGTTGAAGCCGGAGCGCGCCAAGATGAGGCTGTCGAGATGGGTGACGGTCAGGCAAGCCGGCTCCGCCAGAGAGAGATTGCGCAGCATGCGGCTGGCGCTGCTGCCGTGCCAGTAGAGCCGCGCGCCCTCGCGCCAGAACAATGTCGGCGTGCAAAAGGGCTGCCCGTCAATGACGTAGGAGACATGACAGAAGGCGGCAGAATCGAGCAGCGCATGGACCGTTGCATGATCGTAGTGGCCGCGATCATGCCGGCGCTTGACACGGTTGACCGCATCGATCGGGTAGTGGGGCGCGTGATCGTCCGGCATGGCTGCCTCCAAGCTTGATGGCCGGTCATCGCATGCTAAAATGGTCGGAGATAGGGCCAATTCTGGTAGCGAAATGCCGACCACTTCCAAACGACAGCGGGATGTGCTCGAGGTGCCGCTGCAGCTTGATCCTGCGGCCGGAAATCAGTCGCTGCAGGTCAATCGGGCGATCCGCAGCGCAATACTCGACGGTCGCCTCACCGCGGGCTTACGCCTGCCGTCGAGCCGAGCGCTCGCACGGCAGCTCGGGGTGCGCCGCAATGCGATCATCGCGGCCTATGAGCACCTGTCGAGCGACGGCTTCGTCGAGACCAGAACCGGCGCAGGCACCTATGTCGCGCCGATCCTGCCGCCGCGACCACAGGCACCTTCGGTTCAACGCCCGGATCGTTGGCAGACGGCCGTTCGACGGCCGTTCGCGCTCGGTCATGCTTGTGCGGACGGAATGCTGCTCGGAAAGCTCGGGGCGGCTCTGCGTCGGCAAGCCGCCCATGCCGATCAAGCGAGGCTCGGCTATGGCGATCCGCGGGGCAGCGCTCAGTTGCGCGAGCAGATCGCCGCCTATCTGGCGGCCAATCGCGGTTTCCGCTGCGATCCCGGCTCCATTCTCGTGACGAGCGGAACGCAGCACGCCGTCCGGCTATGCACGGTCGCATTGCTGGGACTCGGCGATCGAGTCTGGATGGAGGATCCGGGCTACCCGGCAGCGCGGCGGACCTTCGAGGCGTCGGGTCTCGTTCCGATGGCGGTCCCGGTCGATGCCGAGGGACTCGACAGCGCTGCAGGCCGGCGTATCGCGCCGACGGCGAAGGCGGTCTATGTCACGCCTTCGCACCAGTTCCCGACCGGCGTGACGATGAGCATGGCGCGGCGGGTGGCGCTTCTCTCCTGGGCCTGCGAACGCCAGAGCTTCATCTTCGAGGATGATTACGACAGCGAGTTTCGTTATGCGGGGCCGCCGCTCACCGCGCTTGCCGGCCTCGCCCAGGGCGGCGAGGTCATCTATCTCGGAACATTCTCCAAGACGCTCTTTCCGGGCATGAGGCTTGCCTATGCGGTGCTGCCGCCCAAGGCAGTCGATCGGGTGGTGGCGGCACGCGCCGGGTTCGATCGCTTCCCGCCAGGCCTGCTGGATGGCGCTGTCGGCGATCTCATGGCGGAGGGCGTGCTGCTCAACCATGTTCGCCGCATGCGGAGCCGTTACCGAGCGGCGCGCGATGCGCTGGCGGCGACGCTCAAGCGGGCGGCCGGCGAGGCGCTTCAGATCGCGGTGCCCTCGCAAGGGCTCCATCTCGTCGCCTATCTTCCGCCGACGCTGGCGTTCGATGCCGGCCAGCGCATCAGGGAGATGGCCGAGGTCGATGCCTTGCTGATCTCGGAAACACGGATCCGTCGCGGCGAGGGGCGTGATGGGTTCATTCTCGGCTTCTCCGGCTTCGAGGTGCAGGAGCTGACGGAAGCGGCGCGGCGGCTGGGGGAGGCGGCGGCGCGGGTCGCCAGATCGCATCTGGCCGGCCCGAGGCTCAGAGCTTGATGCCGGTGATCGATCCGCGCTCCGGCGACATCGAGGATGATGCGTCGAGCACCAAGAAACGGTCGCTGCTGGCGATCACCGGCAGCATGCTGGCCGAGATCAGCCTGCCGCGGCTCATCTTCGTGTCGACGGCTCTCATCCTCTTGCCGGGATTTCTCCTCGGGCTGGCGCCGCTCTTGATATCCGTCTGGCTTCAGGTGGTGTCGCAGGCGGTTCGCTCGTCCGTCCTCGACATATGGCCGATAGTGATTTTCCTCGCCGCCCTGCTCGTTGGCCTGTTCGGCGGGCTGCGACTGTTCAGGCTGGCGGAGCAGAGCTTCTGGTCGCTCAATGCGATCGTCATCCAGCCGGTCTATGTGATGCTGCGCGAGGCGGTGCGGCAGCTCGTCGAGGCGGTGCTGGTGCCGCGGGCGCGCGGCACGGCGCGCGCGCGGGTGCGCGCCATCGCGGCGGCCGGCGCGGGGATCGTCCTCAGCCTCCTGGCGGTGCTTGCCGTGCTGGCGGCATGGCCAAGCGCGCGGTTCATCGTGGCGCCGATCGATGCGTCCTCGCCGACCCGTGTGATGGTGGCGGCGATCGCCAACGGGGTCGTGCTCGTTGCCTCCTATCTCGCCGCAGCGTCGCTGGTCTGGGGTTTCATCGATGCCTGGACGGCACAGCCGCATGACGTAAGGCATTTCGAGCGCGGTTCACCGAGCGGCCGCTCCTGGCGCGTCGCCCATCTTTCCGATCTTCACGTCGTGGGGGAGACCTATGGCTTCCGCATCGAAAGCGGCCGGTCGGGGCCGCAGGGGAACCACCGGCTCAAGCGGGCGCTGGCCCGGCTCAGCGCCATCCACGCCGCCGATCCCGTCGATCTCGTCCTCGTCACCGGCGACATGACGGATGCCGGCCGCTCCACCGAATGGGCCGAGTTCCATGAGGCATTGCGGCCATATCCCTGGATTGCCGAACGGATCCTGATGGTGCCGGGCAATCACGACGTCAACATCGTCGACCGAGCGAATCCGGCGCGCCTCGACTTGCCGGGGACCCCAAACAAGCGCTTGCGAAAGTTTCGCACGCTGTTCTCGATGTACCGTCTCATGGGCGAGCGGGTCCATGTCATGGATCAGTCGCGGATGCGACTCGGCCCGAGCCTTCGCCACGCTCTCAATCCGCAGCTGAGCTGGATGGTGCGCTATGCCGATCACGGCAGGCCTCGGCTCAATGCCAAGCAGAAGGAGCTGTGGGCGCGGGCCTTTCCGATGATCCTGCCGCCGGCCACCGATGACGGGCTCGGGGTCATGCTGATCAATTCCAATGCCGACACGCACTTCTCCTTCACCAATGCGTTGGGCATGATCTCCGTCGAGCAGCTGACATCGATCCGGGCGATCGCCGACGCCTATCCGGATGCCTGCTGGATCATTGCGCTTCACCATCATCTGGTGGAATACCCTCGCAAGGCGCACAGCTTGTCGGAGCGCGTCGGAACGGTGCTGATCAACGGCAATTGGATGATCCGTCAGCTGCAGTCGCTGACGGGACGCGTGGTGCTGATGCATGGCCACCGGCATTTCGACTGGATCGGCGAATGCATGGGCCTCCTGGTGGTCTCCGCACCCTCACCGGTCATGGAGGCGACGGACGAGGTCGCCACCAGCTTCTACATTCACACGCTGCTACGCACCGCCGATGGCAATGTTGCGCTCGGACAGCCCGAGGAGATCCGCATAGAGGGCGTGGCGCCGCCGCATGACAGCGCTGCGTCAGGGTAAATCTCGGACATTTTCAGGGTGTCCCCCGATAGGGGGTGGCCCGAGATGCCTATAGTATCGAGAGAGCAGACTGCGGTTTCTCCGAAGGCGGAAAGGCGGACCGTGCTGCCGCGAGGGGCTAGCCGGAATGTCGGGGTGGAAGGAGGCCGTCCATGTCCTCTCCCGTCTGCGATGAACGGTTTCTCATACGAGCCTTCGCCGCTCTGGTCCTCGCGACGATCATGGCCGACATCGGCTTGATCTGGGCAGTGTTTGCGCTTCCGCCTCAATAGGGTGGGATGACCGCCTGCAGAAGGGTATGCCCTTCTGTCGAATCGATCTGGAGCCGACCGCCGATCTGCGCCAGGCGCTCGCGCATGCTGATCAGGCCGAGGCCGCTTGACACCGGACCCGGGCCGTCCAGGGTTCGGTCGCTCATGCCCTTGCCGAAGTCCTCGATGGTGAGCAGGATACGCCCGCCCTCGTCGCTCTGTCGGGTCAGGCGGATCACGGCCGTGGTGCTTCCCGAATGGCGCGCGACATTGGTGAGCGCCTCCTGGACGACACGAAAGACGACAAGCTCGCTGTCCCTTGCCAGCCGGCCAATGGTCTCGCCGATCTCGAGGTCGACCTGGATGCCGCTGCGTTCCTCGAAGCCCTCGAGAAAATAGCGCAGGGCAAGACCGAGACCCGCCTCGTCGAGATAGGGAGGATGGAGGAGGTAGGAGACGGTGCGAAGCTCGCGGTTCGACTGCTTGAGATTTTGCTCCAGCTCGTGGAGAAGCGGCATGGCCTCGGTGGTCAGGCTGTCTCTGAGGCGTCCGGCGAGCAAGCTCGCGGCGATGAGGTTTTGACCGGTCGAGTCATGCAGGTCGCGGGCGATGCGCCGTCGTTCTTCGTCCTGGGCGCGCATCAGGGAGGCGGCGAGCGCCCGCGTGGTCTTCCCGGCATTGTGCAGCTCCTCAACCATCGCTCCCAGCAGGAGGATCGGTATCGAGAGACCGGTGAGGAAAAGCTGAAGAGACAGGACGCTCATCTCCTGCTCCTGGCCGGAGAACAAGCCATGGCCGCGCAAGGTGGACCAGATCATGATGGTGGCGATGACCAGAATGGTGCTGCTTGCACCCTTCTCGCCGTAGCGGATCGAGGCGAAGATGATGACCGGCAGCGGCAGGAGCAGAATGGCCGGCAGGAAGATATGAAGAGCGAACCTCCCGGCCAGCTCGGCCGAGAGCAGGCTGATGGCGATGAGAGCGGCAGCAATGGCTGCGGGCTCGATGAGCTGGAACGGCGCCTTCCAGCCGGGCCAACGGGGAGGCTCGGCCAGCCAAATCAGCAGCACCGGACCAAGGGTGACGCTCGGCAGGGCGTTTGCGAGATACCAAAGCGACCAGAACAGCCAATAGTCCTCGAACGGCCCTCCTCCCAGGATCGGCACGAAGGCGCCGCCGAGCGCCGCGACGGCAGGGTTGATGCCGGCGGTGACCAGGACGTAGATGCCCATGCGTTGGAAGGTGCCGAGCCAGGGTGGCGGATCGAGCAGGCGGCGAACGGCATAGGCATTGAGCAAGGCCACGAGACAGTTGGTGGCAAAGGCGACCAGCAACTGCGGGAGCGGCATCCCGACGCCGATCTCGGCAATGACATGGGCGACAAAGGCGGCGATGATCAGGACCGGCCATTCGCGGCGAGGCCGGAACAGGAGCGCGCAGAAGAGGATCACATTGGGCGGCCAGAACAGCGCGAATATCTGATCCGACAGGGTTCCGATCAGGAAGGCGAACTGGGCGCCGAGATAGTAGGCGACACCGACCAGCAGCGGCATTCGACTGTCGACCAGCAAACGTCGCAGTGCGGAGAGCGTGCCCACTCTCGCAGGATCGGCCTCGACCGTGGAGGACAGCACCTGTCCCTCCCCAAACCTCTAAAAACCTGCCGTCGCCGCCCTGATTCTAAGGGAGGTTTCGGACTTTTGCACCCCTCGATTCGGTGCGGCTGGCCGATGGCCTCGATCGCCTTTCCCATGCTATGAATGGACACCAATCCGTGGGGGGAACGGTCGATCTGGCAAGGTCATGTCCGAGACCCGCATTCTGATTGCCGATGATCACGCCGTGGTGCGCTCCGGCCTGCGCGCGGTGATCGAGGCGCAGCCCGGCTGGTCGGTGGTGGCCGAGGCAAGCGATGGCAGGGATGCCCTCGCCAAGACCTTGGAGACCAAGCCCGACGTGGCAATCATCGATTATTCTCTGCCGCAGCTCAACGGCGCCGAGGTGACGCGCCAGATCCACACCCGGCTGCCGAGCGTCGAGGTGCTGATCTTCACCATGCATGACAGCGACAGCCTGGTCACCGACATCTTGGCGGCCGGCGCCCATGCCTATCTTCTCAAGTCGGACGCCAATCAATATCTGATCGCCGCGGTGGCTTCGCTCGCCGATCACAAGCCGTTCTTCACCGGGAAGGTCTCAGAGCAGCTGCTCGACTCCTATCTCTCCCATCAGAGCAGGTCCGACGGGCTCCTGTCGCCGCGCGAGCGGGTGATCGTGCAGCTGATCGCCGAAGGGAACAGCAACAGGGACATGAGCGAGGCGCTGGGATTGAGCGTCAAGACCATCGAGTCGCATCGCGCCTCGCTCATGCGTAAGCTCAAGCTCAAATCGACGGCGGCGATCGTTCGCTATGCGGTTCGCAATCGCCTCATCGAGCCGTAAGGCTCACCACCACGGACGGCGGTGCCAGCGGCACACCCGGGCGCCGTTCCACCAGACGATCCGGCAGTAACCCCACCGCGGATTGTAGTAGCGGTTGTAGAAGGCGGGATTGTAGTAGAAGCCGGGCCCGACCCAGCCGACCCGCCAGCCCGGCCGTACCCAGCCGCGCCGCCAGCCGACGCCGCCGCGCCGCCACGCCACACCGCCGCCACGCCAACCTCGGCGCCAGGCGACGCCGCCGCGACCGCGCGGGCCACGCCAGGCAACGCCGCCGCCACGCGGTCCACGCCAGGCCACACCGCCGCGCCGTGCCACCTCGGTCACCATCGAAGTGTTGTCCGTCGGGGTGACCAGGCTTTCCGGACTGATGGTCAGCGCCGTTGCCTTGAAGGGCGCGGCAACGCCCAGCAACAGACCGAGCATCGCTCCGGCCATGAGAATTTTACGCATCTTCGATTTCCTCCATCGCTCAGAATGAGGGTAGTCAGAGCCCTGACAGCGAGCCATCGGGATAAACCCCATTCAGCCGAAAGTTTTCATGCAACCGTCGCCAGGGAAAACCCCAGCGCCATCAACTTAGCGTGATGGTGCGAGCTTATGGTTAATCGCGAAAACACCGCGCTCGCCACCATTGCTCCGTATACGGATTATTGTTTCTTATCAGTGCCCAGCGTATCCGGCTCGAGATAGAAGATCATGCAAACAATGCAGATGGCGAGGCCGAACAGCGGATCTTGATGCTATGATGCTGAGGGTCAGGTTATTGGAGTGAAAGACATGCCGAACACCGAAAGCAACAAGGAGCTCCTTCGGAACGCGTATAGGCGCTGGAACGACACCAGAGGTGGGAGCGTCGCTGATTGGATGGCGCTGGTTGACAACGACATTGCGTTCGGCTCGTTGGCTGAAGGGGCGGAGGTCCTGCCCTTCACAGCTCCCATCCAAGGAAAGGAAGCTCTGAAGTCCTATTTCGATGGCCTGCTCGCGAACTGGACCATGATCCACTACACCGTCGAGGCGTATGTTGCTGAAGGTGACAGCGTGGTCGCGATCGGCACGACCGCCTGGACGAACAGGCATACCGGCAAAACCGTCGAGACGCGAAAGGTGGATGTCTGGAAGTTCAGGAACGGGAAGGCAGTGGAATTCTACGAGTATTATGACACCGCCAGGATCGCCGCAGCAGCATCATAGTCTCCGCTTGCGCCAGCGATGGTGATGAAATGGTACTTGCCGACATCGGCGCGCCTTTCCTCATTGGCCGATGCTCGCCTTCAACGCCGCGTAGGTCTGATACTGCCACCATCCCACGACTGCCAACGCCACCAGCATCGGCATCAAAGAGACCTTTCTCCGGCGAAGCTCGATCATTCGCCACGGCAAGACGATCGCCATCGCCAGAAGAAGCGGCGGGAATGCCTGGCTGACAATGTCGCTGATGGTGCTCGGCTCGAAGGGCAGCTTCTTGACAAGCACGATGTGTTCGTAGGCGGAAATGCCAAGAAGGACGACGAACAAGGCGGTCAGGAAAATCAAGGCCGATCGCATTCCATTCCTTCGACACGCTGAACCTTGGCTGGTGGGCCCGGCAGGACTCGAACCTGCAACCAAGCGGTTATGAGCCGCCGGCTCTGACCAATTGAGCTACAGGCCCCACCGCCGAAACCATATAGCCGAAGGTGACCGGCCTCTCAACCGAGGGGCGATTGCCCGCCCGGCATTGTTGATGGGGATCCAGTTCTGTATATGGAACGCGCGGAACAATTCCCTTCTCGAGCCGGGTGATCCTCGATGCGTGTGCTGCTGGCCATTGTCCTATTGTTGCAATCGATGGCGCTTGTCGCCTCCCCGGCGCGGGCGCAACAGGTGCAGCCGCAGATCCGGACCATGTCGATCGACGGGGTCGGCGAGGTGCGCGCCCGGCCCGACATGGCGACGGTCCTGGTCGGGGTGGTGCAGCAGGGCGGGACTGCGGGCGAGGCCCTCAACGCCAATACGCAGGCGATGAATCAGATCCTGGCGACTCTGCGGTCGATGAAGATCGCCGAGACCGACATCCAGACCTCGAACTTCCAGATTTCGCCGCGCTACGATTACGGACCGAACAATCAGGGTCCGCCCAAGATCACCGGCTATGAGGTGTCCAACCAGGTTGCCGTGGTGGTGCGCGACCTGCCGAAGCTTGGCGGGCTGCTCGACGACATCGTGCGGGTCGGCTCGAACCAGATCTCGTCGGTCGCCTTCTCTCTGGCCAATCCCGAGCAATATGAGGATGAGGCGCGGGTCAGGGCGGTGGCCGATGCCAGGCACAAGGCCGGCGTCTTCGCCGCCGCATCGGGCGTCCAGCTCGGGGCGATCCAGACCATTGGCGAGAGCTCGACGGTCATGCCGCCGGTTCCGGTCTATGCCAAGCAGATGCGCGCCGAGGCAGCCTCGCCGGTGCCGATCGCGGCGGGCGAGTCAGTCATTCAGTCACGGGTGACGATCGTCTGGGAGATCAAATAAAGGCAGTCGGCAATAGGCGTTTAGGCAATGGGCAGCAACAGAGCACTTCCCGACTGCCTACTGCCCAATGCCGACTGTCTCATCCAAATCTAATTCGCAGCCTTGCGGACTCGCGCCCCGGTCGCGTCGATGATCTTGACGTACTGCTTGAACTGCGCCTTGGACAGGATGTCCTTCATCTGGGCTTTCTCGCGCCGGGCGACCGCCTGAAGCTCCTCGCCGGCTTTTTGGAGCTTGTCGAAATCCGGCTTGGCCTCGGGGTCGATGCCGTATTTCTTGAAAACGGCGTTCATCTCGGTGGCGGTCTGCTTGGTGATGGTGGAGACCTTCGCCTTCTGATCGTCGGTGAGGTCGGAGAGCTTCTGCGCCACCTTGGCGTCGTAGAGGTTTTCAGCATGGGCGGGCAACCCACCCGCGAACAAGGCGAGCAAACCGAAGGCAACCACTTTTGCGCGCATTGAGATCAAGACCATAGGGATTTCCGCTCCATTGATACGCTGGCAAACCATCTTTCGGCCTGCCTAGCACATGACATGCAGGCTTCCAACCTCGCAAGGAAACCGTTCCCCTGCTATCCGACAGCCGCCGCAGTTGAGTGGCCGATTTGTGCCAATCCAAAGGCAAACAGGCAGTCGGCATCAGGCAATAGGCAGTGCGCGGAGCATATTGCCTATTGCGTGCTGTTATCAGTTGTCGAGGAAGCTTCTGAGCTTGCGCGACCGCGAGGGATGCTTGAGCTTGCGCAGCGCCTTGGCCTCGATCTGGCGGATGCGCTCGCGGGTCACCGAGAATTGCTGGCCGACCTCCTCCAGCGTGTGATCGGTGTTCATGCCGATGCCGAAGCGCATGCGCAGCACGCGCTCCTCGCGCGGCGTGAGGCTCGCCAGCACGCGGGTCGTGGTCTCGCGCAGATTGGCCTGGATCGCAGCCTCGATCGGCAGCACGGCGTTCTTGTCCTCGATGAAATCGCCGAGATGGGAGTCCTCCTCGTCGCCGACCGGGGTTTCGAGGCTGATGGGCTCCTTGGCGATCTTCATCACCTTGCGCACCTTCTCGAGCGGCATGGAGAGCTTCTCGGCGAGCTCCTCCGGCGTCGGCTCGCGGCCGATCTCGTGCATCATCTGGCGCGAGGTGCGCACGATCTTGTTGATCGTCTCGATCATGTGGACCGGGATGCGGATGGTGCGCGCCTGGTCGGCGATCGAGCGGGTGATCGCCTGGCGGATCCACCAGGTGGCATAGGTCGAGAACTTGTAGCCGCGGCGGTACTCGAACTTATCGACGGCCTTCATCAGGCCGATATTGCCTTCCTGAATCAGGTCGAGGAACTGCAGGCCGCGGTTGGTGTATTTCTTGGCGATCGAGATCACCAGGCGGAGATTGGCCTCGACCATCTCGCGCTTGGCCTGGCGGGCCTCGCGCTCGCCCTTCTGCACCATATGAACGATGCGGCGGAACTCGGGGATCATCAGGCCGGTGTCGGAAGCGAGCGCGTGGATGTCGTCGCGCAGCCGCTTGATCAGATCGCGCTCGGAGGAAATGAACTCCTTCCAACCGTGCTTGGTCAGCCGACCGACGCGGCGCGGCCAATTGGGATCGAGCTCCTCGCCCTGATATTCGCGCAGGAACACGTCGCGCGGAATGCGATAGCTCTCGGCAAGGCGCATCAGCTTGCCCTCGAGCGAGATCAGCTTCTTGTTAATGTCGTAGAGCTGCTCGACCAGGGCCTCGACGCGAGCCTGGTTCAGCGACAGCGACTTGACATCCTCGATGATCTCCTCGCGAAGCTTCTTGTAGCGGCGCGACTGCGACTGCGACAGCTCGGTCTTCTCGCCGACCTCCTGGTCCTGCAGCTTGCGCAGCGACTTGTAGGTCTTGGCAATGCGATCGAAAGTCTCGAGCACCCGCGGCTTGAGCTCGGCCTCCATGGCGGAGAGCGAGACGTTCACATCCTCGTCGTCCTCCTCCGGCTCCTCCTCGATGCGGGGCGTCTCGAAATCCTCGGGGCTCAGCACGTCGCCATATTCGCCGCCGGGACGCCGGCGCTGAGCCTCGGCGGCACGGGCGCGGCGCTCGCGCGGATCAATGCGGCGATTCTCGACCGGCGGCGGCGGCGCCGGCACCTCCTCCTCGACCAGCCGCTCGGGCGCGGCCTTGGCGTCGGGGCCGGCATAGGTCGCCTCGAGATCGATGATGTCGCGGAGCAGGATCTTCCCCTCATTGAGCTCGTCGCGCCAGATGATGATGGCCTGGAAAGTCAGCGGCGATTCGCAAAGGCCGGAGATCATTGCCTCGCGGCCGGCCTCGATGCGCTTGGCAATGGCGATCTCGCCCTCGCGCGACAGGAGCTCGACCGAGCCCATCTCGCGCAGATACATGCGGACCGGGTCGTCGGTGCGGTCCACCGGCTCGGCGGTGCGCTCGACCTTCATCGGAAGATTCTCGGAGGAGCGCTCGGCTTCCTCCTGCGGCTCCTCGGTGGGCTCCTCGTTCTCGACGACGTTGATGCCCATCTCGGTGAGCATCGCCATGGTGTCCTCGATCTGCTCGGAGGACACCTCCTCGGAGGGAAGAACCTCGTTCAGCTCGTCATAGGTGACATAGCCGCGCTGCTTGGCGAGCTTGATCATCCGCTTGACGGCGGCATCGGTCAGGTCGAGGAGCGGACTGTCCGAGGATTCGGCTGCCGGTTCAGGCGTGTCCCGTTCGTCGGAAGTCTCCGGTGCGACCTGCTCTTCCGCTTCGGGCTCGCGCATCTGAACTCTTGCCATCGTGTTTCAAATCCTCATTCTCGACGTCGGATCCGGTGGCAACACACCACGATTCGGTCTTTTCCGTGCCCCTGCACAGGAATAGAAGCGTCCCGTTAACCCCAGCCTAACGGTAAAAGCGCCGGTCACCTTCGGTGAGCGCCGCCGCGTTCAGCAAACTATGTGACAGGCCTCTGGGACCGCCCGGAAGCTGCCCCGAAGCCTTCGACCGCAACCTCCGTCCCGGTCGCCGAACGTAGCTCCTCGCGAATGTCATTGAGGCGGCGGAGATTCCCTTCCGTCGTGTCCTCTGCCAACACCCGCTCCGCGATCTTCAACTCCCGTTCCAGAGTGACCGTTTTGCGGTAGAGCGCCAGCATCTGGCTCAATCCCGTTTCGGCGTCAGCCAACGCTGCATCGGGAAGCACGAACCAGCTGTTCAGCCGGCCCGCCTGAGCCTCTATGCGGACGATTGCCGCCCCGTAACCCCTTGCGGAGAGGTGGTCACGGAGCTTCCGCCCGTCAAGCCCCTCATGCAAGGCCGCGATATCTATGATTTGCCGACGCATCGAGTCAAGTTCGGGAGCGTCAAGCTCCAGCTCGCAGAGCGTGTCGAGGTGGCTCGCTATCAGCTCAGGGTGGTTGATCAACGCCAGGATGATGGTCCCTTCGCGGCGCTGACGAGCAGCATCGAGCCCGGCACCGACCATTGCCTTGAGCTCGCGCGACACCTCGTTTTGCACAGGAAAGCGCGGTCGTCGGCCGGTTCGCCGGTCGGGGTTCGGGGCCTGGTACCAGAGCTCCCTCAACCGGCGGCGCATATCGGCGAGATAATGGGTGCGCACCGTCTGATCGGCAATGCCGGCGCATTGGCCAAGGAGCTCGGTCTCAAAACGGGCCTTGCGCTCCGGGGTCAAGCGGTCATTGGCGTCGAGGGCACGGCGCCACAGCACCTCGGACAGCGGCTCCGCGGCGTCGATGGCCGTGGCAAGAGCCTGCCCGCCGCCGGCACGCAGGAGATCGTCGGGGTCCTGTCCTTCCGGCAGCAAGGCGATCCTCAGCGACTGGCCCGGGACAAGCAGCGGCAGGGCGAGGTCGACCGCGCGGTGGGCGGCGGCGATGCCGGCCTTGTCGCCGTCGAAGCAGAGAACGGGCTCGGGGGCGATCTTCCACAGGAGGGAAAGTTGCGTGGCGGTAAGCGCGGTGCCGAGCGGCGCCACCGTCTCGGGGAAGCCGCCACGGCACATGGCGATGACGTCCATATAACCCTCGACGGCAATGATGCGGCCGCGATCGGCGGCGTATTTTCGCGCCTTGTCGAGATTGTAGAGGACCTCGCCCTTGTGAAAGAGCGGGGTCTCGGGCGAGTTCAGATATTTCGGCTGGACATCGGCCGAGAGGGCACGGCCGCCAAAGGCGATCACCCGGCCGCGGCCGTCGCGAATCGGAAAGATCAGGCGGTCGCGGAAGCGGTCGCGCGGCACGGCGATATCATCGCCGGTGACGACCAGCCCGGCCTCGACCATCTGATCGAGCTCGATCCCGAGGCCGCCGAGGCGGGTGCGGAGCTCGTAACGTCCGGCAGGTGCATAGCCAAGGCCGAAATCCTGGCTCACTGCCATCGGCAGGCCGCGATCGGCGAGATAGCCGCGGGCCTTGGCGCCGGCCGTCGCCTGAAGCTCCTCGGCGAAGTACCGGGCGGCATGGTCCATGACTTCGTAAAGGCTGGCGCGGCGGCGCTCGCGTGCGGCCTCCTCCGGGGTGACCTGCGGCATCGGGAGGCCGGCGTCGGCGGCCAGCCGCTCGACCGCCTCGGGAAACGACAGCCCCTCCTTCTCGACCAGAAAGGTGAAGATGTCGCCGGAGGCCTTGCAGCCGAAACAATGGTAGCGGCCCTTGCGGTCGTCGGCGTGAAAGGACGCGGTCTTCTCGGAATGAAATGGACAGCAGGCCCAGAAGTCGCCGCGCGCGGGGAGCGATTTGCGGCGATCCCATTGCACGCTGCGCGACACGACGGCCGAGACGTTGACCCGGGAGCGGATCGCGTCGAGGAAGGACGGCGGGAATTTCATTGCGGCCTCAGCCCTGGAGCCTTGCCCTGACCGCCGGCCCGACAGTCGCGAAATCCATGCGGCCGGTGTAGCGCTCCTTCAGATGCGCGATCACCCTTCCCATGTCCTTGACGCTTGCAGCCTTGGTGGCGCCAATCGCCTCCTCGATCGCCGCCTTGGTCTTCTCGGGCCCCAGCGGCTCGGGCATGAAGGAGCGGATGATCGCGATCTCGCCGCGCTCCTGCTCCGCCAGATCCTGGCGGCCCGCCTGCTCATAAGCGGCAAGCGAGTCCTGGCGCTGCTTGATCATCTTGTTCAGCACCTCGAGGATCTGGGGTTCACCGACACCGCTGTCCGGCCCGGCAGTTCGGCTCTCGATGTCACGCTCCTTGATGGCGGCGTTGACCAGGCGCAGGGTTGATACCTTCAGCTTGTCGGCGGCCTTCATCGCCTGCTTCAGCTCGTCGTTCAGCCTTTGACGGAGGGACATCGCAAAACCTCGTTCACTGATTCGCGGCCAGACGTCAGGCCCGAAGATAGCGGCGGCGGGAGAACGGCAATATCACGATCGAGCCGAAAAGCCAGCCCACGAAAGCCGACAGCGCACCCCAGACGAGCCCTGGCGCAGTCACCGGTATCGCCGGCTCGAACTGTTTCCAGGCACCATTCATGATGGACGGGTCGGGCGAGCGCATGACCTCGAACGGCCGCATCAGCGGCGGCGCCTGCTCGATCAAGGCGCTCTGCTTCTGCAGCTGGTCGCGCCGCGCCAGGGTCGTCGTCACGGATTTTCCCTGGGCGTTGAGAAACTCGTTGTTGGCCGTCGCATATTGGGCAAGGGCCTGGTCGCGCGACAGGCCGCTGCCGGTGGCGTCACGATCGAACTCGGTCACGATGCGATCGATCTCGCCCAGCGCCCCGCCGAGCCGCTGGCGATATTGTTGAGAAAATTCCGGCAGCTGGCTGCCGAGCGCGCCGCCGATGAGCCCCAGCAGCACCGGAAGGATCGACACTATGCGCATGGAAGCCCTGACCTCCTTCGGCCAATTCCAGGGGACACCGCCTCGAACCCACGACCGGCGGGTTGACGCTCCGCCGAGCCCATGCTTTACGTCGGCCTCGCCCGGGCCACGCACCCGGCTCGGCGAAGGAGCATCCCGCCCCCATGACCTCCACCAGCAATGCCCTGCCGCTCCAACGCGCAGTGCGGCAGCCAGGTTCGCACGAGCGTGCCCATGGCGGATGGACGAAGGAGCGCCCGACGGCGCTGCTCGTCCTCGACGATGGCACGGTCATCGAAGGCCGGGGATTCGGTGCCGAGGGCAGCGCCGTCGGCGAGGTCTGCTTCAACACCGCCATGACCGGCTATCAGGAGATTTTGACCGACCCCTCCTATGCCGGCCAAATCATCACCTTCACCTTTCCACATATTGGTAACACCGGGACGAATGAGGAAGATATCGAGACCTCGAATCTCGCTGCCTCATCGGGTGTCAGAGGTTGCATCGTCCGGGCTTCGCCATCCGAGCCGTCGAATTACCGGGCCACCCGCCATTTCAGCCAATGGCTGAAGGCGCGGGGCATCATCGGGCTCGGCGGGATCGATACGCGGGCACTGACCGCACACATCCGCAACAAGGGAATGCCGAACGGCGTCATCGCCCACAATCCGGCCGGCGTCTTCGACATCGGCAGGTTGAAGGCGGAGGCTCAAGGCTGGCCCGGCCTCGAGGGCATGGATCTCGCGATCGAAGTGTCATCGGCGCAACGCTATGAATGGGACGAGACCCGCTGGGACTGGCAGCAGGGCTATGGGCGGCAGCAGGCGCCGCGCTATCACGTGGTCGCCGTCGATTACGGGCTCAAGCGCAACATCCTGCGGAGCCTCGCGGCCACCGGCTGCCGGGTCACCATCGTGCCGGCGACCACGGCCGCGGAGGACATTCTGGCGATGGACCCCGATGGCGTGTTCCTGTCGAACGGGCCCGGTGATCCGGCGGCGACCGGCGAATATGCAGTGCCCGAGATCGTCAAGCTCGTCGAATCGGGCAAGCCGGTGTTCGGCATCTGCCTCGGCCACCAGATGCTGGCCATCGCGCTCGGCGGCAAGACGATGAAGATGCATCAGGGTCATCATGGCGCCAACCATCCGGTGAAGGATTTCACCACCGGCAAGGTCGAGATCACCTCGATGAACCACGGCTTTTCAGTGGATCGCGAGAGCCTGCCCCCGACCGTGGTCGAAACTCATGTATCGCTGTTCGACGGGTCGAATTGCGGCCTTCAGCTCAAGGACCGGCCGGTGTTCTCGGTGCAGTATCATCCGGAGGCGTCACCGGGGCCGCAGGACAGCCACTATCTCTTCGAGCGCTTCATCGCCCAGATGGGGAAGGCGAAGAAATAGCTGGCGGTTGGGAAATCAAGCCATCGACTGATAATGCGCCACCGGCTCCTCGGCGGCGAGGCGGGCGAGCTGCTCGCAAGCTTGGACCAGGAGCGGGAGCGAGGGGGAGCCACCGAAGCAGAGCCGTATGCCATTGCACGGCACCGAGCGGTCGACCGCAAAGGCATCGCCGGGCGAGAGCTTGATTCCCATGGCAAGCGCCGCCGACACGAACTCGATGGGTCGCCAGTACTCCGGCAGGGTCACCCAGGCGAATGGCGACCCCGGAGTGCATTGCAGCTGGAATCCTTCGAGGGTGGCAAGGACTGCGGCGCGGCGCAGTTCGAGCTCGGTGCGGATATTGCCGAGAATGCGCTGAGCGACGCCGGTCTCGACCCAGCCTTGCGCGATATGGGCAGTGATCCCGACGGCCCTGCCGCCGGTCGCGAACATGGTGCGCACCAAGTTCTCGATCTGTTTCGGCGGGGCGGCAACGAAGCCGATCCGGAGGCCAGGTGCCACCGTCTTCGACAGGCTGCTGATGTACCAGCTGCGCTCCGGCGCCAGTGACTGCAGCGTCGGGGGTGCATCGGTCAGAAGCAGGCGGAAGATGTCGTCCTCGATGATGGTGAGGTTGTGGTCCTGGGCAATGGCGGCAATGGCGCGTCGGCGCTCTTCGCTCAGCACGATGCTGGTCGGATTGTGCAGGGTCGGGACGAGATAGAGAGCCCGGCCGGGGCCATTGCGAGCCGCATGCTCCAGCGACTCGGGGAGAATGCCCTCATCATCCGCCTGAAGCGGCTCGAGCCGCAAGCCCAGCTGGCGGGCAATGGGTTGCACCGTCGGATAAGTCAGCGGCTCGACCAGCAGGGTCTCGCCGGCGCGGGCGATGGTGCCAAGAATGGCAAGGAGTCCATGCTGGGCGCCGGCGGTGAGCACGACCTGGTTCGCCGCAACGTCCACGCCGGCCCGGCGGAGCCATGAGCGGGCCATGTCGCGATGCTCGGGCAGGCCGGCGACCGGCGGATAATCGAGATGGTCCAGTCGCTGCGGATCGGCCATCAAACGCATCAATGCCTGATCGAAATCGGCGGGATCGCAGACCCGTGGCGGCACCGCGCCCTGGAGGTCGAGAGGACCGCGCTCACCGGCGGTGACGGCGGCGCTCCGCCTGGCCAGCGGATCGCGCAGGAAGCTGCCGCGGCCCACCTCGCCCGAAACGAGACCGCGCCTCTCAGCTTCCTGATAGGCGCGGGTGACGGTCCCAACGGTGACGCCAAGCTGCCATGCAAGCGCGCGATGCGTGGGCAGCTTGTCGCCCGGTGCGAGACGACCGGATTCCAAGTCTGCGGCAATGGCTTGCGCGATTGCGAGATAGCGGGGGAGCTGAGGATCGAGACTTGGTGTCCAATTTGTCATGGTGACAATGTTTCCATTGACCGATACATTCGTCGACGATTATAGACATTGCACGCAACCAATACAACGGTCGCGGTAGGGTAAATGGACATAATGGTACAGCGACAATTCCCCACATGACCGGCCCGCAGAGCGGCGCCGGGAATCCCACGGAAAGGAAACCCCATGCGTGAATACGCTCTGCACGAATCGGAACATCGGGAGGCCGGCTGGTCATTCGGCCTGCTTGGCCGGTTGGCCCGCAATCTGTGGCGGCGCCGTACCCTTCATCGCCTGGCACTGCTCGAGGATCATGTCCTCAGCGATATCGGCCTGTCGCGGCATGATGTGATGGCGGTCATGCGGTTGCCGATCTCGGTCGACCCGATCTATGAAATCGAGCGGATGGCGCACCATCGGCGCCAGCGCCGCGGCCTGCGCACCAGCTGAGCAAAACGCAGGGGTCTCGGCCATTCCGGGCCCCCTTCGCGTTCCCCTCAATCGACGGGCACGAGCTTGCCGGTCCATAGAACCGGGCCGGTTGGCTGGCCGGTCGGCGAGCCGCCGCGCGGCTCGAGGCTCACGGCAAAGACGGTGTCGCCGATCGTCGCCGCCTTGTCGCTCTCGAGGCGCGCCACCGGCAGGTTCACGTCCTTCAGCGCGATCAGGCCAAGGGACTGCGGCCGCGGACGGCCACCGCCCACTGCCCAGAGCTCGTAGTCGCGACCCGATTCGGGTGGCTGCACCGCAACCGGGCGGACGGCGATGATGCCCTTGGCGGTATCGACTGCCACCACGAAAACGGGCTGCTGGTCGCCCTGCTGGACCGCTGCCACGAAGCGCTGGGCGACAGGCTCGCGCGGTGCCGCAACGATAAAGCCGATCAAGGACGCAGCGAGCGCCGCCATGGCGACGGTCGCGGCGCGCCAATAGCGCACCCGGCGCTCGAGCGTGATGATCGTGGCCGAGGGCGGGACGGCCCGCGCCTCGGCTTCGCCGAGCCGCTGCTCGATGCGCTGGAAAAGGCCTTCCGGCGGAGCGACGGAGACGACCCTCGCATTGAGCGGATCGAGCCGGTGCTCCCACGCCGCGATTGCATTGGCGAAATCGGGGTCGCTGGCGCGCAGGCGCTCGGCTTCGGCCCGTTCTGCGGGATCAAGGGTTCCGAGCACATATTCGCCAGCAAGGACCTCGCGGTCCTCGGGATTATCCGGGCTGGCCATCGAGACACCTCCGGAGTTCGATGAGGCTGCGGCGCAGATTGGTCTTCACCGTGTTGACGGGCATGCGATAGACGGCGGCAAGCTCCTCCCGGGTCAAGCCTTCGAGATAGGCCCTCACCACCAGCTGACGGCGGTTCTCCGGCAGCTGGTCGAGGCAGGCCTTGAGGGCGCCTTGGCTCCCTGCCATTTCCAGAACCCCGTCCGGATCGGCCGCATCGACCCGGTCCTCGGCCAGGGCGTCGCTCAGCCCGGCGATGCGCTCGGCCTGGCGGCGGCGGATATCGATCGCCTGATTGCGGCAAATGGCGGCGAGCCAGGCCGCCGCCGAGCCGAGGGCGGGATCGAACTGGGATGCTTTCTGCCACGCCCGCACATAGGTCTCCTGCAAGGCTTCTTCAGCGAGTTCTCTTCGCGTCAGAATACGCAGGGCGATTCCCATTAGTTTCGGGGCGGTTGCGCGATAAAGCTCGGCAAAGGCCGCCCGATCGCCCCGGCCGACGGTCGCAAGCAGGGTTTCCGGGCTCCGGTTCATCCGGTCCTGCCCTTCACGTTGAAGGCGGACGCTGCCGCCGCCAATTGGTCGCCTGCTCATAGGCGAAGGCGGATCGCATGACGGTATGGTCGTCGAACATCCGTCCGACCAGCTGAAGCCCGACCGGCAGCCCCTTGCGGGTGAAGCCGCAGCAAATGCTGGCTGCCGGCTGCTGGGTCAGGTTGAACGGATAGGTGAACGGGGTCCAGTTGACCCATTTTCCACTGTCATCGACCTTCGGCGCCAGCTTGCCTGCCTCGAATGCCGGGATCGGCAAGGTCGGCGTCACCAGCAGGTCGAACCGCGCCATGAACTGTCGCATGGCGGCACCCAGCTGACCGCGGCGGGCAATGGCGCCGAGATAGTCATCGAGACTGATGGATGAGGCGCTTGACACGACGTCAGCGAAATCGCGCTCGAACAAATGGCGCTTCGCTTCGGGAATGCCGGCTGCCAATGTCCGGGCGCCGCTCCACCACAGGACGCGAAACTCGGATAGCGGGTCGGTAAAGCCAGGGTCGACCTCCTCGACCTTGGCGCCGAGGTCGCGCAGCACCCGCACGGCCTGGCGCACCATTCGTGCCACCTCCGGATCGACCTCGGCATGGCCGAGGCGCGGGCTGAAGGCGATGCGGAAGCCCTCGATACCCTTGTACAGGCCGGCGGCGAAATCGCGTCCGTCATAGGGCAGCGCGTGCCAGTCCCGGGCATCGGGCTCGGAGATGACATTGAGCATGATCGCGGCGTCCTCGACGCTGCGCGCCATCGGCCCGACATGGGCCACCGTGCCGAACGGGCTGAGCGGCCAGGCCGGCACGCGGCCGAAGGAAGGCTTCAAGCCGAAAATGCCGGTGAAGCCGGCAGGGATGCGAATCGAGCCGCCACCATCGGTCCCGATCGCCAGCGGCCCCATGCCGGTAGCGACAGCCACGGCTGCTCCGCCGGATGAGCCTCCCGGTGTCTTGGTCCGGTCCCAGGGATTGCGGGTGATGCCGGTCAGGGGCGAGTCGGTGACGCCCTTCCAGCCGAATTCCGGAGTTGTGGTCTTGCCAAGAATGATGGCGCCGCTCTCCTTCAGTCGCGCGGTCACCGGGGCATCGATGTCGAATGGCTGATGGCGATCGACGGTCTGCGAGCCGCGGAGCGTCGGCATGCCGGCGGTCAGGATGAGGTCCTTGATGCTGACCGGAACGCCATCGAGACGGCCCTGTGGGGCACCTTTCGCCCAGCGCCGCTCGGACGCCCTGGCAGCATTGAGCGCCCCCTCGGCATCGACGTGACAGAAGGCGTTGAGCGCGCCGTTGTGAGAGGCGATGCGGTCGAGAATGGCCGAGGTCACCTCGACCGGAGAAAAGCGGCGCTTCTTGTAGCCCTTCAGCAACTTGACCGCCGAGAACCAAGCGAGATCTTTCGCCATCGCTGCCGTCACCAACGCATACCGACCATGGTGCTTTTTCCACCCTGCGGATCTCAGTCATAGCATATAAACCCGCCATGCAACGTGACGCTGCCACATTGTTCGGGGCACAGGCCACCTCAACCTTTCTCGGTCTTCCCGCGGCCAGGCCCGCCGAGCTCGCCTCGGCAATCGGCATCATCGGTGCGCCGGCCGCCACCCCCTATCCGTCGGTCGGCGCCTATTGTGCCGAAGCACCGGGGGCGATCCGCCTGGCGAGCGCCGCCTATGCCGCCAATGTGACGCATATCGATTTCGATCTTGGCGGCCCGATCTTCCCCTCGGGAACGGTCGCGGCCGCAGATCTCGGCGATCTTGGTTATGACGAGGGCAATCCAGCCCAAAACCGTAACGGCATACGCGACACCGTCGCGACAATTCTCGAGCGCGGGGCAGTGCCGGTGGTGATCGGCGGCGACGATTCGGTGCCGATACCGATGTTTCAAGCCTTTGCCGGGCGCGGGCCTCTGACCCTGCTTCAGATCGACGCCCACATAGACTGGCGCGACGAGGTCATGGGCGAGCGGCTCGGACTGTCCTCGACGATGCGGCGCGCCTCGGAGATGGCGCATATCGAGCGGATCATCCAGGTCGGCCAGCGCGGCATCGGCTCGGCACGGGTCAGCGATTACGCGGATGCGCGGCGCCACGGCGTCAGTTTCGTGCCGGCACGTGCCGTTGACGGCGCCGGGACGGACCAGGTCATCGAGCTCGTGCCGAAGGGCCAGCCGGTCATCATCAATTTCGACTGCGATGCACTCGATCCGGCGATCATGCCAGGCGTCATCGCACCGGCTCCAGGCGGGCTCTCCTATTGGCATGCGGTGCGGATCCTGCATGGCGTGGCGGAGCGGGCACCAATCGCGGCCTTTGCGATCGTCGAATTCATGCCCGAGCGCGACATTGGCGGAATTGGCGCTGTCACGGCAGTGCGCCTCCTCGTCAACATGCTCGGTCTCATCGCCCGGCAGAGGGGCTGAAGGACGGCGCGCGAAACCGTTCTATTCAGATGAATGCCTGATGAATGCACCGTTCAGCTTCAGTTACGGGTGCGCCGGATAGTTTCGCTTTCACGGTCGCTGAGGTGATCGAGAAAAAGACTTCCCCCGGAGGCTTTGAACATGATCCGCCCGCTCGCAACTTTGGCCTTCGCCACGGCTTTCCTGGCCGTTGGCGCGCTCGCCCCGGTGGCGGGGGTGGCGGAGAGCAGAACAACCCTGACCGGCTCCGATAGCCGTAACGTCACAGTCCTGGAGAAGAATCAAGCCTGGCCGATCAGGCTCGCACCCTGCGGCGTCGTCCGATGCGCAGACGCATGAGTTTCACAGTTTCTCCGGCCGGTTGGCTAGGAGATATGGGACCGGGGTGCGCAAGCACCTGCATGAACCATCCGCCCCCTCTCGCCATGCAGGCGAGCGCACCCCGGAATCCCTGAACCGAATCGAGTTTCCTCCCACGGGCCTCCATTCCGCTGCAACGTTTGGAAGCCGCAACTTCAAGGGCTCTCTTCAAGAGAGCCCTTTTCTTTACTAGAAGTCAGTAGGCAGTAGGCAGTATTGAAGTGCGCCGACTACTGCCTAATGCCTATCTGCCGACTGCCCATTTGTCCTACTCGACGATCACCTTGGCCCCGAGCTTGACCCGCTCATAGAGGTCCGTGACATCGTCATTGGTGAGCCGGATACACCCCGACGACACGCTGGTGCCGATGGTCCAGGGTTGAGCCGTGCCATGGATGCGGTATTCGGTGCTGCCGAGATACATGGCGCGGGCACCGAGCGGATTGTCGGGGCCACCCTTCATGAATTCCGGGACGGTCGGATCGCGGCGGCGCATCTCCTTGGGGGGGTGCCAGTCCGGCCATTCGGCCTTGCGGGACACCCGCTCGACGCCGGCCCATTTGAACCCCATGCGGCCGACGCCGATCCCGTAGCGCAGCGCCCTGCCCTTGCCGAGCACCAGATAGAGGTAACGCTTGCGGGTCGAGATGATGATGGTGCCGGGCTTCTCGGCGGTGTCGAGCGAAACCTCCTGCTTGTGGAACTTGGCCTCGATCGACCATGGCTCGGCGCCGAAATTGTATTTGGCGCCGTTGATCAAGCTGCCGGGGCCTGTCTCGGCCTGCAAAGCCTGCCAGGGCGCAAGCACCGCAACTCCGGCGATGACAGCCAGAATCACTCTCCCAACCATGATTAGCCTCCGAATTTCCCCGATTCGGCGGGAAGTCACCTCCGCACGGCGCCAAGGCCGCCATGGTTTGGCTTGTCAGTCAAGCGGCCATCAGGGCCGGCATCGGCAGATTTGCCGACCCCCGTGGCATCGAGGACACACCGCGCCTCCCGTCAGGCGGCCTCGGCCTTGCGCGCCGCCATGACCTGCTCCGCCAGGCGGCCGGTCAGCTCCGCCAGATGATCATGGCGGTAGGTGAAGGTGCCGACCCCGGCCGTCGCCGAGCGCAGTTCGACGATGAGATTGCCGATCTCGGCCTCCGGCATATTGGCCTCGACCGTGTCCCAGCCGGTCCAGCCGGCGCGGGTATCGAATCCCAGAAGCTGGCCGCGTCGGCCGGAGACGATCTGATTGACCCGCGGCGTTGCCTCGGAGGGCACATGCAGGTCGACATGGACGATCGGCTCGAGCAAAACCGGCTGACATTGCGGCATGCCGTCGGTCATGGCGACGCGAGCCGCCGTCTTGAAGGCCATTTCGGAGGAATCGACGCTGTGGTAGCTGCCATCCGACAGGTTGACGTGGATGTCGATCACCGGGAAGCCGAGCGGCCCGTGCAGCATATATTCGACGACGCCGGCCTCGACCGCCGGGATATATTGCTTGGGCACCACGCCGCCGGTGATCGAGTCGCTGAACAGGAAGCCTTCGCCCCTGGCCCGCGGTGAAATCTCGACAACGACATCGCCGAACTGGCCGTGGCCACCCGACTGCTTCTTGTGACGGCCCCGAATCTGCACACTTTTGCGAATCGTCTCCTTGTAGGCGACGTGCCGCGGCTTCGAGCGCGCATTGACGCCGAATTTCCCGGCAAGGCGCTCGAGCGCCACCCTGAGATGCATCTCGCCCTGGCCCCACAGCACCATCTCGTGGGTTTCCTGGTTGTGGTCGAGGCGCAGCGAGGGATCCTCCTCGACCAGCTTGGCAATCGCGCCGGTGAGCTTGACCTCATCCTTGCGATCGGCGACCGAGATGGCGAAGCCGTAGACGGCATCGGGCGGCGTCGAGCGGACGAGCTGCTTCGTCTCCGCCTTGACGGTCGAGACCGTCTCACGCGTCTGCATGTTCTCGAGGCGGCCCAGCGCCACGGTCTCGCCGGCGCGGGCGCTCGGGACCTTGCGCGGCTCCTGTCCCATCAGCTGGAAGACGCCAGCAACCCGGGCATCCTGGCCGCGGGCACCGTGGAGAATCGACCCGTCCGTCAACTCGCCGGCCAGAACGCGGACGAGCGACAACTTGCCGCCATGCGGGGTGTGGTAGGTCTTCATTACCTGGGCGACGCTTCCCGACTTGGCATCGAGGCCGAGCCGCTTGCAGGTGGCCTCGACACCAGGAGCCTCGTGGCGGAGCGCCTTCAGCAATCGCAAAATGCCATTGCCGTTCTCGGCCGACCCGAACAGGACCGGGGTGATGAGCCCCTCGCCGACCTCACGCGTCAGATCGGCGAAGACCCGGTCGCGCGGCGGCTCCATATCGTTGAGAAGCTGCTCCAGGAGCTCGTCATCATAGTCGGCGAGGCGCTCGAGCATGGCGAAGCGCGCCTCTTTCTCGCGCGCCAGCATGTCCTTGGGGATCTCGACGACCTCGCTCGGCGCCTGCGGGCGATAAACATAGGCCCGCTCGAGCGCGAGATCGACGAAGCCCTTGGCGGCGCCATCCTCCCAGATCGGAACCTGGCGCAGCACCAGCGGACGGGAGCTCGCCGGCTGCATATAGGCGAGGACCTCGTGGATCCGCTGCTCGGTGCGGTCGATCTTGTTGACGAAGATGAAGCGGGGAATCGACAGCTCGTCCAGCTGCTTGAGGATCAGCTGCAGAGCCGGCATCTTCTTGTCGTCGGGCTCGGTGACGACGATCGCGGCATCACACCCGGTCAGCGCATTGCGCGCCTCCTCGGCAAATTCGATCGAACCGGGAGCATCGACGAAGGTGAAGGTCTCCCCGAGAAAATCGATGGTCGCGACATTGAGCTCGACGCTCATGCCATGGGCCCGCGCCTCGGGCGCGCTGTCACCGACGGTGGTCTGGTCGGCAACCTTGCCCTGGCGCTGAATCGTACCGGACCGATAAAGAATGGCCTCGAGCAGAGTGGTCTTGCCGCTCAAATAGGGGCCCACCAACGCTATGCATCGCGGGCCCTTCGGTGCTCTGCCGCCTGATTCTCCCATCGCCGGTTCCTCCTCTGTCGCGACGTTGCCGCGCGAGGACCGCCCGTTTTTGTCTGGAAACCGACAGGGCGGTTCCCCTCACGCCCTTCATGCTCGCTCCTCTCGGAGGCTTTGGCAAGGAGATTGCTTCCTCAGCGCTCGGCCCTGAGCTCGAGCGAGGCGACGCCGGCCGCGACGTTCAGCCCGGTCTGGCCCTGGATCGACAAGGGTTGCAGGGCAATCGAACCATTGAAGCCGCCGACCAGGGCATTGGCGCCGAGGCCCAAACCGGCCGACACCTCGGCGGAGGCGCCGGCATAGCTGCCCTGCAGCGCGCCGCGCGACACGCTGCCAGGCGCGAACACCACCCAGGTCATCACCGCCTCACCCGACACGCCGATATCGATGCCGAATTTGCGGATGACGCCCGAATAATGCTGCGGCGGACCGTCGGCGGGCGAGAAGGTGCAGGCCATGGACTTGGCCGAGGTGATGATGTAGCCGATGCCGCCCGAGACGTTGCACGCAAGGGTGCCGATATTGACGCCCGACTGCGCCGTCGCCGGAGCAGCGGCGAAAGCAATGAGGCCGGCAACGCAGATCCCCCGCAGCATCAACGTAACAAAACCACGCATGACGTCCCTCCCAGATCCGACTGTCATCGCAAGTTTGCACAAAAGCGCTGGATGCGTTGACAGGCATCCTCCAGCGCCGAAGTGGCGGTGGCATAGCTGATGCGGAAATAGGGCGACATGCCGAAGGCCGCGCCATGGACCACGGCAACGCCTTCGGAGCCGAGCAGCTCGGTGGCGAAATCCTCATCGCTGCCGATGACCCTGCCGCTCGGCGCGGTGCGGCCGATGGTCCCTTCGCAGGAGGGAAACACATAGAAAGCCCCCTGCGGAGTGGGACAGGAAAGGCCACGACTCTGGTTGAGCATGGAGACCACGAGGTCGCGGCGCTCGCGGAACACACGGTTGTTGGCCTCGATGAAATCCTGCGGGCCGTCGAGCGCCTCGACGGCAGCCCATTGCGAGACCGAGGTGGGATTGGAGGTCGATTGCGACTGAAGCTTGGCCATCGCCTTGATCAGCGGCTCCGGGCCGCCGCCATAACCGATGCGCCAGCCGGACATGCAATAGGCCTTTGAGACCCCATTCATGGTCAGGCAACGATCGCGCAGGCGCGGCTCGACCTCGGCCGCGGTGGCGAAGCGGAAGCCGTCATAGACCAGGTGCTCATACATGTCGTCGCACAGCAGCCAGACATGCGGGTGGTCCATCAGCACGTCGGTCAGCTGCTTCAACTCGGCAGCCGAATAGGCAGCGCCCGAGGGGTTCGACGGCGAGTTGAGCACGACCCATTTGGTCTTGGCGGAAATGGCCGCGGCGAGCGACGCCGGGCGCAGCTTGTAGCCGTCCTCGAGGCTCGTCCTGGCGAAGACAGGAGTGCCGCCGGCCAGCTGCACGATATCGGGATAGCTCACCCAATAGGGCGCCGGGATCACCACCTCGTCGCCATGATCGACGGTGGCCATCAGGGCATTGAACAGCACCTGCTTGCCGCCAGTGCCGACGGTGACCTCGGTCAGCTTGTAGTCGAGCCCGTTGTCGCGCTTGAACTTGGCGACGATCGCCCTTTTGAGCTCGGGGATGCCGTCGACATCGGTGTATTTGGTCTCGCCGCGGCGAATTGCAGCGATCGCCGCTTCCTTTATGTTCGCCGGCGTGTCGAAATCGGGCTCGCCGGCGGCCAGGCCGATGACGTCGCGGCCCTCCGCCTTGAGGGCACGGGCCTTGGCGGAGATGGCGATGGTCTGCGCCGGCTGGATGCGGTTGAGAGAATTGGCAAAAAAGCCCATGAGGTGGTTCCCCGAGACGGTTGTTTGCGCCATGGCCGGGCAGGCCTCGATAGTGCGGCCTATTCGAGGTGGCAAGAAAAAAGCGCATGGACAGCAGCGTGAGGCGGGTCGGTGAGCATCGGGGTGGTGGGGGGCGGGATCGCCGGGGCTGCCGTAGCGATCGCGCTGGCGCGCAAAGGTTCGGGCGTTACGGTCTTCGAGCAAGCGACAAGCGCCGAGACGGCGGGCGCGGGGGTCCAGATCGGGCCCAATGCGGCCCGCGCGCTCCAGGCGATCGGCGCCTATGAGGCGGTTGTTGCGCGGAGCACGTCGCCGCAGGCGCTGGCTATCCACAATGGCGAGACCGGCGCCCTTCTGACCGAGATCCCGTTCGGCGCACGCTTCGAAACCCGCTATGGTGCGCCCTATCGGGTGGCCCATCGGGCCGATCTGCTGAACGCCCTGCTGCAGACGGCGGCGGTTCACGGCGGGATCACCTTCCGCTACGACAGCCGGGTGGCGGCGCTGGCGGCGGAAACTGCCGGTCGCCAGCGACTTGTGATGGCCGACGGCACCATGCATGCAGTCGAGGCGGTGATCGGCGCCGACGGCATCCGCTCGACTGTCAGGGCCGAGCTCCTCCGCGACGGACCGCCGGCAGCATCGGGCCATCGGCTCTATCGGGCGCTGCTCCGGTGCGCTGCGGCGCCACGCGGGATCGAGGCCGATCAGGTCATGCTGTTCCTTCTGCCGAATGCCCATGTCGTTGCCTATGCGGTGGCGGGCGGCAGCTTCATCAATCTGGTCGTGGTGGTCGCCGGCCATGGCGAGGGTCACGGCTGGAGCGCACCGGCGGAGCAGGCCGAGGTGATCGCTGCCCTGCCACGACGGGCGGCGGTGCTCGATGAACTGCTGCACGCCGCACCCGGCTGGACGCGCTTCATCGGGGCCGACCGTCCGCCGGCAGCGCGCTGGGGCGATGGCACGGTCACCCTGGTCGGGGATGCGGCGCATCCGGCCCTCCCCTTTCTCGCCCAGGGGGCCGCGATGGCGCTCGAGGATGCAGCGGTGCTGGGCCGGCTGGCAGGGGGCGCGCCTCTGGCCGAGGTCTTTCGCGCCTATGAACGCCAAAGGCTGGCGAGAACCGCCCGCCTGACCCTGGCGGCACGCCATCAGGGGTCTCTTTACCATCATGCCGGCGCCGTCGGCAGGCTGCGCGATCTGGTGCTGAGGCTCACCCCCGGGCCACTCGCCATCCGACGCCTGGACTGGCTCTATAGCTGGCATCCGCCAGTCGACGTTAACGTGATCTGAAGCCTTGTCGGCCATCATTGCCGGCGGATGTCGGACGGCGTTATCCAGCTTCGCCATGCGTTCCTACGCTGGCCGTTGTGCGTCAGCGTGGTTGTCACACTGTGCGCCACCCTGATCGTTGGCAGGCTGATCTCCTCGGCGCTGCATCAATCGCTGGAGCTCCGCAGCATCGAGCTCGCCCGGTCGATCGATGGCGGGGCACTGATCACCCGCAATCGCGGCTATCTGCAGAATCTCGTCGGCGGCCTCAGCGCCTATGGCAGGACGGCGACCGTCCTGGTGGTGGCGCAAGGCGAGCCGTCGGTCATCGTCGCCGCCAGCAACCCGAAGCTGATCGGGACCAGCCTCGAATCCTTGCCGGATGCCGCGCTGCGCGATGTCATGGCAGCGGCGCTCAAGACCGGCAGCTTCTCTTCCTGCAACAGGATCGGTTTCGACAGAACCTTGGCGGTGATGCCGCTGGTGCCGGCGTCGCGCCAAATCGAGGCCAGCGACCCGGTCGCGTCGTTCAACTGGCTGATCCCGGCCTGGCACTCTCAGCCATTTCCGATCAGCCCGAGCGGCCTCGATCTCTTGCTCGCGCCGATCTGGTCGCAACCCCATGCGCTCCTCGTCCAGAGCAATCGTGACAGCTATGGCGGCGCAATCGCGGTCGAGATGACCCCTGGCTTCGCGCTCAGGATCGCCAATGCCACGGTCGCGCTCATCGCCCTGCTGTTCGGGCTGAGCGCGATCGCCATGATCGGTTCGACCTGGGCGACTTTCCGTCGGCATGTCGCCCTGCCGCTCGGCAGCCTGCGGGCGATGATCGAGCGTCAACACAGCGATCGGACAGTACGGGCTGCCCCGACCGGGGTCGGCGATTTCGATGTGCTGGCAGGCGAATGGAACGCGCTGCTGGACGAGCAGTCGCGGGCTGAGGAGAAGCAGCGCCTGTTTGCCGAGCTGATGGAGCATGTCCCGGTCGGCATCGAAATCATCGATCGGAACGATCGGATCGAGCATGTCAATTCAGGCTTCCTGGCGCTGACCGCCACGACCTCCGAAGAGGTGATCGGCCGGCCGGCAAGCGAAGTTGGCGCATTCTCCGGACTGTTGCCCGAACATGCCGAAAACGCCCGGCAGACTCTGGCACGACGCGAAACCTGGCGCGGCGAGGTGCGGCTCGCCAGTGCAGCGGGACCGGCAAAGGTGATCGACCTGGTGCTCTGCCCCGTGCTCAATGCCGGCGGGGCGCTCGAGCGGGTGGTCGGCCTGTGGCACGATATCAGCGAGCGAGACGAGAACGAGCAGAAGCTGATCCAGGCCCGGCTCACCGCCGAGGCGGCCAACCGGGCCAAATCGGAGTTCATCGCGCTGATGAGTCACGAGCTGAGGACGCCGCTCAATTCGGTGATCGGCTTCGCCGGCATCATCGCGCACGAGCAGGCTGGTCTCGGGGGACAGCGGAGCTATCGCGAATATGGTCAGATCATCGAAGCGTCGGCGACGAAGCTCCTGTCGATCATCAACACCATCATCGAGCTCAATCGGCTCGACAAGGGGGCGCCGGCGGTCGAGGCGGAGCCATTCGCCCCGGGGCTGACGGCAGCGCGGGTGATCGCTTCGCACAGCGCCGAGCTGGAAGCGAACGGCATTGCGATCGCTCTCATCGATCGCAGCCGCAACGCGGCGCTGCTCGCCGATCCGCGCGCCTTCCGGCGCATTCTCGAACACCTGCTCTCCAATGCAATCCGCTTCAACCGTCGAAAGGCTCCGAAGATCAAGGTGCGAATCACGGTGGACCGCGAGGGTCGGCTGAGCCTCGCCGTTCGCGATACCGGCGTCGGCATCCCACCCGATGCGCTGGCGCGGGTGAGCGAAGCCTTCTTCCAGGTGCGCTCGGGAGCGGCACGAAGCCATGAAGGTGTCGGGCTCGGTCTCACCCTTGCAAGGGCTTTGGCCGAGGCACATGGTGCAACGCTCACGATCGACAGCGCGCTCGGGATCGGGACCACCGTCACCGTGACCTTTCCCAGCATCCGGACTATCCGTGCGCGACGGCGGCGGGGGCAAACCCAGCAACTCGGAAGCGGCGTGACAGATCAGACACAGTGACGCTTTGCCCTATTTTCGCCACGAGAAATTCCGTTGTGATGCACAAACTGGTTGCGCGAGGGTCACGATGTCCTTCCAAAAAGTTGAAGCGAGCGCGGGGAGGATGAGCATGGCGTGGAATGGCGAGGGGGAGAACACCGTTCCGATGACCGCGCTCGGGGCAGAAACTCGGCGAGTATCGGACGAATTGCTGGCGCGCGAGGCCGCTGCGCGTCGCACCCTTGTTCTGTTCGCCATGGTCTTGGCGGCGGCACTGGGAGCAGTGCTCGGCATCCTCGGCGCCGGCAGCATGGGGGCGCTCGGGATTTCGGCCGCAACTCTGTGGCTGCCGCTCCATGGCAATCTCGCCGGACTCACCGGATTGGGTGCCGCTGCCGCGCTGCTGATCAGCGGTGCAAGGTGGCTGCTGGCGCGCCAGCACACCGCCTGACATGGCCGGCTTCGGCAAGCGCGCTCTGCTGATCGTCGACGTGCAGAACGGTTTCTGCGCGGAGGGTAATCTGCCGGTTCCCGGTGGCGAGGAGGTTGTGCCGGTGATCAATCGGCTGATGGCCGAGGGCGACTACGATCTCATCGTCGCGTCGCAGGACTGGCACCCGCCGCACCACAAGAGCTTCGCCTCGCAACATCCGGGCAAACAGCCGTTCGAGGTGGGTTCGCTGCGCGGCAAGCCGCAGGTCATGTGGCCCGATCATTGCGTCCAGGGCACCCGCGATGCCGAGCTTCATCCTGATCTCGATATCGACCGAGTCCATTTCGTTCAGCGCAAGGGCGAAGACAGCGAGGTCGACAGCTATTCGGCGTTTCGCGACAATCATGCGGAGCGAACAACCGGACTCGATCGCGAGCTGATGGAGCGCGGCATCGGCGAGCTCGATATTTGCGGGCTCGCCACCGATTATTGCGTCAAGTTCAGCGCCCTCGACGCGGTCGCCCTGTTGCCGGGTGTGAAGGTGCGGGTGATCGAGAATGCCAGCCGGGGGATCACGCCGGAAGGAGTCGCCGCAGCCTTGGCGGAGCTGCAGCGAGCCGGTGTCGAGGTGGTGCGGCTCTAAATTAGCGGAGCAGCTCGCTCTAAGGCTCGGTTTTGGGCGCGGTTGCCCAGAAAGGCGCGGCCTGCTTGTCATAGGCCGGCGTGCTGCGGACCGCCGCACTCAGATCGACATTGCGGAAGCGGGCATAGACCACGGCATTGACATTCTCGGCGCGCTTCAGACCGGCCGGATAGCCCTCGAAAATGGCGAAGATGGACCGCTTCTGGGCGTTGGTCTCGAGCAGTGCCGAAAAGCTGCGTGGCGCCTCGCGCGGATCATAACCAGCCATGATCATGGTCTCGAGCCCGATCCGGTCAGCCTCCTCCTCCTGCGCCCGCGTGTAGGAGTTGAAGCTCGTCCTGGCAAGCGACGTCAGCCCGTGGCTCAGCCAGGGCACGCCCATGTCCTGCTCGAAGACACGCTTGCCGAAGGCCACCACCCGACGGCTGATGGCACGGCCGCTGCGGCCCTTCACGACATGGGCCTGGCTGTTGTGGGCAAGCTCATGGGCGAGCACCATCGCCATCTGCGCCTCGGTGCGAAGCCGCGCCACCAGACCGGTGGTCACGAATATATGGCCGCCGCCCGAGGTGAAGGCATTGGGATTGGGGCTTTCGATCAGATAGACGCGGTAGATGAAGCGCGGGGCACGCGGGTCGGCGGCAGCGAGGCGACGGACCATGCGGGTGAGATAGCTCTCCATGGCGCGGTTGCGGCTGCGCTTCGAGCGCGCCAGCGCCTCCTTGGCAAGCTCGGTGCCGACCCTGATCTGATTGTCCAGCGAATAGTCGAAGGCCCTGCCGGGCTCGGTCGGTCCCTCGACAACATTGACGGCGCCGAGACCGGTGGCCGCGGATGCCGCCGGAACCTCTCCATCAAGCCGATTGAGCAGCCCGGCATCCTGACAACCAACCGTCAGAATGCAGAGCATTGCCACAATGGCACTGCGCCGAATCACAACGAGTTGCATGTCCCCGCCAAGCCCGCGCCTGGTCTCGTCTTCTCTGCCGCCATCCCGGCGTCATGTTAAGCGGCTTCAGTTTTGCGCCGCAAGGCGTAATACCACTTTTCGCACTCATTTCATGGGAAAGAATTGAAATAGAGTTGCCAAATTGCCGTATTTTTGCACCCCATCCGAGAGGGACGGCTGAATTGCAATTGCGCTTCAACTCGCACAGTCGTGAATGGCGCTCCTGACACGGGGACGCCATAGAACGCCCATGCATATCACTCGGAAACGCGATTGGGCGCTGGCGGACAGGATGGTCACGCCCGAGCCGGTCTTTCTGAGCCGCCGCCAATTGCTGGCCGGCGCCGGTTTCATCGGGATGAGCGCCGGTCTCGGCCTGCGCCCTGCAGCGGCGGCAGGTGCGGCCGGATCGTCCTATCCCGCACCGCGCAATCCGGCCTATGCCGATGCCGGGCGGCCGGTGACGCCGGAAGCGCTCAACACGACCTATAATAATTTCTACGAGTTTTCGACCAACAAGCGGATCTTCGAGCTGGCCGAGCAGCTGAAGACGCGGCCTTGGGACATTGCAATCGATGGCGAAGTCGAGAAACCCTTCACGATCGGCTTCGAGGATCTCCTGGCGAAGGTGAAGCTCGAGGAGCGCGTCTATCGCCATCGCTGTGTCGAGGCGTGGTCGATGGTGGTGCCGTGGACCGGCTTTCCGCTGAAGGATCTGGTGGCGCTGGCGAAACCGCTCTCATCGGCGAAATATGTGCGGATGGAGACCTTCCTCAATCCGGAGATGGCGCCGGGCCAGCAGCCCTCGTTTCTCGCCGGGACCATGCCGTGGCCCTATGTCGAGGGCGTCACAATGGCGGAAGCGGCGAACGATCTCGCCTTCCTGGTCACCGGCGCCTATGGCAAGCCGGTCGCCAAGTCGATGGGAGCGCCGATCCGGCTGCATCTGCCGTGGAAATACGGCTTCAAATCGATCAAGTCGATCGTCAAAGTGTCTTTCGTCAAGCAGCGGCCGGTCGGATTCTGGGAGCAGCTGCAGGGCAGCGAGTACGGCTTCTGGGCCAATGTCAATCCGCAAGTGCCGCATCCGCGGTGGAGCCAGGCCAGCGAGCGGGTGCTCGGAACCGACGAGCGGATTCCGACCCAGCTCTACAATGGCTATGGCGCCCAGGTGGCGAGCCTCTATAGCGGGCTCGATGGCGAGAAGCTCTGGATGTAGAAGAGGCGAGTAGTGAGTAGCGAATAGTGAGTAGTTCGGGCCGAGCTCTGCCCAGCCACCACTCACTACTGACTACTCACTCGACTAAAACTTCCACTCCTTGGCCTTGGAGACGATGAAGTCGCGGAAGACGGCGACGCGCTTCGATTCCTTGAGCTCCTCGGGATAGACGAAATAGGTATCGAAGGCCGGCGTCTCGAGCGGCAGATCGATCTGCACCAGGCCGGAGTCGCGCTCCACCAGATAGTCAGGCAACGAGGCGATGCCGAGATGGGCCTCGACCGCCTTGTAGAGCCCGTAGACATTGTTGACCCTGAGCACCGAGCGGCGCGGCGAGCCCTCGCGCCGGCCGGCCGTCTCCAGGAGATTGACATCCGACAGATAGGGCGGCGACACACCAAACGACAGCACCGAATGATGCTCGAGATCCTCCAGCGTCTTCGGGGTGCCGCGCCGGCGCAGATAGTCGGGCGAGGCGTAGGTGTGATAGTGGACGGTGAAGAGCTTGCGCTGAATCAGGTCGGGCTGGGTCGGACGGCGGAGCCTGATGGCGACATCGGCCTCGCGCATGGCGAGATCGAGCTCGCGATCGTCGAGCAGCATGGTGACCGAGACCTGCGGATAGAGCTCGAGGAACTCCGAGATGCGCGGCGTCAGCCAGACCGAGCCGAGGCCGACCGTGGTCGTCACCCTGAGCTCGCCGGTGGGCTTGTCCTTGGAATCGGCCAACCTGGTCCGGGTGGCCGCGAGCTTGGCGAAGACATCGTGGGCGGTGCGGTAAAGGACCTCGCCCTGCTCGGTGAGAATGAGGCCGCGGGCATGGCGATGGAACAGCGGCACCTTGAGATCCTGCTCGAGCGCGCTGATCTGGCGGCTGACCGCCGATTGGGACAGGCCGAGATCATGGCCGGCATGGGTGAAGCTGCCGGCATCGGCCACCGTGTGAAAGATTCTCAGCTTGTCCCAGTCCATCCGTCCTGCACCGTCCTTCAAGATCTACTCGGCGGCTTCGCTCAACGTGCCGTGATGCGCCAGCCACCGCTCCGCCTCGAGCGCCGCCATGCACCCCATGCCGGCGGCGGTGACCGCCTGACGGAAGACATCATCGGCAACATCGCCAGCGGCAAAGACGCCAGGAACTGGCGTTGCTGTAGAGTTGGGCGCCGTTATCAAGTAGTTCCCCTGTTTCATCGGCAATTGACCGACGAACAATTCTGTCGCCGGTGTATGTCCAATTGCCACAAAGATTCCGTCTATCGGCAACAGGACCTGTTCTTCCGTCTTTACATTTTTGATTCGAGCTCCCGTTACCAATTTGGGATTGTCCGAACCAATAACCTCTTCAAGCACAGTATTCCAGAGGACTTTCACCTTCGGATTGGCGAACAGCCTGTTCTGGAGGATCTTTTCCGCCCGGAAAGAATCGCGGCGGTGAATGACGGTGACGCTGTTGGCGAAATTGGTAAGGAACAAGGCTTCCTCCACGGCACTATTGCCGCCGCCAACGACCAGCACGTTCTTGCCACGGAAGAAGAAACCGTCGCAGGTGGCGCAGGCCGACACGCCATAGCCCTTGAAGCGCTGCTCGCTGTCGAGCCCCAGCCAGCGGGCCTGGGCGCCGGTGGCGATGACCAGCGCATCGGCGGTGTAGGCCACCCCCGAATCACCCTCCAGCCGGAACGGGCGGGACCTCAGGTCGGCGCGGACAATGTGGTCGCTGACGATCACCGTCCCCATGTGCTCAGCCTGAAGTTGCATTTGTTCCATCAACCAGGGGCCCTGGATGACATCGGCAAAACCCGGATAGTTCTCGACATCGGTGGTGATGGTGAGCTGGCCGCCCGGCTGGATGCCCTGGATCAGCACCGGCGCCAGCATGGCGCGGGCCGCATAAATCGCGGCAGTGTAACCTGCGGGACCCGAACCCAGGATCAGAACACGACTGTGTCGGGGAGTCATGCCGGCCTCCGGTTTCCGAAAAGGGGTTGAACAGCTTAGGTATGTGCTCCGAGCATAGCTTGCAAGCCGTCCCTGGCAAGGGTAAGCATGGCCCCCGGTGGATAACACGACTGGTCGCATGGCGCCGCCCCCGATGAACGATAAGAAAGAGCGCGGCATAAAGCCTTCACTGAAACTCGATCGGACCGATCTGAAAATCCTGCGGCAGCTCCAGTCCGACGGGCGAATCACCAATGTCGAGCTGGCGCGACGGGCGGGTCTGTCGCCGGCGCCCTGTCTTCGGCGGGTGCGGACGCTGGAGGAGGCGGGGCTGATCCAGGGCTACCGGGCCATGCTCGACGCGGCGCAGCTCGGTTACGGCATCGTGCTGTTCGCCCTGGTCGGGCTGGCGAGCCAGGCGGAGAGCGAGCTCAGGGCCTTCGAGCAGCAGGTCCGGCGCTGGACACTGGTCAGGGAGTGCTATGCGCTCTCCGGTGATGCCGATTATCTCCTTGCCTGCATCGCCCCCGATCTCGAGACCGCCCAGCATTTCGTCATCGCCGAACTTACCGCAGCGCCGAACGTTCAGAGCGTCAGGACCATGCTGACCTTGAAGACCGTGAAATTCGAACCGCGCGTGCCGCTCGGCGAGCATTGAGCCAGGACGAGCCAGGCAAGCCCAGCACCGTCACGCCGTGGCCCGCCCTGATCGGGGCGGCGGCACGGGTCTGGACGGTCGGCATCGCCATCGCCGCACTTCTCGCGCTCGCCTGGTACGCGTCGGGAACCCTGCTCCTGATCTTTGCCGGGCTGCTGGTGGCAGTCGTCCTCGACAGCGCGGCAGGGCTCATCGAGCGATTCCTGCCGATGTCGCGCTGGCTGGCGCTGACCCTCACCTGCCTCATCCTCGCGCTCGCATTCGGCGGCGGCCTGCTTTGGGGCGGCTATATTCTGGTGGACCAGGCCGACGTGGTCATCGACACCGTCGGCAAGCAGATCCATGCCATTGCCGACGAGCTGGCCAAGGCCGGGATGGCGGCGCCGACCAGCCCCGATCGCAGCGGCCTCAGCGTCCTGCGCGGCCTGCTTCCCGATCCCAGCACCCTCGTCAGCAGCGCCAGCTCATGGTTCGCCACCACCTTCGGCATTCTCGGCAATATCGCGCTCATCATCTTCATCGGGGCCTTCGCGGCGGCCAATCCGGAACTCTATCGCCGCGGTGCGCTGCTCCTGGTGCCACCCGGAAGGCGCCTGCGGGTCGGCGAGGTGCTCGACGAGATCGCCGGTGTGCTCCATAGCTGGCTCGTCGGCCAGATGCTGTCGATGCTGTTCATCGGGGTGCTCACGGCTCTCCTGCTGCTGTGGCTCGGCCTGCCGAGCGCGCTGGTGCTCGGAGTGTTTGCCGGGCTGATGAACTTCGTGCCCTATGCCGGGCCAGTCATCACCGCGGTGCCGATCGCGCTGGTCGCCATGACGATGAGCAACACGACGCTCGCGCTTGCGGTCGGCGGCTTCACGCTGATCCAGCAGGTCGAGAACAACATCTTCTCGCCGCTCGTCCAGCGGCGGGTGTCCGACATCCCGCCGCTCCTGCTGCTGATCGGCCTGATGCTGGCCGGCACACTGTTCGGCGCGGCCGGGGTGGCGCTGGCGGCGCCGCTCACCGCGACGATTCGGATCCTCGTTCTCCGGCTCTATGTCGAGGATGTGCTGGAGCGGCCGCGCTAGCGCGTGTCACGCCCGCGGCTGGCCCCGGTCGAAACGCACCCGGACGATCTCGTAGCTCTTGCCGCCGCCCGGCGTCATGACCTCGACGCTGTCGCCCGCCTCCTTGCCGATCAGCGCGCGGGCGATCGGAGAGGTGATGGAGATCCTGCCGGATTTCACGTCGGCCTCGAACTCGCCGACGATCTGATACTCGGCCTCGTCATCGGTGTCCTCGTCGAGCACCGTAACGGTTGCGCCGAACTTCACCGACTTGCCGGACAGCTTGGTGATGTCGATCACGTCGGCACGCGACAGCTTGTCCTCAAGCTCGAGAATGCGCGCCTCGATCCAGCCCTGCCGCTCCTTGGCGGCGTGATATTCGGCATTCTCGGACAGATCGCCATGTTGGCGAGCCTCCTCGATCTGCCGGATGATCTCCGGCCGCTCCACCGTCTTCAGATGCTTGATCTCGTCCATCATCGCGGCATAGCCCACCGCGGTCATCGGCACCTTGTCCATCACGGTCCTTCAATCGTCACAGTTCACCTTGCCAACGCCGCAGGCAGGCTGCGCCGGCAACTTCTTCCAACACTTCCGGAAGACGGACCCCTGGTCCCGCGGCCGCCGGCACAGGCCGACGACCGAAGGACGCGCGCCCCGCAGCAGCCCAGGGGGCGGCGGCGAGGCGCTTCCGGTCATGAAGTGTAGTCCCCAACCGAGCCGCGTTCAAGGGGCCGCCGGGCTCTCAGCCTTCGGTTGCAAAACTGCCGCAGCGTCAGTCCTGCGCAGCGAAGGTGTGATAGTCCTGGAGCGGACGGACTTCGAGGCCGCCGGCCCGCATGGCGGCGATGCCGCCGGTGGCGGCAAGGCAGCCCGCAAGCGTGGTGTAATAGGGAATCTTGCCGAGCAAGGCAGCTTGGCGGATCGACTTCGAGTCCTCGAGCGCGGAGGCACCCTCGGTGGTGTTGAAGACCAGCTGGACGCTGCCGTTCTTGATGGCGTCGACAACGTGGGGACGCCCCTCCAGGACCTTGTTGACCTTTTCGCAGGCAACACCCTGCTCGACCAGGAAGCGCTGGGTGCCGCCGGTGGCGATCAGCCGGAAGTCCATGGCGGCGAGGCGCCGGGCCGCCTCGAGAACCCGCGGCTTGTCGCTATCCTTGACCGAGATGAAAGCGGTGCCCGACACCGGCACCTTGGTTCCCGACCCGAGCTGGCTCTTGGCGAAGGCCACCTCGTAGTCGCGGTCGAGCCCCATGACCTCGCCGGTCGAGCGCATTTCGGGCCCGAGCACTGTGTCGACGCCAGGGAAGCGGGCAAAGGGGAACACCGCTTCCTTGACGCCGACATGGTCGAGCTTTGGGCGCATCAGCCCGAAGGAGGCAAGCGGCTGGCCGGCCATGATGCGGGCAGCGATCGCCGCCACCGGCAGGCCGATCACCTTGGCGACGAAGGGGACGGTGCGCGAGGCCCGCGGATTGACCTCGAGGACATGGATCTCGCCATCCTTGATGGCATATTGGACATTCATCAGGCCGACGACATTCAACGCTCGCGCCAGCTCCGTGGTCTGACGCTCGAGCTCGCGCACCATGGCCTCAGGCAGCGACCAGGGTGGCAGCGCGCAGGCCGAGTCGCCGGAGTGGATGCCGGCCTCCTCGATATGCTCCATGACGCCGGCCACGAACACGTCGGTGGCATCGCACAGGGCATCGACATCGACCTCGGTCGCGTCGGTGAGATATCGGTCGATCAGCACCGGGCTCCTGCCCGATACGACCACCGCCTCCGCCATATAGCGCTCGAGCGCCTGGTCGTCGCGGACGATCTCCATGGCGCGGCCGCCGAGAACATAGGATGGCCGGATCACCACCGGATAGCCAATCTCGCCAACGATGCGGCGCGCCTCGGCAGCGGATTTGGCGATGCCGTTGCGCGGCTGGCGAAGCCCGAGGCGGTGGAGCAGCTTGGCGAAACGGTCGCGATCCTCGGCAAGGTCGATCGCGTCAGGCGTGGTGCCGAGGATCGGCACGCCAGCCTGCTCGAGCGGCTCGGCAAGCTTGAGCGGGGTCTGGCCACCGAACTGCACGATGACGCCAACAAGCTCGCCCTGCGCGGCCTCGGCATGAACGATCTCCAGCACGTCCTCGGCGGTCAGCGGCTCGAAATAGAGCCGATCGGACGTATCGTAGTCGGTCGAAACGGTCTCGGGATTGCAGTTGACCATGATCGACTCGAAGCCGGCATCATGCAGCGCGAAGCAGGCGTGGCAGCAGCAATAGTCGAATTCGATGCCCTGGCCGATGCGGTTGGGCCCGCCGCCGAGGATGATGATCTTGCGGCGCCTGCTCGGCCGCGCCTCGTCGCCCTCGCCCAACGGCAGCGGCGTCTCGTAGGTCGAGTACATATAGGGGGTGGGCGAGG
>JBIOYR010000123.1:0-9538 GCA_044870245.1 Aestuariivirgaceae bacterium | reverse complement strand
CCAATGTTCAGTCAAGCTCGCGCCGCTGTCCACCGGCACGCTGCACAAATCGAGCGGGGCGGACCGAATGGGAGCGGTTCGCTTTGGAGAGGGGTCTCCGTAACACGCTGAACAACTGAATCTGGTTTCGGCCATTCTTCGACGGCCGAACGGATGGCCGCGCGGCTCCTGTCGCCGTCCCGAGCTGGCGCGTGCCAGGGCCCGTCCGCTTGCCTTGAGCGAGCGGGCGGGCCGCTTCATTTTCGAGCAGAATTGGGGTCAAATATTCTGCTTATCGCGTGATTCCTTGGCGAGCGAGCGGGCAAACTCGACGAATTTCCGCATCCAGCTCTCGACCAGCGCCATGAAGCGATCCATGTCCTCCTGGGTCGGCAGCTCGATCCGCGTTCCGCCTGCCGAATCACCGGGACGCTTCTCAAGATCGGCGATTCGCTTCTTCAGCTCGTCGTTCTGGCGCTCCAGCCGGTCGATCTCGGCCTTGAGCCCGGCCAGATCGTCGCCGCGATTGTCGTCGACCGATTCGCAAGCCCAGCTGCCGCTCTTCTCGAGACAGCGGGAAACCGCGCCGGTCTGGCGATCGAGGCGGATGAAGCCCGACCCGGCCTTTTCCAGGACGTAACGACCACCCTCGGTATCAGGCGCATCCTGGGCGAGGGCAAGCTGCGGAGCGAAAAGCAAGGCGGCGAGAAGCGATGCAATCCTCAACATTCCCCTTCCTCCTCTTCAATCATTGACGCGGCATCGGGCCGATCGCATGACAAATAGGCAGTGCTGGCCATATTGTCACGACCATGAGGATAATCATTGTTTTCGCCCTCGCTGTGGCGATGCAGACGAGCCTTGCCATGGCCGACAAGATCCGCATCGGCACCGAGGGCAGCTACCCGCCCTTCAACTTCGTCGATGCCTCGGGCAGGCTGCAGGGGTTCGACATCGAGCTGACGGAGGCGCTGTGCTCCCGGATCAAGGCGGA
Source organism: Aestuariivirgaceae bacterium (assembly GCA_044870245.1). Lineage (GTDB taxonomy): Bacteria > Pseudomonadota > Alphaproteobacteria > Rhizobiales > Aestuariivirgaceae > DATAFF01. The sequence goes on along the minus strand of JBIOYR010000123.1, from coordinate 8,565 downwards.
GTGCGAGCTGATCACCCAGGATTATGAAGGCATCGTCCCGGCGCTGGTCGCCGGGAAATTCGATGCGGTCGTTGCCTCGCTCTGGGTCACCGACGAACGCAAGCAGAAGGTCGACTTCACCAAGGCCTATTACCAGGCGCCGGGGCGCTTCGCGATGCGCAAGGGAATGGGCGGCAATGGCGATGTCGCGCCGGCGGCGCTGAAGGGCAGGACGCTCGGCGCCCAATCCGGCACGGTGCATGCGAACTACCTGCAGGACATCTACAAGGACTCGGCCATCAAGCTCTATGGCACCCAGGAGGAGGCCGACGCCGCCCTGGCAGCCGGAAAGCTCGATGCGGTGCTGGCCGACGGCACGGCCCTGTGGCGCTGGCTGTCGCAAAGTCGGGAGGGGCGTTGCTGCGAATTCGTCGGACCACCGCTCAAGGATGCGAAATGGTTCGGCGAGGGGGTGGCGATCGCCGTCCGCAAGGGCGACACGGCGCTCAGGGCGCGGTTCGACAAGGCGATCGATGCGATTATCGCCGATGGCACCTACAAGGCCATCAACGACAAATATTTTCCATTTCCGCTCAATTAGGCGGAAGTACCCGAAGCGATTATCCCCGCCTCGAGAGGCGGGGATCGCGACGGTCGGTTGTCAGCGGCAGAGCCGACGCTGGCCGGTGCTCGTCAGATACATGCCGGTCCGAGCGTTGAACGTGCGATATTTGTCGGCGCAATAATCGTACCACTCGTCGGTCCACGGCTCGGGCGCATCATAGCCGGCGTCATAGACCGTCTGGCGTGGCGCCGACCCGCGCGCCATGCAGTCGTTATAGGCGGCCCAATATGCATCGTTCTGGCGCGCCGAATTGTTGGCCGCACCGCCGATCGCCCCGACGCCGGTGCCGATCAACGCGCCGGTGCCGGCGCCGCGACGGCCGCCGGCCAGGCTGCCGATGATCGCTCCGCCAAGGGCACCCGCCATGGCGCCGCCGACAACCTCGGCGCCGCCGCTGTTCTGGCTTGCTGCAAAATCGCGCGCATATGCATCGCAGCGAGCATTGACACCCTGCGCATTGGCCGTCTCCGACGCCAGCATGGCCAATCCGACCAAGGCTGCCGCCCCCATACGCATTACAGTCCGCATGCTGTCCTCCCACTCGAATCCCTGACGCGACAAAACATGATGACTTGGCCCGATTCGGGGCAACCGTGCGCAATCTTGTTGCTCATTTTCGATCGAGCTGTTCGGCGAAGTGATTCTGTGGCGAATGGATTGAGAATTCCTCAATGTGCTAGGCTCCTGCCCATGGTCAATGTCAAAGAATTGTCGGAGCAGGTGAGCGCGACGGGCAGGCGGGCCGGCGGCCGCCAGGCCCGGCTGGTGCAGCGCTCCGCACCCGTCGCCGCCTTTCCGGGGCTTGCCCGCAAGATCCCGATCTATGAGCTGGTGCCCGAGGAGGCGGTCGAGCTCATTCACCAGGAGTCGATGAAGATCCTCGATGAGGTGGGCATCGACTTCCGCGACGATGAAGCGGCCGGCATGTGGCGGCGGTCAGGTGCGGATGTGCGCGGCCATCGGGTCAGGATCGACGGTTCGCTCCTCATGCAGCTGGTCTCGACCATCCCGTCGGAATTCACGCTCAACGCCCGCAACCCGGCGCGCAGCGTCCGGATCGGCGGGTCGAACAGCGTGTTCGTGCCGATGTATGGCGCGCCGTATGTGCGCGACCTCGACAATCAACGCCGCTATGGCTCGCTCGCCGATCTCCAGAACCTTCACAAGCTCGCCTATCTGTCGCCGGCGCTCCATTCGTCGAGCTCGATCATCTGCGAGCCGATGGAGGTCCCGGTGCCGCGACGGCATCTCCACATCGTCGCCTCGGCCATCCGCCATTCCGACAAGCCGTTCATGGGCATCGTCACGGCGCGCGAGCGGGCCGAGGACACAATTGCGATGGCCAAGCTGGTGTTCGGCGATGCCTTCGTCGACGACAATCCCGTCATGGTGTCGATCACCAACTGCAATTCGCCGCTGGTGTGGGACGCCACCATGCTCGATGCGCTCAAGGTCTATGCGCGGCACAATCAGCCGGTGATCCTGGCGCCCTTCGCCCTGTGCGGCGCCTCGACCTCGGCGTCGTCGGTCGGGGCGGTGGCGCAGGTCAATGCCGAGGCGCTGGCCGGCCTTGCCTTCACCCAGCTGGTGCGGCCGGGCTCGCCGCAGCTCTATGGCCAGTTCATGGTGACGGTCGACATGAAGTCGGGGGCACCGATGGGCGGCACGCCCGAGGCGGCGCAGATGATGTATCTGATGGGGGCGCTGGCGCGGCGCTATCGGCTGCCATGGCGGACCTCGGGCTTCCATGTCGGCTCCAAGGTGAACGACGCGCAGGCCGGCTACGAGGCCAATATGCTGATGCATGCGGCGATCCTGTCGGGCGCCCATTACATCTGGCATGCCGCCGGCTGGCTCGAGGCGGGGCTGGTCTGCGGCTATTCGAAATTCGTCACCGATGCCGAGCAGTGCGAAGCCTGGTACCGCTATGCCGGCGGGCTCCCCTTCGAGGATTTCAAGGAGGCGATGGCGGCAGTGCGCGAGGTCGGGCCGGGCGGTCATTTCCTCGGCACCCAGCATACGCTCGATCATTTCGAAAAGGCCTTCTTCGCGCCCAAGCTCATGGATTTCAGCTCGTTCGAGCAGTGGTCGGCGGAGGGCGAGAACGACATGGATGCGCGCGGCCGCGCCAAGGCGAAGGCGTTGCTCGCCGGCTATGAGGCGCCGGCGCTCGATCCGGGGGTGGCGGAGTCGCTTGCGGATTTCATCGCGCGCCGCGAGCGGGAGCTGCCGGACAGCGTGCGGTAGAGCCACGCTGGGAATCGGAAGTTGCGCGTAAGCCCGTTAAGGTTGCGCATAGGCACATCAAACTCCGCATAGGCATGCTAAACTGCGCATAGGTCTTTTAATTGCGCATAGATGGATTATATTGCGCATAGAATCCCTGTGATTTGCGCATAGATTTTGAGAGCCCTAATGGCAAAACGCATCCCCGAGAACGAACTGAAGGCGATTCTGGAAATTGTGCGGGGCAGCCCAGAAGGAATCACGGCCCAGCAGATCGAACAGCGGTTAAGCACGCCACAGTCTCGACGCACCTTGCAGCACCGCGTGAAGTCCCTTGTTCGAAGCAATCTGTTAATCATGGAGGGTGATCGCCGATGGGCACGGTACCGTATCGCAGCTTTGGTTGAACCCTCGGCGAGCACGGTGGCCGAAGATGCTGGAAAATCTCTGCGGCTATCCAGAGAGGCCAAAGAAATCCAAAAGTCTGTGCGCCAGCCAGCGGCCGCGCGACGGCCAGTCGGCTACCGCGCAGACTTTCTGGAATCCTATCGCCCCAATCTCGATTTCTACCTGTCGCCAGATGACCGGAAACGTCTGCGCGAGATCGGCTCGCCGGCACTCGCCACCCAGCCTGCCGGCACCTACGCGAAGAACATCCTGAATAGATTGCTGATCGATCTGTCCTGGAACTCGAGCCGGCTCGAGGGCAACACCTATTCTCTCCTCGACACAAAACGTCTGATCGACTTTGGCCAGGAGGCAGAGGGGAAGGGCCGGCTCGAAGCGCAGATGATCCTCAACCATAAGGATGCGATCGAGTTTCTCGTGGGGTCAGCAGATGAGGTCGGCTTCAATCGCCATACGATTTTGAACCTCCATGCACTGCTCGCTAACAATCTTCTGAGCGATCCTGATGCCGTCGGCCGGCTTCGCCATATCGCCGTCGGCATCGAACGGTCGGTATTTCATCCTCTCGAGGTGCCCCAGCGCATCGAACAATATTTCGATCAGGTTCTCGCTACCGCCTCAGCAATTGCCGATCCCTTCGAGCAGGCGTTCTTCGTCATGGTGCAGTTGCCTTATCTGCAGCCGTTCGATGATGTGAACAAGCGTGTCTCCCGCCTCGCCGCGAACATTCCCTTCATCAAGGCCAATCTCTCGCCGCTATCGTTCGAAGGGATGCCACGCGATTTGTACACGGACGCCACACTTGGCATATATGAACTCAACAGGGTGGAGCTTCTCCGCGAAGTTTTCATATGGGCCTATGAGCGTTCCGCGGCCCGATATGTTGCAGTCAGGCAATCGCTTGGTGAGCCTGACCCGTTTCGTTTGCGATACCGGACGGCGCTGCGCGACCTTGTCAGAGAGGTCATCCTCGGCCCCATGGATCGAAAGCAGGCGATCGCACAGGTCATGCAATGGGTCGAGAAACATGTTGCCACGAGCGATCGCGAACGATTTCGCGAGGTCGCAGAGACGGAGCTCCTTAGCTTGCACCTAGGCAATTTCGCCCGCTATCAGATCAAGCCATCTGAATTTGCAGCTTGGCAGGAAGCCTGGAAGAGGTAGACAACTGCGAATGCAAGGTGTCAGGCAGATGGGCAAAGATCGGTGCTCCCCACTCCCTACTGCCTGACGCATTCGTTGAAATGCCTGAGCCAGGTCTCGACGACCTTGCGGGTCGGCTCGTCGGTCAGGGTTCCGTCCTTGGCGAATCTCGTCTCGGCGTTGCTGACAAAGACTTCCGGCCGCGGCATGACATAGGCCTCGAGCGCCTGGAGATTCTGGCGCAGGTGATATTGCGAGCGCGCGGTGCCGACCGGGCCGCCCGAGGCACCGACGACGCCGACGCGCTTGTGCTTGAAGGGCTGCTGCTTGACGCGCGACACCCAGTCGGTGGCGTTCTTCAGGCCACCGGGAATCGAGAAATTATATTCGGGGGTGGCGATGACGACGCCATGCGCCACCCGGATGCGGCCGACCAGATCGAGGACCGACGGCGGTATGCCGGTCGCGTCCTCGTCATCGCCATTGTAGACGGGCAAGTCGTTGAGGGTCGCGATCTCGAGCGTCATGCCCGGCGGGAGCATCGCCTGGATGTTGCGCAAGAGCATGGTGTTGTAGGAGCCGCGGCGCAGGCTGCCGCTGATCCCGAGAACGTTGATGTCGTCGCTCACGTTCTAGTTTCCGGCCGCTTTCATGCCGCCCTTCTCGGCACGACGGGCCAAGACGCCGGTGAGCCAGTCGGGATCCATCTCGGGCACCGACGACAGGAGGAGATCGGTGTAGGCCGGGTGGGGCGGCGACAGCACCTCGGCCTTCGGCCCCTGTTCGACGACCCTGCCGCGGTGCATCACCACGACCTCGTCGGCGATGGCGCGCACCGTCGCGATGTCATGGGTGATGAACAGATAGGTGACCCCCATCTCCTGCTGCAGCCGCATGAGGAGCTTCAGAATCTCCTCCTGGACGATCTGGTCGAGCGCCGATGTGACCTCGTCGCAGATGATGATATCAGGCTCGGCGGCAAGCGCCCGGGCGATGCAGATCCGCTGCTTCTGGCCGCCGGAAAGCTCGCTCGGCAAGCGGTCGATCAGATGCTCGTCGAGCTCGATCAGGCGGAGCAGCTCGCCGACCTTGCGGTCGAGCTCGCGGCCGCTCAGCCCACGATAGAATTCGAGGGGACGGCCGATCACGTCGCGCACCGTCTGGCGCGGATTGAGGGCGGTGTCGGGCATCTGATAGATGAGCTGGATGCGCCGGAGGGTCTCCTTGTCGCGCTGCTTCAGGGCCCGCGGCAGCGGCGTGCCGTCGAACAGGACCTGCCCGCTGATCGGCGGGAGCAGGCCGACAATGGCACGAGCCAGCGTCGACTTGCCCGATCCCGATTCGCCGACCACCGCGACGGTGCGGCCGCGCGGCACGCGGACATTGACGTTCTCGAGGACCTTGATCGTGCCGCCATAGCTCGCGGTGACATTGTCGACGATCAGCACCGGCTCGGCGCTCGCGCGGTCGGGGCGGGCGAGCTTGCGCACCGCCCAGAGCGAGCGGGTATAGTCCTCCTGCGGCGTCTTGAGCATGATGCGGGTGGGCGCCTCCTCGACCAGCCGGCCGTAACGCAGGACCATGATGCGATCGGCCATCTGCGCCACCACCGCCAGATCGTGGGTGATGTAGATCGCCGCGGTCTGGAACTGGTCGACGATGTTGCGGATGGCGGCAAGGACCTCGACCTGGGTGGTGACGTCGAGCGCGGTGGTCGGCTCGTCGAAGATGATGAGGTCGGGGCGGCAAGACATGGCCATCGCGGTCATGGCGCGCTGCAGCTGGCCGCCCGACACCTGATGGGGATAGCGGCGGCCGATCTCTTCCGGATTGGGCAGCTGGAGACGACGGTAGAGGTCGACGGCGCCCTGCTCGGCCTTGTCGCGCCGATCGAGATTGTGGGCAAGCTGCGTCTCGATGGTCTGCTCGATGATGCGGTGCGCCGGGTTGAAGGAGGCGGCGGCGCTTTGAGCGACATAGGCGATGCGCGATCCCCTGAGGGCGCGGCGCCGGCTGTCGCTCGCCGCCAGGAGATCGATGCCGTCGAATGTCACCGAGCCGCCGGAGATGCGGCAGCCTGGCTTGGCGTAGCCCATGGCGGCAAGACCGATGGTCGATTTGCCGGCTCCTGATTCGCCGATCAGGCCGAGCACCTCGCCGCGCTTCAAGGTGATGTCGATGCCGCGCACGATCTCGTGCCATTTGTCGTCGCTGAAACCTTCGATGCGGAGGTTCTTGATCTCGAGCAGCGGGGCGCCTTTTTCGCGCGGCGCCGAAGCGGCTTTAATGCTCATCCCTCAGACCACTCGTTCGATGCAGGAACCAGTCGACGACGAAATTGACGGCAACCGCCAGAAGCGCGATGGCGGCGGCCGGCAGCAGCGGCGTGATGTCGCCATAGGTGATCAGCGTCGCATTCTCGCGCACCATCGAGCCCCAATCGGCGGTGGGCGGCTGAATGCCGACTCCCAGGAATGACAGCGCCGCGATGATGAGGAAGACAAAGCAGAAGCGCAGGCCGAACTCGGCGATCATGGGCGGCATCACATTGGGCATGATCTCGCGGCGCATGATCCAGCCGAGCCGCTCGCCGCGCAGCCGCGCCGCCTCGACGAAGTCCATCACGACCACATTCATCGCGACGGCGCGCGACAGCCGGAACACCCGGGTGGAGTCGAGGACGGCGATGATGATGATGAGATTGAAGACGGACGAGCCGAAGGTCGACAGCAGCATCAGCGCGAAGATGAGGAGTGGGATCGACATCAGCACGTCGACGGCGCGCGACAACAGCTGGTCGATCCAGCCGCGGTAGATGGCGGCGAGAAGACCGAGCGACATGCCGACGGCGAAGGACAGGAGCGTGGTGACGAGCGCGATGCCGATGGTGTTGCGGGCGCCATAGATCAGCCGGGTCAGCATGTCGCGGCCGAGCTGGTCGGTGCCGAACACGAACTGCCCGCCCCAGGGCGCATAAGGCTCGGGGAAGATCTGAGCCTCGCCATAGGGCGCGAGCCAGGGGGCGAAGACGGCGACGAACACATAGGCGGCGATCACGATCATGCCGAACCAGGCACTGATCGGGGCGGTCCGCAGGGCGCGCCAGATCAGCGACAGCCGGGTGCGCCGTGCCTTTGGCAGGGCATCTTCGGTGCGCAGCTGGCGGTCCTCGACGGTGGTCATCTGGGATGCAGGAGCCTCGGATTGGTGGCGATCGAGATGATGTCGGCGGTGAGATTGAGCAGGATGTAGGTGGCGGCGAAGATCAAGGCGCAGGCCTGGACAACCGGGATGTCGCGCGAGCGCACGGCATCGACCATCAGCTGGCCGATGCCGGGATAGACGAACACCGTCTCCACAACGACGACGCCGACGACGAGATAGGCGAGGTTGAAGGCGATCACGGTGACGATCGGCGCCCAGGCATTGGGCAGAGCGTGGCGGAGGATGATGGTGCGGGCATTGAGGCCCTTCAGCTGCGCCATCTCGATATAGGGGCTCGCCAGAAGATTGATGAGCGCGGCGCGCGTCATGCGCATCATATGCGCGACGATGACGAAGGTCAGGGTCAGGGCGGGCAGCATGCTGCGCCAGACGCGCTCGCCGAAGGGGGTCTGCTCATTGACATTGGCAAGGGTGGGAAATTTCGGGATCGCATTCAGGACCCATTCGATGGAGCCGGCCAGCCATTGCGGCAGGCTCTGGGCGAGCTGCGTGCCCATGAAGGTGTCACGCGAAATGATGATGTAGGCCAGCATATAGGCAATGAAGAAGTCGGGGAAAGAGATGGTGGTCAGGGTGACGGCATTGACGGCGCGGTCGAACCAGCTGTTGCGGTAAAGTGCTGCGGCGATGCCGAGCGCCAGTGCCAGCGGCACGGCGATGATGGCGGTCATCATCGCAAGGAAGAGCGTGTTCAAGAAGCGCGGCCCGATGATCTCCGCGACGGTGCGGCGGTAGCCGACGCGGCTGGCGAAGGACTGGCCGAACTCACCGCGGGCCACATGGCCGATCCACTCGATGTAACGGGTGACCGGCGGGCGGTCGAGGCCGATCTCCCTTTCGAAGGCGGCGACGGTTTCCGGGGTTGCCGACTGGCCGAGAATGGCCCGGGCAAAATCGCCAGGCAGCATCTCCACGGCCGAGAAGATGATGATCGAAACGAAAAACAACGTCACCAGGCC
>JBIOYR010000122.1:0-33226 GCA_044870245.1 Aestuariivirgaceae bacterium | reverse complement strand
TGCCGGTCGAGCAGAGTGCCGGGGCGATGCGCGAGCAGCTCGTCTACGCCCGCGCCATCGAGGGCCGCCAGCTCGTCGAACGCTACAAGGGCTGCTCTACGCTGCGCCAGGCCTCGGACGGCATCTTCAACGTCAGGATCAACAAGCAGATCGAGGCGGTGGCCGACCGGTTGCCGCCGGAGATGCGCAAGGTGCTCGAACAGGCCGGCACCAAGCGGTTGATCGGCCCGATGCCGTCCCAGGAGGGCGTAAGGCTGATCGCCTATTGCGGCAAGCGCACCGTCGATCCGCCGAAGCCCACCCGCGAGATGGTGGAGAACCTGATCCTTAACGAGAAATATTCGGCCTCGGTCGAGTCGACCGTCCGGGAATTGCGCCGCAAGTCCTTTGTCGATTACAAGGACGCCTCGCTGCAGTCGCAGTAAACCCGAGGGTCCTTCGCCATGCTGGCTCTGCCGCTTGCCCTGACGATGGGGGAACCGGCGGGCATCGCCCCCGAGATCACCGCTGCCGCCTGGCGCGCCCTTGCCGCCACCGGGCCAGCCTTCGTTCTCATCGGCGATGGCGGCCTGGTCCGCGACCGGGCGCGGGCGCTCGGCCGCGAGGTTGCGGTCAGCGAGGTCACGACGATCGCCGAGGCGGCGGCAGCCTTTCGGGACACCCTGCCGGTTCTCCCCTGCCCCGTGCGGCACCCGGCACCGCCTCCCGGCCACCCCGATCCCGGTCAGGCCGCGGCGGTGATCGGCTCGATCGATCGGGCGGTGGCGCTGGCGCTTGCCGGCGAGGTCGCCGGCATGGTCACCAACCCGATCCAGAAGGAGACGCTCTATGCCGCCGGCTTTCGCCATGAGGGCCATACCGACTATCTCGCCGATCTGGCGGTGAAGGCCGGGCATCAGGCCGAGCCGGTGATGATGCTGTCGGTCGGTTCGCTGCGCAGCGTGCCGGTGACCGTCCACATCCCGCTGAAGGACGTGCCGGAGCGGCTGTCGCAGGCGGCGATCGAGCGCCAGGCGCAGGTGCTGGCGGCAGCGCTGACGCAGCGCTTCGGCATCTTGAGGCCGCGGCTCGCGGTGACCGGCCTCAATCCGCATGCCGGCGAAGGCGGCCAGATCGGCGAGGAGGAGGTGACAATCATTCGTCCCGCCATCCAGGCGCTGAAGAGAGCGGGCCTCGATGTCGCCGGACCGCTCCCGGCCGACACCGCCTTTCAGGCCGACACCCGCGAGCGCTTCGATGCGATCGTCTGCATGTATCACGACCAGGCGCTGATCCCGATCAAGACCATCGGCTTCCATGAGGGTGTCAACACGACGCTCGGCCTGCCCTTCATCCGCACCTCGCCGGACCATGGCACGGCGCTGGCGCTCGCCGGCACCGGTCGCGCCAATCCGCAGAGCCTGATCGCGGCCCTCAAGCTCGCCGAGCAGATGGCCAAGGCTTCACCATGACCGACGACCGCGACGCGCTGCCGCCGCTTCGCGACGTGATTGCCCGCCACGGCCTGATGGCCAGGAAGAGCCTCGGCCAGAACTTCCTCCTCGATCTCAATCTGACGCGGCGCATTGCCCGGGCGGCGGCGCCGCTCGACGGCATGACGGTGCTCGAGGTCGGCCCGGGCCCCGGCGGCCTCACCCGCGCGCTGCTGGCGGAGGGCGCCCGCCGCGTGGTGGCGGTGGAGCGCGACCCCCGCGCCCTGCCGGCGCTTCACGACATCGCCCGCGCCTATCCCGATCGCCTCACTTTGGTCGAGGCCGACGCCCTCGCGATCGATTGGAACGATGTCGTCGGTGGCCGCGCCAAGGTCGTCGCCAACCTCCCCTACAACATCGCGACCGCGCTGCTGGTGCGCTGGCTGACGGTCGAGGAATGGCCGCCCTGGTGGCTGTCGCTCACCCTGATGTTCCAGAAGGAGGTGGCCGAGCGCATCACCGCGCGACCGGGCAGCGATGCCTATGGCCGCCTGTCGGTGCTGGCGCAATGGCGCTCGATCGCGCGCCGCCTGTTCGACATCGACCGGCGGGCCTTCGTGCCGCAGCCCAAGGTGACCTCCACCCTTATCGAGCTCGTGCCGCTGCCCCGTCCGGCGATCAGCTGCGACGTCGCGGCGCTGGAGCGGGTCACCGCCGCCGCCTTCGGGCAGCGCCGCAAGATGCTGCGCACCAGCCTGAAGGCGCTCGGCGGCGACACCGAGACGCTGATCCGCTCAGCCGGCCTCGATGCCACCATGCGTGCCGAGCAGGTGCCGGTGACGGGGTTCTGCCGGTTGGCAGCGTTGGTAGGCAGTGGGCAATAGGCGGTAGGCAGTAGGCATTGCTCTCCCCGGCTGCCTGATGCCGACTGCCTCTACAGCTCCTTCAACAAATTCCGCACGAAGCCGGTGAGGCCGGTGCGACGCCGCGACCGCAGCCGCTCGGCGGCGAGGATGGCATCGATCTCGCGGTCCGCCTCCTCCAGCGTCGCGTTGACGATGACATAGTCATATTCCGGCCAATGACTGATTTCGGTCCCCGCCTCGACCATTCGCTTGGCCACCACCGCCGCCGAATCTTGCGCCCGGCCGATCAGCCGGCGCCTCAGCTCCTCGGCCGAGGGCGGCAGCACGAAGACGCTCACCAGATCCTCGCCCATCATCTGCGACAGCTGCTGCGTGCCCTGCCAGTCGATATCGAACAGCATGTCGCGCCCGGCCGCCACCGCCGCCTCGACCGGCGCCCGCGGCGTGCCATAGCGATGGCCGAACACCTCGGCCCATTCCAGGAGCTCGCCGCGCCCCACCATCTCGGCAAAGCGCTTGTCGTCGATGAAATGATAATCGATCCCCTCGGCTTCGCCGCTGCGCGGCGTGCGCGTCGTCACCGACACCGACATCTCGAACAGCGGATCGCGCGCCAGCAGCCGCCGCGACAAGGTGGTCTTGCCGGCTCCAGAGGGCGACGACAGCACCAGCAGCAGGCCGCGCCGCTTGAGCTCCGGCGACGGCGGCGGCGGGCTCTTGCGCCTATTGGACATTCTGCACCTGCTCGCGGAACTGATCGATGACCGCCTTGAGCGCGAGGCCGGTGCGGATCAGCGCCGTGTCGGCCGCCTTGGAGCACAGGGTGTTGGCCTCGCGGTTGAATTCCTGCGCCAGAAAATCGAGCCGCCGCCCGACCGGCTCGGTCGATTCGAGAAGCTCGCGGGCCGCCTCGACATGAGCTCCCAGCCGGTCGATCTCCTCCTGAATGTCGGCGCGCGTCGCCAGCACGGCGGCCTCCTGGTGGAGCCGCTCGGGATCAAGCGTGAGACCGGTATCCATCAGCCGGGCGACCTGCTCGGCGAGCCGGCCGCGGATCAGCTCGGCCACCCGGCCCTGCCCCTCGCGCGCCTCGACCACCAGGCCGGCGATCTGCGTGAGCTGCCCCTTGAGGACGCTTTCGAGCTTGGCCCCCTCGGCCCGCTGCATGGCGCTCAAACGCCCGAACATCTCATCGGCGCTTGCCATCACCGCGGCATTGCGGGCGGCGATCTCGCTCTCGTCGCGCTCGGATTCGCCGAGCTCGATCACGCCGGGCAGCCCCAGCACCCCTTCGATGGTCGGGGCCGGCGAGCCGAGCGCCGTGGCGAGGTCGCGGCCGACCCGAAGGAGCTCGGCCAGCACCGCATGGTTGACCCTGACCGCACCCGACCGCAGCTCATCCTTGAGCTGCAGCGTCACCTGGACGGTGCCGCGGCGAACATGCCGCCCGGCCCGCTCGCGCAGCTCCGCCTCCAGCGCCTCGAGCCCGTTCGGCAGCCTGAGCCGCACCTCGAACGCCTTGCCATTGACGGCGCGGGCCTCCCAGTGCCAGCGCGAGGTCCCCGCCTGGCCATCGGCCCGGGCAAAGCCGGTCATGCTGGCCAACGCCATCTCAGTTCTGCCGCGGCTTGGCTTTGGGCAGCGGCACGAGGTGCCCGGCAACCGTGACGAGCCGGGTCTCGGGAACGGCAGTCGGCCCGGCCGCCGCCTCGGCGGGCGCGTCAGCCGCCGGCGCCTCGGCCTCCGGCGCTTCGACCTTGCCGGTGGGCTCAGGCCCGGCCGCGGCCGCCGCCGCTTCGGCCACCGCTGTTGCCGCCGCCTCGGTCACTGCGGTCGTCGCCGCCGCTGCCGCGGCCTCCGCCGCCTCCTGGGCAATCCGGCGCTCCTCCTCGATCTTGCGCCACTCCTTCACATTCTCGGAATGCTCGGTGAGCGTCTTCGAGAAGACATGCCCGCCAGTGCCGTCGGCGACGAAATAGACATCGTCGGTCTCAGCCGGATTGAGCACGGCATGAATCGCATCGCGCCCGGGATTGGCGATCGGCGTCGGCGGCAGGCCATTGATCCGATAGGTGTTGTAGGCGGTCTTCTGGGCGATGTCGTCGCGGCTGATCGGCCGATCGAGCCGTCCCCTGCCGCCGACCAGCCCGTAAATGATCGTCGGGTCCGACTGCAGCCGCATGCTGCGCTTCAACCGGTTGACGAAGACGCCGGCGACCCGCGCCCGCTCGGCCGGGCGGCTCGTCTCCTTCTCGACGATCGAGGCGAGGATCACCGCCTCCTCCTTGGTCTTCACCGGCAAGTCCTTGGCCCGGCCGTCCCACAGCTCGTCCACCAACTTGCGCTGAGCCTCCTGCATGCGCTCGAGCAGCTCGGTCCTGCTGGTGCCGCGGGTGAATGTGTAGGTGTCGGGCAGGAGGACGCCTTCGGCCAGATTCACCGGCGCCTCCTCGACCAGGGCGCCCTGGGCATTCAGCCGCTCGATGATCTGCTCCGTGGTCAACCCTTCCGGGATGGTCAGCCGATAGGTGAAGGCCTTGCCCTCGGTGATCATGTCCAGCACCTGGCGCAGGCTGGCAGCGGCCGGAAACTCATATTCTCCGGCCTTGAGCGACTGGCCGTGCAACCGTGCATAGGCAGCGGCGAGCACGAAGGCGTAGGAATGGGCGATCACCCCCTTTTCCTTCAGCCGGTTGGCGATGTCCTCGGCATTCATGCCGCGCTCGACCACCACTGCCCCGACGCCGGTGAGCGGTCCGGCCCGCTCGAACTCGCGCTTGGCGTAGGTGATGCCGACCGCAACGAGCAACAGGGCGAGCAGAAAGCTGACCAGGAGCGAGCGGAAGGTGCGGAACAGCGCACTGCTGCGGCCGCGGCGGGGATCGGGAACCCGGGTTAAGGCGACCTCGGTCTTTGCATCCACTTCACGGGCTCCCGGCTCGGCGCCCGCGCATCATGCACAGGCGCGGAAGATGAGCGACGCGTTTGTGCCACCGAAACCAAAGGAATTCGACAGAACTGTGTTGATTTCCTTGTGGCGCGGCTTCAACGGGACCAGATCGATCTCGGTTGCAACCGACGGGTTCTCCAGATTGAGCGTCGCCGGCGCGACGCCATCGCGCATGGCGAGAATGGCGAAAATCGCCTCGATCGCCCCTGCCGCCCCCAGCAGATGGCCGGTCGCCGACTTGGTCGAGGACATGGCGAGCCCATGCGCCCGGTTGCCGATCAGCCGCTCGACCGCCCGAAGCTCGATCTCGTCGCCGAGCGGCGTCGAGGTGCCATGGGCGTTGACATAGTCGATGTCGGCGGCCGAGATCCCGGCCCGCTTCAGCGCCGCCCGCATGCAGCGATAGGCGCCGTCGCCATCCTCCGACGGCGCGGTGATGTGATAGGCATCGCCCGACATGCCGTAGCCCACCACCTCGCCATAGACTTTGGCGCCGCGGGCCTTCGCATGTTCGAGCTCCTCCAGCACCACGACGCCGGCGCCCTCGCCCATGACGAAGCCGTCGCGGTCGCGGTCATAGGGGCGCGAGGCCCGTTCCGGCTGATCGTTGAAGCCGGTCGACAGCGCTTTGCAGGCGACGAAGCCGGCGATGCCGATGCGGCACACCGCACCCTCGGCACCGCCCGCCACCATCACATCGGCATCGTCGAGCGCGATCATCCGCGCCGCATCGCCGATCGAATGGGCGCCGGTCGAGCAGGCGGTGACCGCGGCGTGATTCGGTCCCTTGAAGCCATAGGTGATCGACAAGATGCCGGAGCACAGATTGATCAGGCTGCCCGGGATGAAGAACGGGCTGACCCGCCGCGGCCCCTTCTCATGGATCAGGATCGAGGTGGCCTCGATCGACGGCAGACCGCCAATTCCCGAGCCGATGAGCACGCCGGTGCGGCAGCGCTCATCCTCGTCCTTGGGCCGCCAGCCGGCATCCTCCACCGCCTGCTTGGCCGCCGCCATGCCGTAGATGATGAACTTGTCGTAGCGGCGCTGCTCCTTCGGCTCGACCCATTGGTCGGGATTGAAGGTGCCCTCGCTGCCATCGCCCGTCTTGACCTCGCAGGCGATGCGGCACGGCAGGTCGGACGCGTCGAAACGGGTGATCGGCCCGGCCCCGGACCGGCCTGCGAGAAGGCGCTTCCACGTCTCCTCGACCCCGGTCGCCAAGGGTGTGACAAGACCGAGGCCGGTGACGACGACTCTCCGCATTAGGCCGAAATTCCTTCGAGCAAAAGTCCCAAGCGAACCGGATCCAGAGGCGAAGAATAAGCGATTTAGGCTTGATTTTTCTCGATGAATTTCACGGCGTCCCCCACCGTCTGGATGGTTTCCGCCGCATCGTCCGGGATTTCGATCCCGAACTCCTCCTCGAACGCCATGACGAGTTCGACCGTGTCGAGGCTGTCGGCGCCAAGATCATCGATGAAGCTCGCCTCCGGCGTGACCTTCTCGGCGTCGACGCCGAGATGCTCGACGACGATTTTCCTGACCCGTTCAGCAACGTCGCTCATAGTGCAAAGTCCTCTGTTCTGCCCTTTTTCGGGCGGCAATCATTGTGTAACGCCTGAGGCCAGCCCCCGGGCCTTCAGTCTTCACTCTTTCGCTCGGCCAGGATTACCCCCTCTGGATTCGGCGGCCTATTATCACACTTTCCAGCGGCAGAGAAAGAGCCCCCAAACCACCCGTCCCCCTGTTACATCATGAACATGCCGCCATTCACATGGAGCGTCTGGCCGGTGATATAGGCGGCCTCGCGGCTGGCGAGGACCGCCACGGCGGCGGCAACCTCCTCGGGATTGCCGAGGCGCCCCATCGGCACGGTGGTGAGAACGGCGGCGCGGCGCTTGTCGTCGAGCACCGCGGTCATCGCGGTCTCGATGAAGCCGGGAGCCACGCAATTGACGGTGATGCCGCGCCCGGCGAGCTCCTGGGCGAGCGCCTTCGACATGCCGGCGAGCCCCGCCTTGGCGGCGGCATAATTGGCCTGCCCGGCATTGCCGGTCGCCCCCACCACCGAGGTGATCGAGATGATCCGTCCGTGGCGCCGCTTGACCATGCCGCGCATCGCCGCCCGCGCCAGCCGGAACGCCGCGGTGAGATCGACCGCCAGCACCTCGTCCCATTCGGCATCCTTCATGCGCATGCCGAGATTGTCGCGGGTGATGCCGGCATTGTTGACCAGGATGTCGAGCCGGCCCATTGCCGCCTCGGCCGCCGCCGTCAGCTGGTCGGCGGCGCCGTCGCGGCCGAGATCGGCGGGCACCGCATGGGCCCGCTCGCCAAGCTCGCCCACAAGCTTGTCGAGCACCTCGGCGCGGGTGCCCGACAGGGCGACGCTCGCCCCTTGCGCGTGCAGGGCACGGGCGATCGCCGTGCCGATGCCGCCGGTTGCGCCGGTGACCAGCGCTGCGGACCCGGCAAGATCGAACATGGTCGGCATTGTCAGACCCTCAACAGCTCCGCCGCCAGAGCGATCTCTTCGGGCGTCGATGCGGCGATGCACTTCGCCTCGGGCACCATGCGCTTGCTCAGGCCCGTCAGGACCCGGCCCGCGCCCAGCTCCACCAGCAGGCTGACGCCCTGGCCGCCAAGATAGCCGATCGACTCGCGCCAGCGTACCACCCCCGTGACCTGGGCGACGAGCGCTTGGCGAATGGCCGAAGGCTCGCTGAGGGGGCCCGCCGTGACATTGGCGATCACCGGCACCTGCGGCCGCCTCAGCGTCACCGTGCTCAGCGCCTCGGCCATGATTTCGCCAGCCGGCTGCATCAGGGCGCAATGGAACGGCGCGCTCACCGGCAGCAGCACCGCCCGCTTGGCGCCGCGACGGCGGGCGATCTCGACCGCCCGCTCGACCGCCCGGACATCGCCCGACACCACCACCTGCCCCGGCGCATTGTCGTTGGCCGCCGCGCACACCTGGTCTTCCGCCGCTTCCTCGGCGATCGCCACCGCCGCTTCGTAATCGAGGCCGAGCAGCGCCGCCATCGCGCCGGTGCCGACCGGCGTCGCCCGCTGCATGGCGCGGCCGCGGATCTGCAGCAGACGCGCCGCATCGGAGAGGGTGAAGCTGCCGGCGGCGGCGAGCGCCGAATATTCACCGAGCGAATGGCCGGCAACGAAGCGGGCGGTCCGGCCGACCCCGATGCCGAACTCCGCGCCGAGCACCGCCACCGCTGCCAGCGACACCGCCATCAGCGCCGGCTGAGCGTTCTCGGTCAGCATCAGCCGGTGGTCCGGCCCATCCCACATGATGGTGGACAGCTTGATGCCGAGCGCCTCGTCGATCTCGTCGAAGACGGTGCGGGCAGCGGTGAACTGCTCGGCAAGGGCACGCCCCATGCCGACCTGCTGGCTGCCCTGGCCCGGGAAGGTGAAAGCGACCGACATCGCGCTTTTGAGAGGTCCCACTCCGCTTGATCGCCGGGACGAACCACGAACGGCGCGGTGAGTCAAGGTGGGGTTGCAGGCAGTAGGCAGATAGGCAGTCGGCAGTAGGGAAGAGTACAGTTCACTGCCTATCGCCTAATGCCGACTGCCTCACCTCCCCTTGCTTCCCGCCGGAAAAGCTGTATACACGCGCCGTCTGTCAGCTGACCGGTCGGGGGCTGAACGGAAGGGCGTGTCCGGCTCAATTCCGGATCGCCAGGGCGAGACCCGCCCGGCTTCCCGTGTTCCCGCTCTTTCAGGACCCGTTTCCGGGCCTTTCACACGGTTCGGAGAGAGGCTCTGCACCGGCTCGCGCGGCAGTGTGTGAAGCAAGGGAAAGGCCCGCAAAGTCATGGCATTCTATGAGCATATTTTCCTGGTGCGGCAGGACGCGTCGAACACCCAGGTCGAGGCGTTGACGCAGCAGTTCAAGACGGTCATCGAGGAGCGCGGCGGCAAGGTCACCAAGACCGAATATTGGGGGGTCAAGCCGCTGACCTACCGGATGAAGAAGAACCGCAAGGCGCATTACACGCTGATGAACATCGATGCGCCCTCGGCGGCGCTCGACGAGGTGGAGCGCCAGCAATCGATCAACGAGGACGTGCTGCGTTTTCTCACCGTGCGGGTCGACGAGCTCGAGGAAGCTCCCTCGGCGATGATGCGCTCGCGCGGCCGCGATGATCGCGACGGCGAGGGCGGCGGCCGCTTCGGCGATCGCGGCGGCCGCTTCGGTGACAGGCCGCCGCGCGATTTCGGCGACCGCGGCGACCGGCCGCCGCGCGATTTCGGCGATCGTGGCCCGCGCCCGCCGCGTCCGCCACGCGAGGCGACGAGCGGCAACGGCAATGAGGGGAGGAGCTGATGGCCATGCAGGCACAACCGGCGCGGCGGCCGTTCTTCCGCCGCCGCAAGAGCTGCCCGTTCTCCGGCGAGGGTGCGCCGAAGATCGACTACAAGGACGTGCGGCTGCTCCAGCGCTACATCTCGGAGCGCGGCAAGATCGTGCCGAGCCGCATCACCGCGGTGTCGACCAAGAAGCAGCGCGAGCTCGCGCGCGCCATCAAACGGGCGCGCTTTCTCGGGCTCCTGCCCTATGTGATAAGGTAAACCATTCCGCGACGAGCCTTCCGCGACGGTGAAGTCCCGTCACCAAGGCTCTGGTTGGGGCGGCCAGCGAGCCGCCTCTAACCCGCCGACCGGCGAGGGACAGCCGAGATGATCAACAGCTGGATCGTGATCGCCGTCCTGGCGGGGCTTGCCTCGGCCTTGATCTTTGCCGCGGCCGGCGTCCCGACGTTCACCGCGGCCGCGGTCTTCCTGCTGGCGCCGGCGCCATTGCTGATCGTCGGCCTCGGCTGGGGTTGGGTGGTCGCGCTCATTGCCGGGGTCATCGGCGCGGTGGCGCTGAGCCTCGTCATAGGCTGGGCTTTCGCCGTCCCCTATCTTCTGGCGACCGCCCTGCCTTCGGTGATCATCTGCCGCCTCGCCCTGCAGCAGCGGCCGGCGCCGCCGGTCCGGGGCAGCGAGGGCGAGGCGCGCTCGGGCGACGTCGAATGGTACCCGGAGGGGCGCGTGCTGATCGCCATCGCGCTGATGGCGGCCGCGCTGGCGACCGGGCTCGTCATCATGGCCGGTCCCGATGCCGCGAGCTTCCGCGCCTCGACCGACCAGCTGCTCGACCGTGTCCTGGCGATCCAGGAGGGCGCTCCTCAGACGCCTGAGCAGAAGCAGCGGCTGGAGAGCATGCGCTCGCTCTTCGCCAGCATCCTGCCGGCAGCGGCGGCAATGGGTTGGACCCTTTCCACCTTCGCCAATTTCCGGCTGGCCGAGACCATCGCGGCGCGCTTGCGGCTCACCGCCCGGCCATTGCCGCGCTTCGGCGCCCTCGCCTTTCCGCGAACCGCCGCGGTCGGGCTGCTGGTCGCCTCGGCGGCAGCGCTCCTGCCCGACAGTTTCGGGTTGATCGGCGGTGCCTTTGCCGGCGGCATGTCGGCCGCCTTCGCCGTGCTCGGGCTTGCCGTGCTGCATGGGCTGCTGGACGGGCATCCGTTTCGCGCCATGCTGCTCGCCGCGCTCTATGTGGCGGTGGTGGTGCTCGGCTTCGCGCTGGCGCTGCCGCTGATCGTCACCGGCATTCTCGACATGGTGTTCGGCATGCGGGCCCGCACCCGCGGCTCGCCCAGCGGCAGCGTGTGAGAGAAGCAATGATCATCGAGGATGAAATCAAGGGAGCAGAACGATGGATGTGATCCTGCTGGAGCGCATCGGCCATCTCGGCCAGATGGGCGATGTCGTGCGCGTCAAGGACGGCTATGCCCGGAATTTCCTGCTGCCGTCCGGCAAGGCGCTGCGCGCGACCGATGCCAATCGGCAGAAATTCGAGCGCGACCGGGCGGTGCTCGAGCAGCGGAACGCCGAGCGGCGGGCCACGGCCCAGGGCGATGCCGGCCAGATCGACGGCAAGAGCTTCGTGCTCATCCGTCAGGCCGGCGAGAGCGGTCAGCTCTATGGCTCGGTGTCGACCCGCGACATTGCCGAGGCGGCCTCCGCCGCCGGCACCCATGTCGAGCGCAATCAGGTGCTGCTCGACACGCCGATCAAGGCGATCGGGCTGCATCAGGTGCGAATCGCCCTTCATCCCGAGGTGGTGATCGAGGTCATCGCCAATGTCGCCCGCTCGCCCGACGAGGCGGCGGCGCAGGCCCGCGGCGAGGTGCTGATCGGCTCGGCCTCCGACCGCGAGGAGGCCCGCATCGCCGCCGAGGCCCTGTTCCAGCAGGAAACCGAGTCCCAAGCCGAGGCCGAATCAACCGAGGAGGGTGTTGCCGGTTGATCGGAACCGGTTGCCTAACAATCTGATTGTGGACAATATCCCAACGCTGGCACAGCCGGGCCGTGCATTGTCACGTCCCGCTCCCCGTGGGATGGCGGGGGTGCTCTTTGCGACGAGGGTACCATGTTCAGCAGTTTGCGCCGGGTGTTCGCCCATGTCGTCCGAAGCGGGCACCTGACGGTCCGGGAGCCGGATGGCCGGCAGTTCACCTTCGGCGACGGCACCGGCGAGGAGATCGTCATCCGTGTGCGCGATCGCCAGACCGCGCTGCGGCTGGTGCTCGACCCCGACCTCGCCGTCGGCGAATGCTACATGGATGGCAGCCTGACGGTCGAGCAGGGCACGATCTACGATTTTCTGGCGCTGATGTTCAGCAATTCGGCGGCCGTCGAGCCGCCGGTCGGGGTGAAGATCCCGCTCCAGATCCGCGTGGCGCTGCGCCGCCTGCATCAGCGCAACCCGGTTCGCCTCGCCCGGCGCAATGTGGCGCACCACTACGACATCGACGGGCGCATCTACGAGCTCTTCCTCGACCGCGACCGGCAATATTCCTGTGCCTATTTCGAGGCGCCGGACCGCTCGCTCGAGGACGCCCAGCACGCCAAGAAGCGCCACCTCGCCTCGAAGCTCGCCATCGAGCCCGGCATGCGGGTCCTCGATATCGGCTCCGGCTGGGGCGGCCTCGCGCTCTATCTGGCGGAGACCTGCGGTGCCGAGGTCGTCGGCGTCACCCTGTCGAAGGAGCAGCATGCGCTGTCGGTCCAGCGCGCCGCCCACGGAGGCTTGAGCGGTCGGGCTCGGTTCCGCCTCATGGATTATCGCGAGGTCGACGGCACCTTCGACCGCATCGTCTCGGTCGGCATGTTCGAGCATGTCGGCATCGGCCATTACCGGGAGTTCTTCAGCAAGTTGCGCACCCTGCTCGCCCCCGACGGGGTCGCGGTCCTCCATTCGATCTGCCGCGCCGACGGGCCGAATGCGACGAGCGCCTGGACCAAGAAATACATCTTCCCCGGCGGCTACATCCCGGCGCTCTCGGAAATCGTGCCGGCGATCGAGAAGTCCGCCCTCTATCTCACCGATATCGAGGTGCTGCGCCTCCACTATGCCCAGACGCTGCGCGAATGGCGGCGTCGCTTCGCCGATCATCGCGACGCTGCCCGCCGCCTGATGGACGAGCGCTTCTGCCGGATGTGGGAATTCTACCTCGCCTCCTCGGAATGCGCTTTCCGCTGGAGCGGCATGAACAATGTTCAGATCCAGATGTGTCGCCATCAACACGCTCTGCCGATCACCCGCGACTACATGCATCGCGACGAAAGCCGGCTGCGCAGCCAGGATGCCGGCCGCCCGCGGCTCAAATCGGTGCGCGGGGAATAGCGCTGAGCAGTGGCGAATCACCCGCCGATTCGCGCAAGATCAAGCACATCGTCATGGGCTGGATGCGGCTCGAGCCGACCCTGTGAATAGCGCGTATTGCTTTGATCCACCAACATGTTCCGCCCGCCGCGGCCTCGCGAAAGGCATCGGCCTGCGGCTAAGTAGAAGCAATGGATTCGGCTCACAACATACGCCTGCGCCGGCCGCAGGAGAGAGAGGAGGTGGAGGAAGGCCCGGCCTATCGCGCCGCCCCGCATAATCTCGATGCCGAGCAGGCGCTGCTCGGCGCCATCCTCGTCAACAACGAGGCCTGCGACCGGGTGTCGGGCTTCCTCTTGCCCGAGCATTTCTATGAGGGGATCCACCAGCGCATCTACGAGGCGGCCGCCGATCTCATTCGCGCCGGCCGCCGCGCCGACCCGGTCACGCTGAAATCCTTCTTCGAGCAGGATTCCTCGCTGAACGAGATCGGCGGGCCGGCCTATCTGGCGCGGCTGGCGGCGGCGGCGACCACCATCATCAACACCGAGGAATATGGCCGGCTGGTCTATGAGCTGGCGACGCGGCGCCGGCTGATCGCGATCGGCAGCGACATCGTCAATGAGAGCTTCGAGCCCAAGGTCGACGAGACGGCGCGCGCTCTGATCGAGCGGGCCGAGCAGGCGCTCTACGAGATTGCCGAGACCGGCAAATACGGCCAGGGCTTTCTGCCCTTCGGCACGGCGCTCGGCGAGGCGATCGACATGGCGGCCGCCGCCTATCAGCGCGATGGCGGGCTGTCGGGGATTTCCTGCGGCCTCAAGGACATCGACGAGAAGATGGGCGGGCTCCAGCCGTCCGACCTGATCATCCTTGCCGGCCGCCCCGCCATGGGCAAGACGGCGCTTGCCACCAATGTCGCCTATCGGGTGGCGCGCAACTACAAATCGACCCACAATCCGGATGGCAGCGTCAGGGTGACCGACGGCGGCGTCGTCGCTTTCTTCTCGCTCGAAATGTCGGCCGAGCAGCTCGCCACCCGCATCATTTCCGAGCAGGCTGAGATTGCTTCCGAGCGCATCCGCCGCGGCAAGATCGGCGAGGAGGAGTTCCACCGCCTGGTCGAGGTGTCGCGCGATCTCCAGTCACTGCCGCTCTATATCGATGCGACCGGTGGGCTGACCATCGGCCAGCTGGCCGCCCGGGCGCGGCGGCTCAAGCGCCAGCGTGGCCTCGGGCTGGTGGTGGTCGACTATCTCCAGCTCCTGACCGGCTCCTTTCGCCGCCAGCAGGAGGGCCGGGTGCAGGAAGTGTCGGAGATCACCACCGGCCTCAAGGCGCTCGCCAAGGAACTCAATGTGCCGATCCTGGCGCTGTCGCAGCTGTCGCGCCAGGTCGAATCGCGCGACGACAAGCGGCCGCAGCTGGCCGACTTGCGCGAATCGGGGTCGATCGAGCAGGACGCCGATGTCGTCCTCTTCATCTTCCGCGAGGAGTATTATCTGGCGCGCCGCGAGCCCAAGCCCGGCACGCCCGAATATCTCGCCTGGCAGGACGAGATGAGCCGGGTCCATTGCGTCGCCGAGGTGATCATCGGCAAGCAGCGCCACGGCCCCACCGGCACGATCCAGCTGCATTTCAATCCGCAATTCACCAAGTTCGACAATCTGATCCAGGATGATCACCTGCCGCAGCGATTCGAATAGAGAGGCAGATAGGCAGTTGGCAGTAGGCAGAAGGCAGAAGGTTGTTGCTCTTCCTTAGTGCCTATTGCCCAATATCCAATGCCTACGAAGACCCCTCACTCGGCGCTGCGCGCCACCCTCTCCCCGCTGTCGCGGGGCGAGGGGAGTAAGCGAGCGGCGTCTCGCTCATTCTCTCAGAGGACAATGCCAAGAGGGGCAGCACCCTCCTTACTCCCTTCTCCCCGTGCTTACGGGGAGAAGGTGCCCCGGAGGGGCGAATGAGGGGCTTCTATTCGCTATTCGCTAGCTCGCCGCCTGGCCTGGTCGGCGCGCCCGCGTCTTGCCGTTCTCGCTCGCCAGCTCGGCGATCGTGTCGTCCTCGCCCAGCGCTTCCTCGCTGCGGCTCACCGCCTGCAGCTTCTCGACCGATTCGGCCACCACCCGCGCCATCTGCTGCTCGATCTGCACGATCTGGTTCTGCAGCTCGGCAGTGAGCATCGAGCGGCTCGCCTCGACATGGCCGGTCATCGCCGCTTGTGCCTCGAGCATCATCCCGAAGCTCTTGTTGGCGGTCGTCTCCAGACTGCGCGAATCATCATGGATGCGGCTCGACAGTGCATTGATGTTCTCGCTCATGCTGTCGAGCGCCTTGAGATTGGCCGCCGTCATCTCGTCGGTGAACTCGCGCGCCAGCTCCCGCAACCGCTCGACGAAATTGGCCCGAGCCTTGTCGATCGCCATTTCGACCGAGGACATCACTGTGCGCCGCGCATCGTCGCTGGTAGCGACCAGCCGGCTCACCGCCGCCGCCGTCTGCGACTGCAGATTCTGTCCCACCAGGTCGATCCGGCCCATCACATTGCGCGATGCCTCGTCCATCTTGGTGGCGGCCATGGCCGCCTTGGCGGCGATATGCTCGGCGAATTCCTCGGTCGCGAGATCGAAGGACGACGCCAGCTCCCGCGTCCGCCCCTGCACGGTGACTGTGAGCTCGCCGGCGGTGCTGGTGACCCGCTCGACAAACTCGCCGGCCGCCTGATCGAAGGAAGAGGCGATCTCGCCGGTGCGGTCGCCGAACGCCGCTGTGAGCTCGCGTCCCCTGACCTCGATCGAGGACAAAAGCTCGCCGGTGCGGCTGCCGATCGTCGTCACCACTTCGCCGGCCCGGCCGTCGATCGCGCTCATCAGCGCGCCGGTCTTGACGTCGATCGCACTCATCAGCTCACCGGTCTTGCCTTCGATCGAGCCCATCAGCGCGCCGGTCTTGCCTTCGATCGAGCCCATCAGCGTGCCGGTCCTGCCGTCGATCGCAGTCATCAGCTCCCCGGTCCGCCCATCGATCGCGCCCATCAGCGCACCGCTCTGGCCGCCGATCGACGCCATCAGCGCGCCGGTCTTGTCGTCGATGGTCGAGAGCAGCGCCCCGGCCCGGCTGTCGATCTCCGACATCAGCGCCCCGGTCCGCGTGTCGAAGGTGCCGACCACCTGCTCGGCGAGGCCGCTGACCGTGGTGGAAAGCTCGCTTGCCCGGGCGCTGAGCACGGTGGTGAGATCGCGGGTCGCATTGCCCATCACCGCGGCCAGCTCGCTGGTGCGCTCGTCGAACGCCTGGGTCATCGCCTTGGCCTGGACATCGACCCGGCCGCTCAGCGAATTGGCCGCCACGTCGAAGGTCCTGGCCAGGCCCTGAGCGGTGGTTTCGAGGCTGGTCGTCAGCTCCTTGGCGGTGCCGCCGACATTGCCGGTGAACTCCTCGATCGCCAGGTCGAAGGCCGCCACCAGCTCCTCGGTGCGCGCCTGGAAGGTGCTGGAGAGGCTGCCGGCCTTGCTGCCGATCCGCTCGAAGGTCTTGGCGACGTTGCTGTCGAAGCCCTGGGCCAGCTCGTCGGCCTTGGCATCGAACGCGCTCGACAGGTTGGTCGTGGCAAGGCCGACCCTCAGCGCATAATCGGCGACGGTGTCGGAAAGCCGCGTGCCGAACTCGCGGGTCGCCCCCTCGATCCGCTCGACGACATTCTCCTGCACCTGATCGAAGCTCTCGAGGATCTGCCGCCGCGAGCTCTCGCCGCGCTCCAGATAGTTGCGGGCGAACGCCTCCATGAAGGCGATGAACTGCGTCTGGGTCTCGCCGGTGCTCTCGGTGAACTTGACGCGGTTGGCCTCCATCAGGGCGCGGAACTGATCGCTGGCGCCCTGCACCGTCTTGGTGATGCCATCGCCGGTCCCCTTGATCTCGCCGGCGATGTCGGCCGTCGAGGCCTCCAGCCGCTGCGACAGAACGGCAACCAGCTTGCCCAGCTGATCGAGCTCCTCGGCAGCGCCGCCGGCCACCGTCTGCAGCTTCTGGGTGGCGGAGGACGCGGTCTGGGAGATGCGGCCGGTCACCTTGCCGGCGGTGGTCTCGAGCGTCTTGGACAGGTCGCCCGAAGCCTCGTTCAGCGCGCTCGTCACCTGCTCCGACGTCGAGACCAGCGAGCCGCCAACCTTGGCGGCCGTCACCTCGATCAGATCGGTGTAGCGGTTCGAGGTGTCGTGGAGCTTCTTGGCGATCTCGCCCGAGGCGCTCTCCAGCTCCGACACGACGGACAGGGTGCGCTCGGCGAATTTCTCCAGGAGATCGTTGGAGCGGTCGTCGATGCGGGCTGCGAGACTGGCGGTCAGCTCCTCCAGCGAGCCCCCCATGCCGGTCGACGACTGCTCGGCCCGCTCGAGCAGGCTCTTGCCCAGCCGGTCGAAGGTCTCGATGAACTCGCGGGCGAAGACCTCGAGCTCCTCCTTGATGTGACCGCCGCTGGCCCGCAGCTCCTCCGAGGCGGCCGTCGCATTGACGATGACCTGCTTGGCCAGATCGTCGGCCGATTCGCGAAGCTCGCCGGTGACCGACCCCTTGAGCCGGTCGAGCGCCTCGCTGACCCGGCTGGCCGAGGCGACGATGGCGTCCGACACCGACGACGAGCGCAGGCCGAGCGTCGTTTCGATCTGGTCGTGCATGCCCGACAGCTCGACCACCGCCGAGCGGAACAGGTTCGAGATGCGGTTCTCGATGCGGTCGATGACGGCGGAGAACTCGCTGGCCTCGGAATTGAGCTCGACGGTCGACTGGGCCAGCATGCGGACCTGATTGTCGAGACGCTGCGAGAAGGATACCGCCTCGCCCTGCAGCGTCGCCGTCATCTGGTCGATGCGGCCGGTCTGCATCGAGATCTCCTGGCCGAACTTGGCCGTGCCGCCGGTCAGGTCGCTGAGCGAGCTTGCGAGAATGTCGGTGGCCTGCGCCACATCGGTGCCGAGCCGCGACAGCAGGCTGCCATTCTCGTCGAGCACCGATTGCAGATGTGCCGTGGTCTCCTGCAGGTGATTCATCAGCGGCACGGCATCATTGCCGAGCTGATCGCTGAGATTCTGCATGGCCATGCACTGATTGCCGAGCGAGGCCACCAGCGTCTGCACCCGTTCGCTGTTGCGGCCGAAGGCGCGCTCGACATCGGCCAGCGCATGGCCGATCAGCTCCTCCGCCTGCAGCGCCCGGCTGGTCTGCTCCTGCAGCGCCAGCAGCGTTCCCTGCGCCTCCTCGCCCTTCGGCCCGCGCCAGCGCGACCCGGTCGCCGGCCCCTGGTCGCGCAGCATGCCGGCACTGGCGCTGATGAAGTTCTGGGTGACCAGCTCCATCTGCCGCGACCGATAGATCATATGGGCGGCCGCCCAGATCAGCAGCACCGGCACCAGCATGCGGATGAGCACGCCGGCAAGCTCGAGGAAGCTGAGCGGCGAGCCGCCGGCGGCGATGACGCCCGGCCGCCCGGTCGATGCGCTGTTGGCAAGGTCGAATGTCGCGAGGAGGATCCACGCCAGCGACACCGCGAAGGCGATCCAGAACGGCGCCAGCCCGGCGCGCCGCTTGGCCCGCGACAGCGCCGATTGCTCGCCATCGTTCTGATTCGCTGATCGGCCGGCAAGCAGCGGGAAGCCTTCCCGCAAATGACCCTTCTCGTCGGCGGTCTCGATCGGGACGGCGGCGTGCTCACTCTTGCGGACTCTCGACATGCTTACACACCGCCCCTTGACCCGACGATTCGCCAGTCATCCCGCCGCGCGCTCCGGCGCCGCCAACCCCAGCCTCGCCCCCGGTCACCCACGCTCGCCCGCCGATCCGCCGTTTTGCCGTTTCCCGGACACGCCTGGGCAGGCCGCTCCCCATCTGCTTGAGGTAAAATCAGGGAGAAAATGGGACAGACCCCTCATCGACTGATGCTCCACCACCGGCGCGTTGCAAAACGGCGCCACTTCCACCCGCCATGGATGCAGATTCAATGGGTTACGCTACTTCGGCTCGCAACCCCGCTCAAGAGAGAACAAGCCTTTATCCACCATCGAGAACACCCGGAAGGTGGCCTTCCGGGTGTTTCCAAGCGCAAATTCGACCGTGAAAGACGCTATTCGACGAGGTCCTCCGCCCCGCGGGCCACCTGTCGCACCACCTCGGCGCCCTGACGCACCGCTGATTCGCGCAGGTTCTCGCCGATCGGCTCCAGGATCTCGCGCTCGCGGCGCGACAGCGGGAACATGGCGCCGAGGATGAGGCCGATGCCGAGGCCCACCGCCCCGATCATCAGCGGGTTCGCCTCGAAATAGTCCTGGGCGGCGCGGGCGGTGCTGCGCACCCGCTGGCCGGTGCCGCGCAGCGCCCGGCGCCCCTGCTCGCGCAGATCGTCATATCTCTCGCCAAATTGCTCGGCGACCTGCCCGTAAGTATCGGAAACTCTTTCCGAGACGCGCTCCATTCCCTCCTCCAAGCGGCTGCCGACTCGCGCCGAATCGTCCTGGCCAAACCCTCGGCTGCTGTCGCCATAGCGCTCGTCGCCCCCGGCTCGCACATTGCCGGCACCGGCGATGCTGCGCTGATACTCGCTCTGGCGGCTGCCCCTGTTCGTCGTGCTCATCTGGTCACTCCCTGTTCAAGCTGTTGGTTGACTCGTCGACTGGAAAAGGCACCGTTTCGGCCTCGATCACCGGCTCGTTAGGCATTTGCGGCGGCCGCGACCGGCCCCAGGTCTCGGGGGGCCGTCCGGTCCGCCAATAGGCGAAGCTCAGACCGAGCCCGAGCATGATGAGCGGCACCGGATGACGAAGCGCGAGCTCCCGCGCCGACCGGCGGATGCCGCCATTCGCCTTGAAGCTGAGAAGTCCCAGAACCTCGTCGGCGAGGCTCGCCGGGCTCGTCCGCTGCTCCAGCTGCGTCAGCGAGGATCTGAGCCTCGCCCGCGACTCCTCGACCTCGCGCTCGAGCGCGGAGAGATCGCTCATGGCACCGCTCTTTCGGTGAGGACCTCCTTGGTGCGGACAGCCTGCCGGATGGCGCGGTCGGGCACTAACGCCGACGGCTTGAGCCGCGACCAGCCATAAAGCGCCAGCAACAGCGCGATCACCACGATGCCGCCGCCGACCAGGAAGGTCGCGAGGTCGCGGCCAACCGACCGGCCGAGCGCATCGACCGCCCAGAAGGCGAAGAGGATCAGTGCCACGTTCAGCAGAGCCGCCGCCGCGATCACCGCGATGAGCCCGTTCACCGCGCGCGCGACATTCTGCTTGGTCTCGGCCCGGAACAACGCGAGCTCCCGCTGCACCAGCGTGACCGCCTCCCTGATCACCTCGCCGATCAGCCCCGGCAGATGCGGCTGTCGCGGCTGTTCGTTCATGGATTGGCCCCTCCTGGCTGGCCGCGCGAGCGGCCGGCAGGGCTGGCACTGCGGCGCTGGGTGGCAGATCCGCCATCGTCGCTGAGCCCGCCCTCGGCGGCGCTGCGCAGGATGCGGCTGACCACCAGGCCCGCCGCCAGCGCCCCGGCGAACACCGTGACAGGATAGTTGCGCGAGAAGCTTTCGGCCTGCCGGGCGAGGTCCTCGATGCGCTGGTTGTTCAGCTCTTCCGACACCGTGTCGAGCCCGTCGGCCGCCGCATCGATATAGGATTTGATATTGGGCTGGTCGCCATAGGAATCGCCAAGCCGCCGCAGGCCTTGGGCCGTGCTGGTGAAGGTCTGCGTCAGCGATTCCTTGCGACCGTCGAGCCAGGTGCTTGCCATCCGCCGTCCGACGCCGGCAAGCTTCTGCGACTCGCCCGCAATATCGAGCCCGCCGCTGCGCCCGCTCTGCTGCGAGGCACTGCGCCGGGGCTTGCCGGCAGACGAGGTGTTGGAGGAGAAGTCACTGCTCGATTGGGTCATGTTCGCTATTCCCGCAATTGCCGGTGGGCTAACGCACTTTAGCAAAACTAGTTCCTAAATTCCGCCAGAATTCAACTCAAGCAGGACCAGGCACTGCTTTGCCGCCGTCCCCCGCCTGCCTCTCCAGCTCTGCATTCACATCCGCCCCGACAATCACGATGAAGGCGGAAATATAGAGCCAGATCAGCAAGCCGATGGCAGTCCCAAGCGTTCCATAGGTTGCGTCATAGTTACTGAAGTTGGAAAGATAGAAAGAGAATCCGATCGAGGCGATGAGCCAGACGATTGCCGCCGCGACGGCGCCGGGCGTGATCCATCGCCAGCCGGCAGGTGGACGGCTCGGTCCGAAGCGGTAAACCACGGCGATCGCCGCATAGACGATGATGAAGGCGATCGCCCCGGGAATGACCATGCCGAGCACCCTGCCGAGCGCGCCGAGCTCGAGCGCGCTGACCAGGAGCGGTATCACCACGAGGGCGTTGATCACCACGACGAACACGACCATCGCTGCAAGAGTGAAGGCCAAGGTGATGAGGTTGAGCTTGATGAAGCTCCTCTCCTCTTCCGTATTATAAGCCATGTTCATCGCCCAGAACATCGACTTCACACCGCCATTGGCGCTCCACAGAGCCACCAGCAGCGACACTGCCGCGCTGATCCCGAGCCGGCTCGTGCTGTTCTGGATGAGGCGGGTCAGCTCGCCGCCGACAAAGCGCAGAATGCTGTCGGGCACGATGCCGGCCAGCGTGTCGAGATGGGCGCTCAGGCTGTTGGCATCGGTGATCAGCCCATAGACCGACACCAGCGCCGCGAGCGCCGGGAAGAGTGCAAGCAAGGTGTAGTAGCTGACGCCGGCCGCCGTCAGGGTCACCCGTTCGGTCGACAGGAAGGCGAAGACGCGCTTCAGCACCGCCCGCCAGTCGGTCCATGACAGGTGCCAGAGATCGAACTTCCGGTCGGGCGCCGCGCTGCTATCCATGATTGTCTCCACGTGCCGTTCAACGGGCACACCCTTGCCCCGTTCCGCAACTTCGCCCGAATCGCGCGCTTTCATGAGCGTTTGGGGATGGACGCCGTTCGAACGGGGCGGCGTGGGTGAGAGTGGGCAGAATGGAAGATCAAGGGGCGACGGCGGAAGCCGCGACGCCGGGCGAGCTTGTGGGCGGGCTGCTGCATATCGACCTCGCGGCGCTCAAGGCAAATTACCGACAGCTCGCCAGGGCAGTCCAGCCGGCAGTCTGCGGCGCCTGCATCAAGAGCAATGCCTATGGGCTCGGAGTCCAACCGGTGGCGAAGGCGCTGTGGTCGGCTGGCTGCCGCACCTTCTTCGTCGCCCTGCCGGCCGAAGGCATCGAGCTCCGCGCCATCCTGCCGGATGCGGTCGTCTACGTCCTCGACGGTCTCTTCCCCCGCCTTGCCCCCCTCTATCTTGCGCACGGGCTCCGGCCGGCGCTGTCCAGCCTCGACGAGGTCAAGGAATGGGCCGAGTTCAGCCTCACCAACAAGGTCAGGGCCAAGGCCGCCCTCCATCTCGATACCGGTCTCAACCGCCTCGGCCTGTCGCCGGGCGAGGTCCGCCATCTCGCCGGACGGCGGGAGCTGCTCGACACCTTCGAGATCGCGCTCATCGTCAGCCATCTCGCCTGCGCCGACGAGCCGGCGCATGAGATGAATGCCAGGCAGCGCCAGGCTTTCGACCTCATGCGCGCGAGCCTGCCCGAGGCGCCGGCCAGCCTGTCCAACAGCCCTGGCGCCCTGATCGGACAGGACTTCGCCTACGACCTGGTGCGGCCCGGCATCGGCATCTATGGCGGCAACCCCTTCTCGCAGCGCTCCAACCCGATGCGGCCGGTGGTCCATCTCTATGCGGTGATCCTGCAGGTCCGCGACGTCAAGCCCGGCGAGAGCGTCGGCTATGGTGCAACCTGGACGGCAGACCGCGAGTCTCGGATCGCCATCGTCGCTGCCGGCTATGGCGACGGGTTGCCGCGCGCCTTGTCATCCCCCGCCCGCGGCGGACCGGCCCATGCCTATCTCGGCGGCCAGTTCGCCCCGATCGTCGGGCGGGTGTCGATGGACCTCCTGGCGATCGACGTCACCGACATACCCCCGACTTTTGCGAGGCGCGGCGTCAGGGCCGAGCTCATCGGCGACCATGTCACGGTCGACGACATGGCCCGCTGGTCCGGCACCATCCCCTACGAAATTTTGACCAGTTTGGGTTCTCGCTACTCGCGGCTATACTCCGGCGCTGACGCGTAGAGTCTGTTACCCCTCCCCTGCAATCGACGGTGGATTCTCCCTTGGACTTTCTTGTGCAAACCGGTCGGCTTGTGCTCGGACTGCTGGCCGAGATCGGCCGGGTCGCTCTGTTCACCAAGGATGCCCTGATTCAGGGTCTCCTGCCGCCGCTGTTCCTGCGACAGACCGGCGACCAGCTGCTGCGCATCGGCTACTTCTCCCTTCCGGTGGTCGGCCTCACCGCCTTCTTCACCGGCGGCGTGCTGGCGCTCCAGATCTATATCGGCGGCTCGCGCTTCAACGCCGAGAGCCTGGTCTCCTCGATCGTGGCGCTCGGCATCACTCGCGAGCTCGGCCCGGTGCTGGC
This sequence comes from Aestuariivirgaceae bacterium, assembly GCA_044870245.1. Lineage (GTDB taxonomy): Bacteria > Pseudomonadota > Alphaproteobacteria > Rhizobiales > Aestuariivirgaceae > DATAFF01. The sequence continues at coordinate 9,801 of JBIOYR010000122.1, read as the reverse complement.
CGGCCTGATGGTGGCGGGGCGGGTCGCCGCGGCCATTGCCGCCGAGCTCGGCACCATGCGGGTGACCGAGCAGATCGACGCGCTGGTGACGCTGTCGACCAACCCCTTCAAATATCTCGTCGGCCCGCGCCTCATTGCGGCGGTGATCGCGCTGCCGCTCCTGGTGGTCGTCGCCGACACCATCGGCATCATGGGCGGCTACATCGTCGGCACCCGCTCGCTCGGCTTCAATTCGGCGGCCTATCTCAAGAACACCGTCGACTTCCTCGAGCCGCATGACGTCACCTCGGGCCTCGTCAAATCGGCGGTGTTCGGCTTCATCATCGCATTGATGGGCTGCTATCACGGCTTCAACTCGAAGGGCGGTGCCCAAGGGGTCGGCCGCGCCACCACCAATGCGGTGGTCTCGGCCTCGATCCTGATCCTGGCGGCGAACTACGTCATGACCTCGCTGCTCTTCAACGAGTGACGGCGATGACGGACGAAGCCCATATCGAGCTCAAGGACGTGCGCAAGGCCTTCGGCCCGAAATCGGTCCTGAACGGCATCGACATCGCGGTGCCGCGCAGCCATTCGCTGGTGGTGATCGGCGGCTCCGGCACCGGCAAGTCGGTGATGCTCAAATGCATCCTTGGCATCGTCCGGCCCGATTCCGGCTCGATCAGGATCGGCGGCGAGGAGGTGGTCGGCCTGTCGGGTTCGCAGCGCGACAAGGTGCTGTCGCGCTTCGGCATGCTGTTTCAAGGCGCGGCGCTGTTCGACTCCCTGCCGGTTTGGCAGAACGTCGCCTTCGGGCTGATCCAGGGCAAGAAGATGCGCCGCCGCGAGGCCAGGGAGATCGCCATCACCAAGCTCGGCCAGGTCGGGCTCGGGCCCGAGGTCGGCGAGCTCTATCCGGCCGAGCTGTCGGGCGGCATGCAGAAGCGGGTCGGTCTCGCCCGCGCCATCGCGGCCGATCCCGAGATCATCTTCTTCGACGAGCCGACCACCGGGCTCGACCCGATCATGGCCGATGTCATCAACGATCTCATCGTCGACTGCGTCAAGCGGCTCGGCGCGACGACCATCTCGATCACCCACGACATGGCCTCGGCCCGCAAGATCGCCGACGACATCGCGATGATCTACAAGGGCCGCATCATCTGGCAGGGCAAGGCTGCCGATGTCGACGACAGCGGCAACCCCTATGTCGAGCAGTTCATCCATGGCAGCGCCCAAGGCCCGATCCAGATGGAGGTGCTCAGGCCGTGACGGAGCCGGCGCCAGTTCAGGTTCCGCGGGATGAAAGGCCGACCTGATTGGGCATGCGTGTTGAATGAGGGAGCAAGAGAAACACCTTGCCGACGAATTCTCGATAGAATGTGCCAATATGCAACGCTCCAAGGGAGCAGTATACCGTGCGCACGTTGGATGTGCTCCAGATCTCTCTTATACGATTTACAAAATTGGCGTCTCTGACTGTCATCTGCTTACTTACTTCGGTATCCAAATCCAACAGGGCTTTGTTATATTTCGCATCAAGCTGGCGTAGTTTGTCGCGTTGGTTAGCAGGAATGTGAGGCCTCACCTTTTCCATGGCCTGGTTAAGCGCATCCACGCGCTCAGTCTGGGTTGTATAGCTTCTCTCCCATAGCGTCCTGGCAGCGTTTGGATCGAAAGTTTCCAAGCGAGCATAGGCCGCATTGCGAAGTCCCTCCAGGTATTGTCGGTAATGGTCACCGGTCCCCTCTAAATCAATGCCGATGCACTGCTGCCGCGGAACGCCCAGGCATGCTTTGTTCAGATCGCGTGGATCTGCTGCTGCAAGAAAGCCCGGATCGGATTCTGTGAGAAAAACGTCGTTCGGACGCATGAACTCATTCAAAAACTTCTTGATCTCGCCCAACCCCTTTGTGTCCCCATGATCTTGACCAATCAGGATCAGTGCTCCTTTTAAATCCTCTAGCGGATCACCTATACAATCGCGCAGCTGCACATCGTTGCACACGAACTTTTCTCTTGCATAGTCGACGAGTTGCTGAGTCGTCTTGTACGACGGCTGAATCACGCCGAACTCGGCGGCCTTGTCGTAGAGCCAGTTCCCCCAGCCATATGGATCGAGAATCGCGGGCTGTAGCTGCGCGCCCTGCGAGGTCTGAGGCTTTGCGATGTCGTCGGGATCGATGGCAGGGAAGTTGCCCGTCTTCTTGACGGTCTCGATGGCTTTTCGCTGCGCGAGTTTGTTGTTGGGCCTTCGGCTGTAATAGCCGACTGACACGGACGGCGCTCCTGTCCGCGGCGGCACCGGCACGGTTTTGACGCTATACGGTCCAAGTGTACCGGTCCGCTGTTGATTGAAAATCGGCTGGACCGGTGCGGTCACGTTGTGCGGCACAGTCATATTGGTCATCGCGGATCTCCTGTCGTCGTCGCGCGATCGTCCTAACCCAACAGCACCGCCGCCCCTGTCACGTTCGGCACAGCCTGCAAAAAAGAAGGACCGCATCCGGGGCGGCCCTTCCGTGAGATCCCTGCCGTCAGCGAGACTACATCCGAGCCGCCTTACGCTCCTCCCATCTTTGAACGGAGGTGGGCTTGGCGACGAGCACCACGTCAGGATCGGCTATGAACTCCATCTGCAATGCATCTGCGATGGGCATCGCGACTGGGACGTAAACGGTTCTCTCGCCGTGTCTCAGCTCTCCGATCCGTGCTGTATAGCGCGCGCAACGCTCGGGGGTTTCCTGCATGCCGATCGCGTCCGCGTCACTCATGGCCGTGCCGATCTCCCGGCCGAGCCGCTTCACCCGCGCGCGATTCTCGGGAGGGGTGACACTCGACAGAGCCGAGGCTGCATTCTGATAGTCGAAGAATCGCACCGTAGCCTCGGTCTCCTCGGCTCGATGAGTCTCCTCGAGGTGGCTGGCATAATCCGGATCGATCAGCCTTAGCCGCTGCAGAGCGAGATCGACCAATTTTCGGAGGGCCTCGCGGCTCCGAGCCGATATTTCGTCTTCCGCGATGGCAACGCACTGCTCCTGCGGTGCTGCGAAGCAGGTTTGGTCGCGCACCGCGTCATTCGCCAGATTCCTTGCGCCGGCTGCACTGATGACGAGATCGCCTTTCCTGAGATGTTCCTCGATCAGGCTGCGAGAGGCGCGGATATCGTCCGGCTCGTCGAGAAGATAACCGATGAGGACGACCTTTCCCTTCAAGTCGCCGGACCGGCAGTGGCAGGGTTGCCCCTCAATGGCGCACAGGAAATCGCGCCGGGAGACGCTTTCGATGAATTCGTTCATCGAGTGGTGGGGCGCCGGCGGGGTGGCCGGCGGGATCTCGGCCGGCGGAATCAAGCCGTGGGCAACGGCGGTGTCATGGATGCGGTTGAACACGGGATCGAATAGGCAAGTGAAGGGCTCGATATGGTTGCGCCTGGACGTGACGGCGTCGCGGCGCTCCGCCTTCTCGGCGGTATTGATCGCATTTCGCCGCGCGAGCTTATTGTTTGGGCGCCGGCTGTAGTAGCTGGATGGGGAATTTTTCCGGACTTCCGACGGAGGCAGAGGGCTGGTGTGCACCGGACGGCCGCCCAATGTTCCGGTTACAGAGTAACTGTTTTTCGGCGTGATTGAAGCGAGTGTTTGGTTGCTGTAGGAGGCAATCAAGTCTGGCATCGCGCGAATCTCCTGTCGTTGTCGCGCGATCGTCATAGCGCCGTTGTCATCGGGCCTCTGTCACATTTGGCACAGCCCCCGCAAAGGAAGAAGGGCCGCACACGCGCGGCCCTTCCGTGAGATCACTGCCGTCAGCCGGCCCGATCGCCCTCAGCGACCGGAGGAACGATCAGTCAAGGCAAGGAGGCTGCTCCATGCCGATGGCCGCTCCAGACACCGCGACAGCAGCTGCGATCACACTCGACATCGGATCACCTCCTTTCGATTTGTTGAACACCCGGATTCCAATGTGGGGTCAGACCAGCTTGGCGTCCAGCGAAATTTCGACGCCGGCCAGCGCCTTGGACACCGGGCAATTGGCCTTGGCCTGCTCCGCCAGCTCCTTGAACTTGGCCTGATCGATGCCGGGGATGCGCGCCTGCAGCGTCAGCCGGCTCTTGGTGATCGCGAAGCCGCCATTCTTCGGTTCGATGCTGACATCGGCGCGGGCGTCGAGCTCCTCCGGCGTGAAGCCGGCGCCGCCGAGCGTATGCGACAGCGCCATGGCAAAGCAGCCGGCATGCGCCGCGGCGATCAGCTCCTCGGGATTGGTGCCGAGCCGTCCCGATTCGTCCTGGAACCGCGATTTGAACGAATAGGGCGTGTCGTTGAGGGCGCCGCTCTGCACCGTGATGTGGCCATGCCCGTCGCTGATGCCGCCGTGCCAAACGGCGCTCGCATGTCTGTTCATCGTCCACTCCTCAGATCTTTGCCTCGCACAATCAAATGGGAACAGGACGGTATTGTGACGACAAGAAACACGGAACGCTTGACAGTCTTGACGCCGCAGGGCCAGAACGGAACAGAAACATCGCACTTCAGCGAGTCGGGGCATGGCCAAGAGTCAGTTGCGCTTCGCCTGCCAGACCTGCGGCTCGGCCTACAGCAAATGGTCGGGGCGCTGCGACAATTGCGGCGAGTGGAATTCCCTGGTCGAGGAGGCGGCGGCGGCGCCGCTTCCCGGCGCTAAGGGCGCGAGCCTGCCCAAGGGGCGGGCGGGGCGCCTCGTGCCGCTCAAGGGCGACGAGGCGCCGCTCAAGCGGATCGAGAGCGGCCTTGCCGAGCTCGATCGGGTGACCGGCGGCGGCCTGGTGCCGGGCTCCGCCGTGCTGATCGGCGGCGATCCCGGCATCGGCAAGTCGACGCTGCTGATCCAGGCGCTGGCGGCGCTGGCCCGTGCCGGCCATGCCACCGTCTATGTCTCCGGCGAGGAGGCGATCGCCCAGATCAGGCTGAGGGCAGAGCGGTTGGGACTCTTCGACGCGCCGGTGCTGCTGGCGGCCGAGACCAACCTGTCGGACGTGCTTGCCACCTTGGGCGAGGGACGTCCGCCCGCGGTGACGGTGATCGACTCGATCCAGACGCTGTGGTCGCCGGCGGTCGAATCCGCCCCGGGCACAGTGTCGCAGCTCCGAGCCGGGACCGAGGCGCTGATCCGCTTCGCCAAGCAGAAGGCGAGCGCCGTGCTGCTGGTCGGCCATGTCACCAAGGACGGGCAGATCGCCGGGCCCCGGGTGATCGAGCACATGGTTGACACCGTGCTCTATTTCGAGGGCGATCGCGGCCACCAGTTCCGCATCCTGCGCGCCGTCAAGAATCGCTTCGGCCCGACCGACGAGATCGGCGTCTTCGAGATGTCGGACCAGGGGTTGCGGGAGGTGCAGAATCCTTCCCGCCTGTTCATCTCGGCGCGCGAGACCGAGGCGCCGGGCTCGGCGATCCTGGCCGGGATGGAGGGCACCCGCCCGGTGCTGACCGAGGTGCAGGCGCTGGTCTCCCCCTCCCCGCTCGGGACCCCGCGCCGCGCCGTCGTCGGCTTCGACTCGAACCGCCTGGCGATGATCCTGGCGGTGCTCGAGGCCCGGGCCGGGCTGCGGATCGGGGCGCACGACGTTTACCTTAATGTCGCAGGGGGCCTGAAGGTCCGCGAGCCCGCCGCCGACCTCGCGGCAGCGGCGGCGCTGGTGTCCTCGCTTCATGGTGCGCCGCTCCCCGCCCAGGCGGTGTTGTTCGGAGAAATCGCCCTTTCTGGCGCGGTTCGGCCGGTCGGGCAGAGCGAGCAGCGGCTCAAGGAGGCGGCAAAGCTCGGGTTGACGGCGGCGGTGATCGCCGGTAATGGCGGCGAGCCTGCGGCGCCCCGCCATTTGAGGCTCAAACGCGTCGAAACCGTGAGTGATCTGGTCGCTTGGGTGGCAGGCCTGCCACGGGCGGACAGGACGGGGGTAAAACCCCTGCTCCGGCCTGTGACAGACGGGTGAAACCGCCCTATATAGTGTGCGCGTTCGAGAACAGGCGACTCCTGGAGCCCTCATGCAGTTTCAATGGACGGATCTTGTCGTCGCAGCGATCATGCTGATTTCCGGCCTCCTCGCGCTCGCCCGCGGCTTCACCCGCGAGGTGCTGTCGCTGATCGCCTGGGGCGTCGCCGGTCTCGCCGGCCTTGCCAGCGCCCTCAACCCGCAGATCGTGGCCATGGCGCAGCAATATATCCCGCAGGAGATCGCCGCCAAGATCGCGGTCGGCGCCGGGGCGTTCCTGATCGTGCTGATCATCATGTCGCTGATCAGCATCAAGATCTCCGACTGGGTGCTCGATGCGCCGGTCGGCCCGTTCGACCGCACCCTCGGTTTCTTCTACGGCGTGGTCCGCGGGCTGCTGCTGGTGGTCATCGCCTATTTCTTCTACGACCTGTTCGTGCCGCGCGAGAAGCAGGACGAGGTGGTGCGCACGGCGCGGCTTCTGCCCATCGTCCAATCCGTCCGCAACACCGCGGTGTCGATGCTGCCGATGCAGATCCAGGAGCGCATCCAGAACATGACTTCGATCGAGTCGGGCCCGCCCTCGGCGGCGACCCAGCCGGCGCCGGGCGAGCCCGGCGAGGAGGATCAGGGCAGCGGCTATGGCAACACCCAGCGCAACGCCATCGATCAGATGATCGAGAGCACCCAAGGCGCCCCGCCGCCAGCACCTGCCAACCCCGCGCCGCCGGCATCGGGACAGGAACCCAATTTCGGTGGTCAAGAAGGCAATTGATCATGGAGACGCAATCCGCAGAGCCCGCCTTCGATCTCGATGGTGACACGCTGCGCGAGGAATGCGGCGTGTTCGGGATCTTCGGCCATGACGACGCCGCGGCGCTGACCGCGCTCGGCCTTCATGCGCTCCAGCATCGCGGCCAGGAGGCGGCCGGCATCGTCGCCTTCGACGGCAGGCGCTTCCATTCCGAGCGCCGCCTCGGCCTGGTCGGCGACGGCTTCTCGAAGCCCGAGACCATTGCCAGGCTGAAGGGCCGCGCCGCCATCGGTCATGTCCGCTACTCGACCACCGGCGGGACCATACTGCGCAATGTCCAGCCGCTGTTCGCCGAGCTGGCCTCGGGCGGTTTCGCAGTCGGCCACAATGGCAACTTCACCAACGGCCTGACGCTGCGCCGCGAGCTGGTCGCCACCGGCGCGATCTGCCAGTCCACCTCGGACACCGAGGTGATCCTGCATCTCGTCGCGCGCTCCAAGAAGCCGCGCATCGTCGACCGCTTCGTCGACTGCCTGCGCCAGCTCGAAGGCGCCTATTCGCTGGTCGTCCTCACCAACAAGAAGATGATGGGCGCCCGCGATCCTCTGGGTATCCGGCCGCTCGTCCTTGGCGACCTCAACGGCACCTACCTTCTCTGCTCGGAGACCTGCGCTCTCGACATCATCGGCGCCCGCTACATTCGCGACATCGAGAATGGCGAGGTGGTGGTGATCTCCGAGGACGGCATCGAGTCGCACTTCCCGTTCCCGCGGGTGCCGGCGCGGCCCTGCATCTTCGAATATATCTACTTCTCGCGGCCCGACAGCGTGGTCGGCGGCCGTTCGGTCTATCAGGTGCGCAAGAACATGGGCGAGGAGCTCGCCCGCGAGTCGCCGGCCGATGCCGATGTGGTGATCCCGGTGCCCGACTCCGGCGTGCCGGCGGCGCTCGGCTATGCCAAGGCCTCAGGGATCCCCTTCGAGCTTGGGATCATCCGCAACCATTATGTCGGGCGAACCTTCATCGAGCCGACGCAGCAGATCCGGGCGCTCGGCGTCAAGCTCAAGCACAATGCCAACCGTTCGGTGATCGCGGGCCGCCGCATCGTGCTGGTCGACGATTCGATCGTCCGCGGCACCACCTCGGTCAAGATCGTGCAGATGATGTATGAGGCAGGCGCCAGCGAGGTTCACATGCGCATCGCCAGCCCCCCCATCACCCACCCCGATTTCTACGGCATCGACACGCCGGAGCAGCAGGCGCTGCTTGCCGCCAATCACTCGCTGGAGGAGATGCGCGATTTCATCGGCGTCGCCTCGCTGGCCTTCCTGTCGGTCGACGGCATCTATCGCGCGGTCGGCTATGCCGGGCGCGATCCGGTGCGGCCGCAATTCACCGACCATTGCTTCACCGGCGACTATCCGACGCCGCTGACCGACCAGGCAGCGACGCGGAGTCCCCACCAGCTGTCGCTGCTCGCCGAAGCCGGTTAGACCATGGTGCTCTAGATGGCGGGTCGGCTAGCCGGTCGCATCGCCCTGGTCACCGGCGCCTCACGCGGCATCGGTTTCGCGATCGCCCGGGCCATGGCAGCCGAAGGGGCGCATGTCGTCGCCCTGGCGCGCACCGTCGGCGGGCTCGAGGAGCTCGACGATGCCATCCGGTCCGCCGGCGGAACTGCCACCCTGGTTCCGGCCGACCTCAGGGACTACGCGGCCCTCGACCGTCTCGGGGCGGCCCTCTTCGAGCGCTTCCGCAGGCTCGACATCCTGATCGGCAATGCCGCCATTCTCGGCAAATTGACGCCGCTCGCCCATCTCGATCCGAAGCTGTGGGACGAGGTCATGGCGGTCAATGTCACCGCCAATTGGCGCCTCATCCGCTCCCTCGACCTGCTGCTGCGGCAGGCCGACAACGGCCGCGCCATCTTCGTGACCTCGGGAGCGGCACGGCGCTTCACCGCTTATTGGGGCCCCTATGCGGTGTCGAAGGCAGCTCTCGAGGCACTGGTCAAGACCTACGCTGCCGAGACGGTCACCACCAATCTCAGGGTCAATCTGGTGAACCCGGGCGTCGTGCGCACGAGGATGCGGGCCGAGGCCATGCCGGGCGAGGATCCCTCGACGCTGCCGCCGCCCGAGATCATAGCTGAGGCGCTTCTGCCGCTCCTCGATCCGGCAGTGACGGCCACCGGCGCCAATTTCGATCTGCGCGACGGCGTCTTTCACGAACGGGTGTGAACGAGGAACGGACGCTCGTTACCCGCATTCCATAAACAAATGGTTAACCAGAATCCGGCAGACTCGTTGTGCTGGACTGGAGGGTGCTTCAGATGATGCGCGCCGCAAGTGTGGTCGCCGAAACCCTGGGCCGGGTCACGCTCTATTTCGTGGTGATCGGATTTTCCATCGCCGCCCGACGCGTCGACCGGCGGCGAAGAAAATAGGCATTAGGCAATAGGCAATGATCTGAGGTCTTGCCTACTGCCTACTGCCTACCGCCTCCCCGCATACGGATTTCGACCCTTTCGCAGATGCATGCGGATCGGCGTGCCCCAGAGATCGAACGCCTCGCGCAAGCCATTCACCAGATAGCGCAAATAGCTCTCCGGCAACTCCGCGGCGCTTGACGAGAACAGCACGAAAGAGGGCGGCCGCGCATTGGCCTGGGTCATGTAGCGAAGCTTGATCCGCCTGCCCCCGGGCGCCGGCGGCGGGTGCCGTTCGACCTGCTCCTCCAGCCAGCGATTGAGCTTGGCGGTGGGGATGCGGCGATTCCAGATCCGGGCGGTCTCGAACACCGCCGGCATGAGCTTGTCGACGCCGCGGCCCGACAGGGCCGACATTGCGACGATGGCGACGCCCGCCACCTGCGAGAGCTGCGAGTGCACTTGCTCCTGGATGTCCCGCAACTGCCGCCCCGGCTCATCGACGAGATCCCATTTGTTGACGGCAATGACCAGGCCGCGCCCCTCCTCGGCGACCATATGGGCGATCTGCAGGTCCTGCTTCTCCAGCGGCTGGGTGGCGTCGATCAGCAGCACCACCACCTCGGCGAAGCGCACGGCACGCAGCGCATCGGCGACCGACAGCTTCTC
>JBIOYR010000121.1:0-120415 GCA_044870245.1 Aestuariivirgaceae bacterium | reverse complement strand
CCCTGATTGACCACGCCATGCATGCCGTCCTTGGTGAAGAACGCCACCTGTTTCAGATATTCGTCCCAGGTCTTTGGCGGCGCCAGGTCGAAACCGTTGGCAGCCTTGAAATCGGCCTTGTTCTTGTCGTCCGCGAGAAGGTCCTTCCGATAGAGCAGGCCCATGGCGTAGTTGTAGAAAGGCAGCATGTAGGTGACGCCATCCACCTTGCCGACCAGGTCCATCAGCTTCGGGATGTACACGGATGTATCGATCTTGTCGGCGGCGATCCGCTCGTCGAGCGGCGACAGCCAACCGGCCTTGGTGAATTCGCCGACCCAATAGAAATCGACGACGATTGCCGAGTAGCTTCCCTTCGGCGCCACGAGCTGCGGCACCAGCTTGGTATGCATCTCGGCATAGTTGACGACTTCGAGATTGACGTCGATGCCGGTCTTGGCCTTGAACTCCGGCAGCAGCGTCTTGACATATTCCGTGTCCGGCACGCCTTCCATGAGGATGCTCACCGTCTCGGCGCCAGCGGAGCTCGCCATTGCGCCGGCGAGAACAGTGCCGATCATCAAATGCCTGATCATTGAGAACCTCCCAAATCGGCCCATGATTGTTGAACGGCTGTCACTTGAGGGCGCCAAGTGACAGTCCCTTGATGAGGTGTCGGCGCAGGTAAGGCAGTAGCGCAAACACCGGAAGGAGCGACAGGATGGTGGCCGCCGCCAGCGGCGCGATCTCCACCCCGGCATGCGTCTCGAGCGCTGCCAGACCGACCGGCAATGTCTGGCTGTCGGGCCCCGAAAGCACCAGCGCGAACAGGAACTCGTTCCAGCTCAGAATGAAGCCGAGAAGCCCGGCGGCGAGAATGCCGGGAGCAGCGGCGGGCACGGCGATCAGGCGGAATGCCTGCCAGCGGCTTGCCCCATCGACCCGGGCGGCCTCTTCCAGACGTTGTACGTCGCCTTCGAAAAATGCCACCAGCATGAAGGCAAGGAAAGGCAGGGCAAATGTCAGATGCGCGATCACGATGGCGGTCCGGCTCTGCATCAAGCCCGCCAGCAGAAACATGCCGAACAACGGCAGGAGAAGGATGATCGGCGGCAGCATCTGGCTGGCGAGAACGCCGAGCCGCAGGAACGCGCCGCCGGTGTTGAATCTGGCAAACGCATAGGCCATGGCAGTGGCGACCGGCAGCGCGACGGCGGTTGCGAGGAGTGCAACGATGAGGCTGTTGGCGAACCATAGGAGGAATGGCTTGCCGGCGAAGATGTCGACATAATTCATGAGCCCAAGCGTGCCGATCTCCGGCGGAATCTTGTAGGCCGTGAGCTTGTCGGTGAAGCTGACCCGCAAGATCCACAGCAGTGGCAGAAGAATCAGCGCCGAGAACAACGCCAGGATCACATGCGGCAGGGTATCGGCAAGAAATCGGCGCATCATTCAGTCCATGCGGACGCCACCGGTGACATTGATCGCCTCCCCGGTGATGAAGGCTGAAAGGTCGGAGGCAAGAAACAGCACGGTCTTGGCGACATCTTCCGGCTCCTCCAGGCGACCGAGCGGGGTTTGGGCAACATATTCCGCCATCACGGCGTCCGGCGTCATGCCGCGCAACTCGGCTTCCCAGACGATTTCGCGTTCCTGCATCGAGGTCCTGACAAACCCCGGGCAAACGCAATTGACCCGAATGCCCTTGTCTGCCACCTCGCGTGCCAGCGCTTGGGTGAACCCGACCACCGCGAATTTGCTCGCGGAATAATGGGCGAGATAGGGCGCGCCGACCTTGCCGGCGAGCGATGCGGTGTTGACGATCACCCCCTGGCGCCCGATGTGGAGAAAGTGGCGAAGGGCGATCTGGTTGGTCAGGAACACGCCGCGGGCATTGACGTCCAGATTGAAGTCCCATTCCTCGTCTGTCAGGCGCTCGACCGGGGCCATCGTCGACACGCCGGCATTGGCGCAGAGGATGTCGTAACCGCCGAATTCCTGCTCGACATGCCGGAAGCAGGTCTCGACGCTGTCTCGGTTGCGCACGTCGACCTGAAAGGCTTGGACCAGGCGGCCGACCTCCCCGGCCACCGCCTTGGCACGGTCGAGATCGGCATCGGCGATTGCCGTCCGGACTCCCTCGAGCGCCAGCAACCGGACGATTGCCCGACCGATCCCCGACGCGCCGCCTGTGACGATGGCGCGCTTTCCGCTAAGATCACTAAGCATTGCCTGGCCAGATCCTTTGACAATCGTATTATTCATGACCCGTCATGCGTCAGCAAGATCGGTCGTCACCAGGGCCGTGGCGTGATAGTGAACCGCCCGAGCAACCGAGGGAAGCCAATGAAGCTGTCCGACTTCAAGGTTCTGACATTCGACTGCTATGGGACGTTGATCGATTGGGAGACCGGCTTGCTCGAGGCGCTCTCGCCCCTCGTCGGCCGCGCGAAACGGTCTCTCGGCAAGGATCAAGTGCTCGAGGCGCATGCCCGTCATGAGCACGCGCAGGAGGGGTGGACACCGACCCGCCGCTACAGCGACCTTCTGGCCACGGTCTACAAGAGGCTCGCCGAGGAATGGGCTGTTGCAGCGTCATGGGACGAAGCCATGGCCTATGGTCAATCGATCGGCTCCTGGCCGGCCTTTCCCGATTCTGCCGACGCTCTCGCCTATCTCAAGCAGCACTACCGGCTGGTCGTGCTCTCCAACGTTGATAATGCGAGCTTTGCCAAGAGCAATGCCAGGCTCAAGGTGGCCTTCGATGGGATCTACACGGCGGAGGACATTGGCAGCTACAAGCCATCGCCGCGGAATTTCGAGTACATGCTGGAGAAGCTGAAGACGCTCGGCCTGGAGAAGAAGGACGTGCTGCACACGGCCCAGAGCCTGTTTCACGATCACGCGCCGGCCAAGGAGATCGGCCTTGCCAGCTGCTGGATCGACAGGCGCCACGATCGCGGCGGCGGCTTTGGGGCGACCGTCAAACCGTCAATCGAGCCCAAGTTCGACTTTCGCTTCACCAGCCTTGCAGAGCTGGCGAAGGCCCATCAGGCAGGAGGATAGCCGAATGAGTCTTTCTGCCTTGCTGGTGTTTGCAGCGGCCTTGATGGTCGCTGCCGGATCGCCCGGCCCGAGCATAGCCGCGATGGTCGCCCGCATCCTGACCAGCGGTCTCAGGGATGTGCTCCCGTTTCTTCTCGCCATGTGGATCGGCGAAGCCATATGGCTGACCCTCGCCGTTGCCGGGATGGCAGCGATCGCCGATCAGCTCGGTCATCTGTTTGTCCTCTTGCGTTATGCGGGCGCCGCCTATCTGCTCTACCTTGCGTTCAGAATGTGGTTCGCGCCGCAGCAGGTGGGCGCGGAACAGCTCCCTAACCAGCAGAACCCCTTGAAGATGTTCGGGGCCGGGCTAGCCGTCACGCTCGGCAACCCCAAGATCATGGTGTTCTATCTGGCTCTCCTGCCGACGATTCTAGACATCGATCATATCGGCATGATCGGCTGGGCCGAGCTTCTGGGAACGATGCTCCTCGTCCTGGTTGCCGTCGATCTGGCATGGGCGCTGCTCGCCGCCCGCGCGCGACGGTTTCTGGCCAGTCAGAGGGCCGTCCGGATCGCCAATCGAACTGGCGCGACGGTGATGGCCGGCGCGGCTGCCACCATTGCAGCCAATTGAGCCTATCGCGAAGCTCGTGGAAGCGCGGCCTCGCGATCGAAGCTCGCGACAGTGATCCCGGCGTCGCGAAGCAGATGCTTTCTTACCTTGCCGGTCGGCGTCTTCGGCAGCGTTTCAACGATGTCGATGAAGCGCGGCACCATGAAGCGCGGCATGCGCGGCTCGAGGAAGGCGATGATCGCCGCCGGCTCGACTTTGCGTTCCGGCTTGAGAACGAGCGAGACCATGACCTCATCCTCCCCATGCTCGGAGCGCACCGGATAGACGGCGCATTCGAAGACGTCAGGATGCTGATTGATGATCCCCTCGACCTCCATCGAGGAGATGTTCTCGCCGCGCCGCCTGATGGTGTCGCGCAACCGATCGGTGAAATAGAGATTGCCTTCCGAGTCCTGGTGGCCGGCGTCGCCGCTGTGAAGCCAGAGATTCCGCCACATCGCGACGGTTGCTTCCGGCTGTTGCCAATAGCCGAGCATCGTCACCCCGGGGATTTTCGGGCGCACCGCGATCTGTCCCGTCACGCCTGTCTCGACCTCGAGATCGTCATCATCGATGATTCTGACCTCGAACAGGTCGGACCGGACCTTGCCGACGATCTGATTGTTGCGGACCGGCGTCCCCAGCGGCATCGCGATCGGCGCGTTGACTTCGGTTGAACCATAGGCGGTGGCGACCCTCACGCCGAAGCGCGCGACGAAATCGTCGAGATCCGGCAGCAGCGGGCACATCAGGATCTTCTGCAATGGATGATCGGTGTCATTCGCTGACGGAGGCTGTCGCTGCAGGAAGTTTGCCATGGCGCCCAGCAGATAGGTGGCGGTTGCCCGGTGACGGCGAATGTCGCTCCAGAAGTTGCTGGCGCTGAACTGTCGCGGCACGACGGCGGTCGCCCCCTTGATCGCCGCACCGAACAATACGCCCCATTTTCCGGCAACGTGAAACAGCGGCAGACCGGCCGAGTAGTAGATGTCCCGCTCGCCGAGCTCGAGAACCGAAGCGCAGCCATTGGCATATTCATAGGCGTGGACATGCGACACCATCACGCCCTTCGACTTCCCGGTTGTCCCCGATGTGTACATGATGGCCTTGAGGTCGCTCGGGCCGACATCGCGTTGGATCGGACGGTCGTCCCGATCATAGAGAGTGTCGAGATCGCGGATGTCCGGCGTCTCGACGGTTGGGGTCTCGTCCTTCTCATGGCGAACGAAACAGCGCGGCAACTCGTCAAGGTCGGACTCCAATGCCGCCAGCCGCTCCAGCCATCGTGCTGCGATGAGCATTGTCTTGGCGCGCGAATCCCTGATCACATGCGCCAGGATGTCACCGCGGTAGGCGGTGTTCACCGGCACCTCGATGACGCCGAGCTTGGCGCAGGCGAGCCACGCGAGAACGAGATCGAGGCTGTCGGGAAGCATGGTAAGGAGCGTGTCCCCGGCGCTAAGTCCACTGGCCTCCATGCCGCGGACGAGCCGGTCGGACAACCGATCGGCCTCACCATAGGTCACCGCCCGGTCCTCGAAAATCAGCCAGGGCTGGTCGCGTCGTTCGACTGCCCGGTGGCGGAGCACATGGACGAGGGTGCGCTCGGAAAGTGGGGTCGACATGGATGTTTCCAGGGTTGGACAGCGTCGCTACGATACTCGAAACAAAATCCCAAACCCACCCTGCTCAAGGAGAAGTAAATGACATCGGCCATGCGGGTAGAACGCGATGCCGCCATTGCCTGGATCATCTTTGACAATCCGAAGAAGCTCAACGCCATGACGATTGCCGCCTGGCGGGAGCTCGGCGATCATGTCCGCGCCATCAATGTCGATCTCGATGTCCGGTGCGCCATTATTGCCGGGGAGGGCAGGGCGTTCCTCGCCGGTCATGACATTGCCGAGATCAATGAGCATTGCGACGACATTCAGTCAGGAAAGGTGGGCGCAACTCAATTGCGCGAATGGCAGAAGACGCTCCAGGAGACCACCCGGCTGATCCGCCTGGCGCGGTTCCCGTTCATCGCCGCAGTCCAGGGCTATGCGGTAGGAGCCGGGTGCGAGCTGGTCTTTGCCTGCGACCTCGTGGTGGCCGAGCAGGGCGCGCAGTTCGGATTCCCGGAAGTCAATATCGGCGCAACGATCACCAATGGCGGGACCTTCTTCCTCAGCCGCAAGATCGGCATCGCCAAGGCACGCGAGCTTGCCTATACCGGCGAGTTCATCACGGCGGAGGAGGCTCATCGGATCGGGCTCGTCAACCGGCTGGTGCCGCAAGAGCATCTCAGGGCCGAGGCGCGGAAGCTGGCGGAGCGGATTGCAACGCGCGCACCCTTGGCGGTTCAGCTTCACAAGGTGATGCTGGACCGCGGGCTTGAGGCGTCGCTCGAGACCATGCTGCATTTCGAGACCGAATGCATGATCCACGCCAACCTGTCGCGCGACTGCACCGAGGGCACACGGGCATGGCTCGAGCGCCGGATACCGCACTTCACCGGCAGCTAGCGGTGATCGGCCAAAGCCGCCGAAAGCCCGGCGAACATGGCCGGCGGGAAAGGCGCCCCGACCGGCGGTGAACCGGGCTCGCGCCGCATATGCATGATCAACGAATCCTGTCGCGCGAGCTCTTCCGCCGTATCGTCGCCGTACATCGTCAGCAGCAGATGGGTGCGCTTGGCGTCGAGATCGATGAGCCGGCAGTCGACATGGATGTCGGCGCCGCCAGGACAGTCCTTGAGGAAATAGGTGCGGGCTTCCAGCGTGTAGATGGTGCAAAGGGTCTCGTCGCGATAGGCCGGGGTGAGGCCGAACAGGGCAAAGAAATCATCGGTCGCCCGGCTGAATGCCAGATTGAAGGCGAATGGCGCCATGCGGCCATCGGGATCGAGCCAGTCCGGCGCGACCTTTCTGCGGTAAACGATCGGAAACCTGGTCACGCCGTTCGCCCTTGCGACTTTTCCCACGGCCTGCTGCGCCAGCCACCGGCTGGCCAACGGGTCAGCACGACGAGATTGCCGATGAGAATGAGCGCCACGCCGGCGAATGCTGCTCCGGTCCAATGATAGCCCTCGAACAGGGTGGACAGGCCAAGCGCCACGATCGGGAACACGACGCTGACATAGGCGGCCCGATCGGGACCGATGCGGCCAAGCAACGTGAGATAGGAGCCAAAGCCGAAAACCGAGGCGAACAGCGCGAGATAGAACAGCGAAAGGAGATAGGAGGGGCTGAGATCGAAGGTGAACGGCACGCCGCGGACAAGTGCCACAAGCAGGGTGAAGCAGGCGCCATACACCATTCCGAAGGCATTGCCCTGGATCACCGGGATCCCGGCCGCCTGGTTCCGTGCCGAGGCGACATTGCCGAACGAGGCCGAGGCGGTCGCGATCAGCGACAGGCCGAGCCCGGCAAGACCTCCGCCGCCGATATTGAACTCGGCAATATCCGACCAGAAGACCAGAACCAGGCCGCCAAGCCCGAGCAGCGCCGCCAACGCCACGCGAGGACGGATCGGCATGCCGAGCAGCAGCGCGCCGAAAACGATGTTCATGATGACGATGGTCGAGAACGCCACCGCGACTAACCCGCTCGTCAGATACATCGTCGCGAAATAGAAGATGATGTAGTTGATCGAGAACAGGAGCAGACCCTGAAGCGCCATGTAGAAATGCTCCTTGAGCGAGAAGCGCAGATTGAGGCCACGCAGCACGCACCATCCCATGAGAATGATCGAGGACAACAGGAAGCGATAGACGATCGACGCCTCGGGGGCGACTGTGCCGAGCTGGTAGGTGATGGCGATCCAGGAGGAACCCCAGATCACCACCGTCGCAATATAGAGGAGGCTGTTGCTCATCGTGCGGTGACGGAACCATGCATCAAACAGGCGATACCACCGCAAAGGGTGCAGATCTGGCCTGTTTCGCGTGCAAGATCATCAGTGCCGGCGGGCATCAGGCGCGACCCAGAAAATCTCGCTTGCCGATACCGAGCCCGGCGTGACGCAGGATGTCATAGGCGGTGGTGTAGTGGAAATAGAAGTTGGGAAGCGCGAAATTGAGAAGATAGGTCATGCCGTCGAAGGTCAGGGTTTCGCCGCCGCCCTTCAACTCGATCGTTCGGTTTTCGGCCCCTTCGAAATCTTTCCGATCGAACTGACCGAGAAAGCCGCGGGTCTTGTCGAGTCGCTGCTGAAGCTCGGCAAATGTCCTTTCGTTGTCTTCGTAGCGCGGAATGTCCTTGCCGGTGAGGCGGGCTGCCGCACCCTTCGAGGTGTCGCTGACGATCTGCACCTGTCGGCTGAACGGCAGCATGTCGGGGGCAAGACGGTAGTTCAGGATGGTTTCCGGAGCGATGTTGCGCTCGCTCGCCCAGCTCTCCGCCTTGGAAAGGATGCGGGAGAGATTCTCGAGCTGACGAATGAAAACCGGAATGGTGACAGAAAACATGCTGATGCCGTTCATTTGGATCCTTTCTCCTTTGATCGGATGTCGAGATTGACCGGGGTTGCCGCACCATAGGATAGTCGCCTCATGACGGGTACTGGTTTTTCGCTGCAAGGCAGGCGTGCATTGGTCACCGGTGCCAGCCGGGGTATCGGGCGGGCGATTGCCGAGGGTCTGGCGCTCGCCGGCGCAGAAGTCGCAATTGCGGCCCGTAGCACCGAGCGGCTGGAACAGGCTGCCGCAGCGATCGAGAAGGCGGGGCGGAGGGCCCATTCGATTGTGTTGGATGTGTCGCGTGTCGCCGACTGCCGCAGCGGGGTCGCCGAGGCGCAGCAGCGGATGGGCGGGCTCGACATCCTCGTCAACAATGCCGGCGTCGAGCAGGTCGCACCGTCCCTCACCGTCACGGAGGAGATCTGGGACCGGATCGTCGACACCAATCTCAAGGGTGCCTTCTTTACCGCGCAAGCGGCCGCTCAGGCGATGGGGCAAGGCGGTGCCATCCTCAATCTGTGCTCGCTGACATCGACCCGGGGCATTGCCACAGCGGTGCCTTATGGATCCTCCAAGGCAGGGCTTCTCGGCATGACCCGGGCACTGGCGGTCGAGTGGGCGCCGCTCGGCATACGCGTCAACGCGATTGCGCCGGGTTACTTCCGCACCGCGCTGACCGAGGTCTTCTACCAGAGCGAGGATTGGCAGCAGAGAATGCTCGCCAACATTCCGCTCCACCGCTTCGGTGAGCTTGGCGATCTGGTCGGCGCCAGCATTTTCCTCTGCTCCGACGCCGCAGGATACATCACCGGGGCCTGCCTGCCGGTCGACGGTGGGACGCTCGCCGCCATCTAGTCGGGCAGTTGCGAAAACACTGTCGCCGCAATAGCGTGATCGACCAAAGAAGCAAATCCCAAGGGAGGGTCGATAATGAATTGGAATCCGAACCGCCGTGAGTTCATCGCGGCCGGTGGAACAGCCATTTTGATGGCCGCAGCGGCACGGAATGCCCTGGCTCAGAACATTCCCGCATCGCCGGAGCCGGGCGGCATCAAGATGGGCATCGAGCCCTGGCTCGGCTACGGCCAGTGGCACATCGCGGCCAAGAAGGGCCTGTTCAAAGAGGCCGGTCTCGACAGCGTCGAGATCGTCAACTTCACGACCGACGCCGATATTAACGCCGCCCTGGCGGCAGGACAGCTCCAATGCGGCAATATCGCGACCCACACCGCGATGAACTTCATAGCCGCCGGGCTGCCGCTCAAGATCGTGGCGTTGCTCGACGTGTCGAAGACCGCCGATGCCATGATCACCGACGGTTCGGTGACCGCCGTCAAGGACCTCAAGGGCAAGCAGGTGGCCTATGAGGAGGGGACCACCAGCGACATCCTCTTGAACTATGCCCTCGGCCAGAACGGTATGACGGTTGCCGATGTCCAGAAAGTGCCGATGCCGGCCGCCGATGCGGGCTCGGCGCTGATAGCCGGAAAGGTGCCGGTGGCCGTGACCTATGAACCCTACCTCACCCTGGCGATGCAGCAGAACCCCAAGGTGAAGATGATCTATTCGGCCGGCGAGAACCCCGGCCTGATCTCCGACGTCTTCGTCGTGCGCGAGGAATTTCTCAAGGACAAGCCGGGCCAGATCGTCGCCCTGCTCAAGGCCTGGGACCTGGCGCTCGCCGACTATCGCAAGGACACTCCCGGCGGACGGGCAATCATCTCCCAGGCAGTGGGAGCAAAGCCGGAGGAGCTGGCCACTGCTTTCGACGGTGTGGTTTACTACTCGCTTGCCGAGAACAAGAGCGAGCTCAATGGCAGCTTCGCACAGAAGGTGATCCCCGAGGTGCACGCGGCAGCGCGCAAAGCCAATATCCTGCAGAAGGATGTCGACCTCACACAGGCGATCGACGGTCGCTTTGTGGATGCGGCAACGAAGTAGCAGACAGCGAGCACGCCGTCTGTTCACGCTTGGTGGGCGGATGACCGCGGCGGAGTATCTGGCGATCGCCACCGCGGTATTCGCCACGCTGGGCATCGCCTGGTACGGTTTCACCGCCAGCGGCATGATCCGCCCGCTTTTCCTTCCCTCTCCGGGCCAGGTGATCGGTCGACTGGGGGAGCTGTGGAGCACCGGGCAGCTCGCTGCCGATGCCGGGATCAGCATCTACCGCATCGGCGTCGGCTTCCTGATCTCGACCTTGATCGCGCTGCCGATCGGAGTGCTGATCGGCTGCTACCGCGCCTGGGAGGCGGCGATCGAGCCTTTCGTCGACTTCATCCGCTATATGCCGGTCGTTGCCTTCGTGCCGCTGACGATCCTGTGGACCGGCACCGGCGATGTCCAGAAGTTCCTCATCATCTTCATTGGCACCTTCTTCCAGCAGGTTCTGCTCATCATGGACAATGTGAAGTCGGTGCCGCGGCACTTCATCGATCTCGGCCGCACATTGGAGATGCCGGAGTGGCGCATTCTTCAGCGCATCGTGCTCCCCTCGGCCCTGCCGGGGATCTGGGACACGATGCGGATCAGCCTTGGCTGGGCGTGGACCTGGCTGGTCGTCGCCGAACTGGTCGCGGCGACTTCGGGGCTGGGCTATCGCATCACGACGGCGCAGCGCTTTTTTCTCACCGATCTCATTTTCGGCTATCTCCTGATCCTCGGCATTCTCGGTCTCGCAACCGATCAGATCATGAAATATGCCGGCCGGCGGCTCTTCCATCATCGCGAGGTTGCCTGATGATTGCGCCCAAGCTTGTCATCGCCGGTCTCGGCAAGACATACCGGACTGGCCGCGGCGAAACGGTGGCGCTCAAGGACGTCGATCTCGCCATTGACGAGAACGAGTTCGTGGCACTGGTTGGAACCTCGGGCTGTGGCAAGTCGACGCTTCTCGCCATTGCTGCCGGACTGGAAACCCATGACGCAGGCGTGATCAGCATCGATGGCGAGCCGATTACCATGCCGGGTCTCGATCGTGGCGTGGTATTTCAGAGCTACACATTGCTTCCCTGGCTCACGGCATTGGGGAATGTAGAATTCGCGCTTAAGGCGGCCGGCACGCCGAACCGCGAGGCAACCGGGATCGCGCAGGCCCATCTCGCTCTGGTCGGTCTCGATGGATTCGAGCATGCCTATCCAAGCGAGCTTTCGGGTGGCATGCGGCAACGCGTGGCGATTGCCCGAGCCCTCAGCTACCGGCCGAAAATGCTGTTGATGGATGAGCCGTTCGGTGCGCTCGATGCCCTCACGCGCCACCACATGCAGGAGCTTCTCACCGCGATCTGGGAGAAGCACCGGCTCACCGTGCTGTTCATCACCCATGATGTCGAGGAGGCGGTGTATCTCTCCGACAAGGTGGCGGTGATGACCAACCGGCCGGGGCGCATCAAGTCGATCATACCCGTGCCGCTGCCGCGACCACGGCTTTACGAACTGATTTCGACTCCGGAATTTCGCAAGCTGCAGCTCGAGGTGCTCGAGGAGATTCGCAGCGAATCCATCGCCGTGGCGGCACTCGGCAGGGCGCTGGAATGAGGGCGGACGAATATGCCCGCTTTGATGCGTCAGGCCTCGCCGCTCTGATCGCGTCGGGCGAGGTTGCGTCCGACGACGTCATGAGCGCAGCACGTTCCCGGATCGCCTCGGACAACCCGCTGCTCAACGCCGTCATCGACCTTTACGATACCCCGGAGCGTGCCCCGGACCTGCGGGGTCCATTTGCCGGCGTGCCGTTTCTTCTCAAGGATATCGGGGCAGGAATCAAGGGACGCCGCACCCGTCTCGGCAGTCGGGCCTTTTGCAATGCGCCGCCTCAAGCTTTCGACGACGAGTTGACGGTTCGCTTCAAAGCAGCCGGTCTGCAGATCATCGGCAAGACCAATCTTCCCGAGCTTGGCTTCAACGTGACCACCGAGCCGGAGGCGTTCGGTCCGACCCGCAATCCTCTCAACGCCGCTTTCAGTGCCGGCGGGTCGTCGGGGGGAGCGGCAGCAGCGGTCGCCTCCGGCATGGTGCCGATCGCCCATGCGACGGATGGCGCCGGCTCCATTCGGATCCCGGCAGCCTGTTGCGGCTTGATCGGCCTCAAGCCGTCGCGCGGTCTGATCCCGCAAGGGCCGTCGCATAGCGACATCTATGGCGGCCTCGTAAGCGAGGGCGTGATCACCCGGACGATCCGCGACATGATGGTGGCGCTGGAGGTCATGGCCGGACGCGACGCTGGCGCCCCCTATGCCGCGCCGGGCCAGGCCGCGCGCGGCGGCAAGCTTCGGATCGGCGTTCTCACCGACTCCGCGCCCGATATCATGGTCGCGCCGGAAGCACGCTTCGCGGTCGATCGCACAGTCCGCCGTCTTCAGGATCTCGGGCATTCCGTGATGCCGGTCGCCGGGCTGCTTGCGCCGGAGGACTGGCTGATCCCTCGACAGGTGTATCTGGCGCAGGTCTGCGCCCAGGCGGCGGCGGACTGGCCCTTGGGCGCGATCCCTGAGGAGCTCGAGGAGATCAACCGCGCTGCCATTCTGGCGGGCAGGGCAATGACTGCGCGGCAATTCGTGGCGACGATCCGGCGCGGTCATGATTTCTGCCGGCGGTTCGCGAGGATCTGGCAGTCGCTCGATCTGGTGCTCACACCGGCCCTCAATGGTACCGCACCGAAACTCGGATGTTTTCCCACCAACCATTCCGATCTCGCGCTGCATGTCGACCGCATGGCCGGGCTTGCGCCCCATGCCTCCATTTTCAACCTCACCGGCGGACCGGCGCTCGTCGTGCCGGTGATGCGGACGGACGCCGGGTTGTCGTTAGGGGTGCAGATTGCCGGTGACATTGGCTCCGACCGGCAGCTCCTGGCGCTCGCTGCCGGACTCGAGCCGTTTTGAACGTCGACCGGGGGCACCGCTCACTTTATATTTCACAACCAGGGAGCGATCGCAGGTCGAAATTCATGGAGCGCCACCTCGCTGCTGTCATGATCGCCGATGTCGTCGGCTATGGTCGGTTGAGCCAGGCCGACGAGGAAGGCACGCGCGCCCGCTTCGGCGCGCTCCTTCAGGCAATCTTCGAGCCGAAGATCGCCGAGCATCACGGCCGCCTCGTCAAGACGATGGGAGACGGTCTGCTGGTGGAGTTTCCGAGCGTCGTCAACGCGCTCCGCTGCGCTGTCGATGCCCAGCGCGCCATAGCAGAGCACAATCTCGGCCAGCCGCCCGGCTGGAAGCTCGAGTTCCGCATCGGCATCAACCTCGGCGATGTCATCGTCGAGAACGGCGACATTCACGGCGACGGCGTCAATATCGCGGCGCGGCTTCAGGCACTCGCCGCTCCGGGAGGAATTGTCATTTCCGGCGCGGCCTATGATCAGGTCAAGAACCGGCTCGAGATCGGCTACGAAAGCCTCGGTGAGCGGCGGGTCAAGAACGTGCTCGAGCCGGTCCGGATCTACAATGTTCTCACCGATGTGAACCGGCGCCGGTCGTTTCCGTCGGCGAGGGATTGGCAATGGCCGGCGCTGGCGGCGCTCGCGATCATTCTTCTCCTGGCAGCCGGTTTGTTCGGCTGGCAACGCCTCAAGGGGTCCCCGGCGGGCCAACCCGCTACGACACCGCCGCCGGTGGCTGCTCTCGGACCATCGCTCGTCGTGTTGCCATTCGACAATCTGAGCGACGACAAGCAGCAGGGCTATCTTGCCGACGGCATCACCGAGGATCTCACCACCGAGCTTGCACGCCTTCCCGGCCTCTTCGTGATCTCGCGCAACGCTGCCTTCAGCTATCGCGGGAAGAACATCCCGCCTCCGAAAATTGCCGAGGAGCTTGGTGTCAAGTACCTCCTCGAGGGCTCGATCAGGCGCAACGACAATGATGTTCGGATCAATGCTCAATTGATCGATGGCAAGACCGGGGGCCATCTCTGGGCCAATCGCTTCGACGGCAACTGGAGCCAGGTGTTCGCGCTTCAGGACAAGGTGTTGGACGAGATCGTTTCGGCTCTCAAGCTGCAGCTGATCTCCGGCCCGAAGATCGCCGAGACCCCGGGCGGCACCAATGTTCCTGCTGCCTATGATCTCTACCTCCAGGGCTATGGAACCGATTATGGCAAGAATCCCGAAAAGGCAGCAGCGCTGTTCAGGCAGGCGGTGGCGCTCGATCCTAACTTCGGACAAGCCTGGGCCGAGCTTGCCTGGATCTACTGGATGAACAAGGGGATCGAAGCGAAGGAATCCGCGCTCGGCGTTTCAGACGCCGAGATGGGCAGCAAGATCAAGGAGCTGATGAAGGAGGCAGCAAAGAACCCTTCCTCATCCTACTATCAACTGATGGCTGACCTCAATCTGTGGCAGCGCCGCTCCTCAGATGCCATCGCCAATGCGGCGCGGGCCGTCGCTCTCAACCCGAGCGACCAGTACGGACAGGAGGAGATGAGCATCGCACTGGCATTGAGCGGGCGGACAGCCGAAGCGGCAGATTACCTGAAGGCGGCCGAGCGGGTCGATCCCAAGCCAACGGCCTATCGCTATTTCCTGGAGGGGGTGATTGCTTTCGGCGAGGACAGGATGGTCGATGCTGTCGCGTCATTGAGCAAAGCAAATCCGCAGAAGCTGATGACCGACAGCATCAGGAGGCAGCGGCTCTATCTGCTCGTTGCAGCCAATGCGCTTCTTGGTCGGATGGACGATACGGCCGCAGCCAAGAAGGAGCTCGAGCAGCTCGCAAGCATTCCGAGTGCCCATCACGCCATTCACAATCTTCCTTTCGAGCAGAAGGCCGATATGGATCGCATGCGGGAAGGGCTGAGCAAAGCCGGCGTGCCCCGTTTCGCCTCGAGTTTTCCCGACGAGGATCGGCTCAATGGCGAGCAGATTCGCTCGCTTGTCTTCGGGCATACGCTGCGCGGCAAGCAGACCGTTCCCGCCGAGGAGCCATACTTCCGGGAAACCACTCTCGACGGCCGAGCCACGACCACGATCGGATCGAGTTTCTCGGAATCCGGAATGAGCTCTGTTCAAGGCGACATGCTCTGCACACTTTGGGATTCCGATGTCGAGGTCACCTGCCTTGCGTTTTTCCGCAATCCGGGAGGAACGGCGCAACAGCAGGACGAGTTCGTCCTGCTGGCTCCGAGCGGGCGGGTCGTCAAATTCTCGCAGGAAAGGTGATGGGAGTGGCCGATGAGCCAGCTTGAACGCAGGGAGGAGGAGGCGCGGGTTCGGGTGAGCGTCACGGTGAACGGCACGCGCCATGTGCTGGACCTCGATCCGCGATCCTCGCTGCTGGACGTGCTGCGCGAGCAGCTTGCGCTCACCGGTGCCAAGAAGGGTTGCGACCATGGGCAATGCGGCGCCTGCACGGTGCATCTCGAAGCTCGCCGCGTGGTGTCCTGCCTGACGCCGGCAGTGCAGGTGGACGGGCGCACCGTGACGACGATCGAGGGCCTGTCCGAACCCGACGGCGCGCTGCACCCGATGCAGCAGGCCTTCATCGACCACGACGCCCTGCAATGCGGCTACTGCACGCCCGGGCAGATCATGGCGGCGGTCGCCTGCGTCCATGAGGGACATGCCACCTCGCCCGAGCAGATCCGCGAATATATGAGCGGCAATCTCTGCCGCTGCGGTGCCTATGTCGGAATTGTCGCTGCAATCGAGGATGCCGCCGCGAAAATGGCGAGGAGCTGAGCGATGCGACCCTTCACCTACAGCAGAGCGGAGACCCCGGCGGCTGCCGTCGAGGCTGCTGCCGCGAGCGGTGCGGCAGCGCGCTATCTCGCGGGCGGAACCACGCTGTACGATCTGATGAAGCTCGATATCGAGACGCCGCGCCACGTCATCGACGTAACCGGTCTGAGCGAGCTCACCGCAATCGATACCGGCGGGTCGTCTGAGCTGACCTTCGGGGCATTGGCGCGGATGAGCGATGTGGCGGCGGACCGACGCCTCGTGGCCGAATATCCGGCCCTGTCGGAATCGCTTTGGCGAGCGGCGTCGCAGCAGCTGCGCAACATGGCGACAGTTGCAGGAAATCTTCTGCAGCGCACCCGGTGCGCCTATTTTCGCGGCGGCGAGCCATTCGCCTGCAACAAGCGCAATCCGGGCAGCGGTTGCGCGGCTCAGGACGGAATCGATCGCGGCCATGCGCTGTTGGGTGGAAGCAAGGCCTGCATCGCCGTCTATCCCGGCGACTGGCCGGTCGCTCTCGTTGCTTTCGATGCCAAGATCGACATTCTCGGTCCAGGCGGCCAGCGCACCATTGCCGTCGAGGATCTTCACCGCGAGCCGGGGACCACGCCCGAGATCGAAACCACGCTTGAGCCTGGCGAGCTGATCCTGCGCATTCGCGTGCCGGTCACGCCGCTGGGCGTCAGATCGACCTATCACAAGATTCGCGACCGCGAATCCTATGCATTCGCTCTCGCATCGGCTGCGGTGGCGCTCGACATGGATGGCGAGGTGGTGCGGGCGGCGCGCATCGCCCTTGGCGGGCTTGCGACCCGCCCCTGGCGGGCCCGCAAGGCGGAGCAGCTTCTGGCCGGCCGCCGCCTGACGCCGGAAGCGGCACGGGCCGCCGGCGATGCCGCCCTCGAAGGAGCAACGAGGGGTCACGACAATGGCTTTCGCATCGAGCTCGGCGCCCGCACCGTTGCTGACGCCCTGATGATCGCCAGTCAGAGAGGGTAGTTCCATGACCGACATGGCGTTTCCAGATACCCCTCGGATCGATGCCCATGACAAGGTGCGCGGCGCGGCGATCTTCGGCGCGGACGATGCCCGCCCATCCCTGCTTCATGCCGCCCTGGCGGTCGCGACCATCGCCAAGGGGCGGATCACCGATGTCGATATCGCGGCGGCGCAATCCGTCCCCGGCGTGCAGCTGGTCCTCACGCATCAGACGATCGGTGATGTGAGATCGGCGGGTTTCATCATGGGCGGCGGCTATGGCTTCCAGAGCTTCCAACCGATGCTGTCGCCGGCGATCGCCTATCGCGGGCAGCCGATTGCGCTGATCGCCGCGGAGAGCATCGAAGCGGCAACCGAGGCGGCAGCGCTCGTGAGTGCGACCTATGAGCCGGAACCTTTCAGCGCCACCCTCGAGGCCGCGGGCACCGAGACCATCAACCAGGCCGATACGCCGCTCGCCAACTTCATTCCCGAGATCAACGCCGGCGATGCCGATGCGGCCTTTGATGCGGCGGCGGTCAAGATCGACGCCATCTTCACCTGTCCGCCGCAGCATCAGAACCCGATCGAGCTGATCGCGACGGTGGCGGAATGGACGTCCGGCAAGCTCACCGTGCACGAGGGCACCCAGAATGCCGAGGCCATCCGCCATGGCCTTGCCAAGGCGCTCGGCCTTCCACCCGAGCAGGTGGAGGTCATTTCGCCCTTTGCCGGCGGCGGCTTCGGTCAGAAGAACTCCTTGCAGATGCAGACGGTGCTGGCGGCTGTCGCCGCACGCCTGCTTGGCCGCCCGGTGAAGCTGGTGGTGCCGCGCGCCCAGGTCTTCCATGACGCGAGCTTCCGGCCGGCGAGCCGCCACCGGATCAGGCTTGGCGCCGATCGCAGCGGCAGGATGCTGGCCGCGATTCACGATGTCGATGCCCAAACCTCACGTCATGATCTGTTTCCTGGAGAATACACCGCGACCAGTTCGCGCCTTCATGGCATTGCCAATTTTCGTGGACATGAGCGCCTGGTGCGCACCGATGTTCAGACGCCGGGCTATATGCGGGCACCGTTCGAGCACCCCGCCTGCTTCGCCATGGAGTGCTGCGTCGACGAGCTGGCCTATGCCTTGGGCCAGGATCCGGTGGCGCTGCGACTTGCCAATGACACCGGGATCGATCCGGCCACCAAGCTGCCATTCTCTTCGCGCCATGTCGGCGAATGCCTCACGCGGGGCGCCGCCCTTTTCGGGTGGGGCAAGCGGAGCATGGCGCCGCAATCGATGCGCGGACCCGATGGCTCCCATATCGGCTGGGGCGTGGCGCTCGGCGCCTATCCGGGCATCATCGTGCCCACCATCGCCAGACTCGCGGTCACCGCCGACGGCGAGGTGCGCCTCAGCATTGGCGGGCATGAAATGGGGCAGGGCATTCGCACGGCGCTTGCCAACGCCGTCAGCCGCAAGCTCGGCGTCAGCCCCGATCAGGTGGTCACCGAGATCGGCGACACCCGGGTTGCCCCACAGCATCTGACCGCCGGCTCCTGGGGCACGGCCTCGGCTGTTCCGACCGCCAACCATGCCGCCGACGCGATGCTGCATGCGCTGTCGGAGCTGGCCCCCGGCGGAATTTCCAATCGCGCACCGGCGCAGATCCTCAAGGATGCCGGGCGCTCTTCTCTCGAAGTCGAGGTCCAGCAGAAGGCACCGGGGCAACCCGACCAGATCTTCGATCGCCTGCGCGCCGGTCTGCCTGCCATAAGCGGCCCGGTCTATCAGGATCATGTGACGTTCAGTTTCATCGCACATTTCATCGAGGTGCGGGTCGAGCCTTCCACCCGCCGCATCCGCGTGCCGCGGGTGGTGAGCGTCGCCGATTGTGGCCGGGTGGTCAGCCCGCGCACCGCCGCGAGCCAGGTGAGAGGCGGCGTGGTGTGGGGCATCGGCGCAACGCTGCGCGAAGCCAGCGAGGTCGATCCGCGTTATGGCGGGTTCCTCAATGCCGATCTCGCCGAATATGTCCTGCCGGTGAACGCTGATATTGGCTCGATCGAGGTCGCCTTCATCGACACGCCGGACCTCGCCTTCAACAATGCCGGCGTCAAGGGCCTGGGCGAGGTTTCGATGACAGGGGTGGCGCCCGCCATTGCCAATGCCGTGTTCCATGCGACTGGCCGACGCCTGCGTCAGCTGCCAATTCGCATCGAGCATCTCTTATGAGCCAGACCGAGCATGTGCGGCAACTGATTGCAAGGCTCGAACTCGAGCCGCACCCCGAAGGCGGCCATTTTCGCGAGGTCTATCGGCACCGCCACGATGGCGACGACGAGCGCGGACATGTGACCTCGATCTACTATCTGCTCCAGGCCGGTCAGGTCTCCCATTGGCATCGCATCGATGCCGTCGAGCTCTGGCACTTCCACGCCGGTGCGCCGCTCGAGCTCACCGTGGTCGAGGAAGGAAGGCCACCGATCCGCTATCGGCTCGGTATCGATCTCGAAGCGGACGAGCAGCCGCAGGCGACGGTTCCGCCCAAGGCCTGGCAGAGCGCCCGTTCGCTGGGCGCCTGGTCCTTGGTTGGTTGCACTGTCGCCCCGGCATTCGATTTCGCCGGCTTCGAGCTGGCGGCGCCTGGCTGGTCACCCCTTGCGTGAAGCCGTCAGGCCGCTTTGAGCAGCCCCTCTGCGCGCAAGGCCTCCTTCACCTGGGGACGAGCAGCGACTCGGCCCATGAAGGCGCGAATGTTCGGATAATTGGAGAGGTCGACGTCGAGCATGCCTGCCCAGTTCAGCACCACAAAGGCATAGGCATCGGCGACGCTGAACTGCTTGCCCATGATGTAGTCGCGGCCCTCGAGTTGCCGGTCAAACCATTTGAGACGCGTGGCAAGCTTGGCCTTGATGGCGGTTTTTGCTTCATCGGAAGCTTTGGGATCCCATAAAGGCGCGAAACCCTTGTGGATCTCGGATCCAATGAAAGTGAGCCATTCCATCAGGCGGTAGCGCTCCGCCGTTCCCAACGCCGGCGCCAGATTGCTTTGCGGCCGCTGGTCGGCGAGATACTGCACGAGGGTTGCGACCTCGGTCATCACCTGGCCATCGTCCAGGCGCAGCGCCGGAACATAGCCCTTGCCGTTGATGGCGAGATAGTCTTCGTCCCTCTCGGTCTTCCTCGTGCCAAAGTCCACCTTGACCAGCTTGATCGGCAGGCCTGCCTCGCGGCTGACGATGTGGGGCGCGAGCGAACAGGCACCTGGTGCGTAATAGAGTT
Source organism: Aestuariivirgaceae bacterium (assembly GCA_044870245.1). Taxonomy (GTDB): domain Bacteria; phylum Pseudomonadota; class Alphaproteobacteria; order Rhizobiales; family Aestuariivirgaceae; genus DATAFF01. Next base: position 100,404 of record JBIOYR010000121.1, on the reverse strand, counting down.
CCATCGAGAAGCTCCTCTTTCATGGTTCCCCCGGCGGTGAAAACGGGTTAAATGCAACTGCATGTTCTGTCAACATGGATGCAATTGCATTTTGTAATGGAGAGCCAACCGATGCGGGTAGAGGACCTGCCAACCGATCCCATCGTTGCGGCCTGGGTCGCGATCGTCAGGGCCAGCAATGGTCTCGTTGCAGCGGTTGCCGCCGACGGGAAGGCAGCAGGGTTCCCCCCGCTCGAATGGTACGACGTACTTTGGGAGCTCGAGCGGAAAAGCCCGAAGCTGGGGCTCAGGCCGTTCGAACTGGAGCATGGGTTGCTGATTGCCCAGTACAATGTGTCCCGCCTTGTCGATCGCATGTGTCAGGCGGGTTACATCGACAGGAGGCCGTGTGAAAGCGATGCCCGCGGTCAGGTCCTGGTCATCACGGAGAAGGGCCGGGCCCTGAGAAAGAAGATGTGGCCCGTCTATCTCGCGTCGATACAGCGACATATCGGTTCGCACCTCTCGGCAGACGATGCGCGCGCCCTTTGTACCCTGCTTGTGCGGGTCGTCAGGAGCAGGGACCAGGAGCAAAGGAAGCCGTACGAACCGAAACGAAGATAGGTCTGATGTGAACGCATCAATCTTCCGTGATGCGCTGCTTCGATCCCGTTTTGCATCCGTTGTTGGGTCGAGCAGGTCGCGCTGCGGCGTATGACGCATTTAAGCTGCTAACTCTCCCGCGCTCCGCTCGTTAAGCGATTGTCGTCACGGTCTGCCAGCAAGCGCACGACAATTGGGCTGTGCCTTCAGGAGCAGAACATGAGCAACGACAACGATCGAAGGACAAGGACAACACCCAAGGACGCGTTCGCACGAACCCTGACAAGCAATGTCGCCAGCCATTTGCGCATGAGAGCGTTCCTCATGGCGGTGTACAATTACCTCGTCGGCGGGCTGGCACTCACCGGACTTGTTGCCTTCATCACCCACGATTCTTCGCTCGACCAGGCAATCGCCGGGTCGCTTCTTTTCTGGCCGATCATATTGCTCCCCTTCGCATTTGCGATCACCGTCGCTGCTGCCTTCGATGCCTTCGGAGAGGAGATTGCGCACGCAATATTCTGGTCCGGTTCCATAGTGATCGGGTTGTCGCTGGGAACCGCCTTTCCGGCGCTTGCCGGCTTGTCGATCGCTCCGGTGTTGTTCGTTCTCGCCATGGCGTTTGCCGGCATCAGTCTTTACGGCCATCTCACGGAGGCGGATCTCTCGACTGCAGACGCCATGCTGATGATGATCCTCGCCGGCACGTTTGCTGCCTTGCTCGCCACATGGGTTGTCGATCATCCCGTTCCAATCTTCATGGCCTCGGCCGCGGGTGTGATAGCCATTGCCGGTAGCACAGCCCTTGCCATGAGGCGGATCAAGCAGATGCATCTCGCGCACGGTCCTCACGAGCCTCCCGGCAAGGATTCGATCCGTGCCGCGCTCAGTCTCTATGTCGATCTGATCAGCCTCCTCATCCCCCGGCCGCGCGACCGCGCCTGAGAGGAGGCTTCAGTCGGTGCTACGCCGTCGCAGCATCACCGATGGCGGCGGACAAGGCACCTGAGGCGAATCATAATAAGGCAGAGTGTCGACCCTTGCCTCGTAGGAGCCGCTCTTGCGCAGGTTCTGGATGTGGGAAGCGATGTCCTCGAGCCGCGCGAACCACACATCGCCTGTGCCCAGCATATGTTCGATCATTTTCTCGATTCTGAGCCACCGCGACAGACGACCGCTCACGAATGGATGCCAGACGCCGATCCACAGGCCTCCGCCGACAGTCCGCATGGCCTCGAACTCCGCCATGAAAACCTCCATGGCGCGATCGGGCGACATGATCTGAAACATATAGTCGAGATCGATCGAATGGACATAGGGCGGCCAGTCATCCAGCGCCCAGCTTGAAGGAAGCTCGACGATCTCGCCTTTCTCGGTTTTCAGAATGTAGGGAACATCGTCGCCCATCAGCGAAGCGTCGTAGAGGAAGCCCTCGCTCACCAGCAGGTCGGTGGTGTGGATCGAGTAATTGTAGAGAGGCGAGCGGTTGCCACGCGGACGCTTGCCGGTGCGCTGGGCAATGACCTCGATCGACCGTTGCATCCAATAGTGCTCCTCGTCCCGGGATAGGGCGTTCGGGGCCTCATGGATGTAGCCGTGAAATCCGACCTCGTGATCATCCTTGGCCATGGCCTCCACGGCCTTGGGGTAATGTTCGATGCACCAGGCCGGCACGAAGAATGTCTGCTTCAACCCATAGCGTCGATAGCCATCGAGAATTCGCGGCACGCTTACCTCGGGCCCATATCTGAGCATCGAGATCGTGGAGATTCGGGTGATCGAGTCGCCCGGATGAGCGAGGTGCACGAGGCTGTCGGCATCCATGTCGAAGGTGATGGCAACGGCGACCTTCGCGCCATTGGGCCACGGCACTGGCCGTTTGATCATCGGAAGCTCCTGGGAACGGTTGAAGCCGCTCGTCATTGTAACGGCCGGCGGAATTAAAGTAGATCCCCTCCGGCTGCGCCGAGCGGGACTTGACGAAAATCGATCATCAGGGCCAACATCGCGCGCCGGAGTTGAGGCGAAGCAATGACGACAGGCGCAAACCGTTGGCAACGTTTTGCCGACTGGGATCTACGGCCGTTGCGGCTCGACCGCTTCGCTGCGGAGGACCCGGAGAATGGCTTTTCCGCCTTTCGTGGCAGGAGCGATCCGCAAGCATCGCTGGTGATCGAAGACGGGCGGGTGACGGTCCTCGACGGCGTCCCGGAAGCCCAGTTCGACATGATCGATCTTTATATCGCGCGCTATCACATCGATCCCTCGGTGGCAGCAGAGGCGATGGCGATCCCGGCCGCCGAGCTGGCGCGAATGCTGGTCGACATGAACGTGCCAAGGAGGGATCTCACCCGCCTTGCCCATGGGCTCTCGCCGGCGAGGCTTGCCGAGGCCGTGGCCAGTCTCAGTGCCCTCGAAATCGCCTTTGCCTATGGCAAGATGCGAGCCCGGCGCACCCCTGGCAACCAGGCTCATGTCACCAACGCCAAGGACGACCCGCTGCAGCTTGCGGCCGATGCCGCGACTGCCGTCGCTTTCGGCTTCGATGAGATCGAGACAACCGTTCGGGTGTCGCGCAACGCCTGGTCGAATGCCCTGGCCTGTGCCGTCGGCTCTGCCGTCGGTCGCGCGGGGACTCTCTTCCAATGCTCCTGCGAGGAAGCCGAGGAGCTCAAGATCGGCATGGCGGGCTTTACCTCCTATGCCGAAACCGTCTCGGTCTACGGCACCGAAAGGGCGTTCATCGACGGCGACGACACGCCGTGGTCGAAGGCGTGGCTGGCGTCGGCCTATGCCTCGCGCGGCATCAAGATGCGCTGCACATCGGGCGCCGCATCCGAGCTCTTGATGGGGTTTCACGAGGCGAAGTCGCTGCTCTATCTCGAAGCGCGCTGCTTGTGCCTGCAAAGGGCAATGGGTGTTCAGGGGACGCAGAACGGCGGGATTGACGGCGCCCCGCTTGCCGCCACCATGCCGGGTGGTGTGCGCGAGCTGATGGCCGAGAACCTGATCGCCGTCTGGCTCGATCTCGAATGTGCGAGCGGCAACGACGCGCGTCCGACGGAGTCCGAAATTAGAGTTGGCGCCAAGATCCTGCCCTATCTGATTTCCGGTTCCGACCTGATTTGTTCCGGATTTGGCTCGATTCTGAAATACGACAACTCCTTCAATCCATCTCTCCTCAATGGCGAGGAGCTCGAGGATTACCTCGTGCTGCAGCGCGACTTCGAAGCCGATGGCGGGCTGATCCCGGTCGAGGAGACCCGCATTCTCGAGCTGCGCCGCCGCGCTGTCGACGCTGTCTCGGCGGTTCTCGAGGAGCTCGACCTCGCCGCACCGGAGCCCCATATGAAGGAATCGGTGGTTGTCGCCTCGGGCTCGGACGACACCGACAGCTTCACGCCGCGCCAGGTGGCGCTGATCAGCGAAGAGATCAGTGAGCGTGGCATCAGCATGCTCGACGTCGTCCGCGCTCTCGACCACCGGGGGTTTACCGATGAGGCCCGGAACCTGCTCTTTCTGCTTCGGTTGCGGGTCTCGGGCGACTATCTCCAAACCTCGGCGCTGATCCGTCAAGGTCGCGTGATGAGCGCGGTCAACGATCCCAACGACTATGCCGGACCTGGCACCGGCTATCGGATGTCCGCCGAGCGGCGCCAGGAAATCGTTCGGATACGCGACGTGCTCGACCGGGCAGAGGTGCTGCGCACCGAAGGCACCTTTGCGAGGGCCGAGGGTGGACGAATCCGCTATCGCGAGATGGGACCGGCCCGCACTGGCGACGACCCGAACGAAGTGGTGGTCGGCGTCAGCCCGGGATTCGGTCTGAAGCTCTTTCGGACGCTAGCCGGCCACCCTTTGAGCGCTGTTCTCAAGGCAATCAAGGCCGGAGTGGAGGAACGAGGGCTGAGAATGCGGCTGGTGCGCCTGCTGCACACGGCCGACACCTCCTTTCTGGGTCTTTCCGCAGCCACCCTCTCGGGCTCGGGTGTCGGCATCGGTCTTCAGGCCAAGGGCACGGCGGTCATCCATCAACGCGGCAGGTTGCCCCACAACAATCTCGAGCTCTTCTCGAATGCCCCGATCACCAGCCTTGACCACTATCGGCGCTTGGGTTCGAACGCCGCCTCGCACGCATTGGGCGAATTGCCGGATCCTGTCGTGGTGCCGACGCGCGGCGAAGCTCTGGGCTCGCGCCATCATGCGCGGGTAGCTCTCATTTATGCGATCGAGACCTCGCTGACACGCGATGGCGCAGCTCCCCTGGAGATCGAGATCGAGCTTATGGAGGCGGCTGAGTGACGACGCGCATTTTTGGCATCCCCGACTATCCACTGGCTGAAACTTGCCCCGGCGAGGTGCGCGGCGCCCGCGGCGTGAGCCTCGAGGAGCTTTCGCTCGAGAGGGTCGTCGCCGGCGAGATCACGATGGAGGATCTGAGGATCACGCCGCAGTCGCTGTCCCGCCAGGCCGAGATTTCTCGCGCCGCCGGTCGCCCGACGCTTGCGCTCAATCTCGAGAGGGCGGCCGAGATGGCGGCTCTGCCGCAGCAGGTGATCATGGAGATCTACGAGCTGTTGCGACCCGGACGGGCAAAGGGCGATGCCGAATTGATTGCCGCTGCCAAGCTGCTGCGTCAAACCTATGGCACGTTCAAGCTTGCCGCCTTCCTCGAGGAGACAGCCGAAGTCTATCGCCGCCGAGGCCTCTATATGGATCGCTATTAGCAAGTTCCAGGTCAAATCCAGGCTCATCGAGGTCAAGCGGGTTCTCTCGGATTGACGTTAAGGTGGTAGCGAGGCACCCTGTTCCCGCCAAGAGGTGCCGTTCAGGGAGGAGACAAATGCCCAAGCAGAGCTTGTCGCGCCGGAGCTTCATGCAGACATCCGCGATGCTGGCCGCGGCCTTTGCAGCGCAATCCGGCCTGCCTCGTCTTGCTCTTGCCGCCCGTGAGAAGGAGCTGAACATCCTGTGCTGGGAGGGTTACAATTCCGCGCAGGTCCTTGATCCGTTCCGGTCTGCCAATGCGGCCACCGTCAAGGCCGAGTCGCTGACCAACGATCCGACGATGATCAACCGGCTCAGGGCCGGGGAGATCAACGTCTGGGACTTGATCAATGTCAACAATCCCTGGGCGCGCAAGGTCATGTACCCCGAGAAGCTGATCAAGCCGCTCGATCGGGCGCAGATGGAGCCCTATTTCGAAAAAATGCTGCCGGCGTTCAAGCCACCCTATAAATGGGCGATGGACGACAGCGGCAAGGAGCTTCTCGGAATGTGCCAGCGCTTTGGCCCATACAGCTTCGTCGTCAACACCGACAAGGTGAGCCGGAAGACCGCCGAGAACCAGGGTTGGGACCTGTTCAATGATTCCGCCAATGCCAAGAAATACGGTGTTCTCGAATCCGACGACTGGAACGTGTTCAATATCTGCGCGATCAGCGGCTTCGACCCGTTCAAGGAGCACAGCGACCAGGAAGTCGCGAAGTTTACCGAGACTGCCAAGCGTGTGTTCAAGGGAGCCAAGGTCGTGGGCGATATTGCGACCATGAATCAGGCGCTGGTTTCGGGTGAGATCGACTTCCATATGACAGGCGGGACCTATTCCGCCTCGCCGGCGCGGGCCGATGGCCACAAGAACATCCGCGGCGTCACGCCGAACAAGGGTCCGCTGACGGATGGCAAGGGCGGGATCTCGTGGATCGAGGTCACGTCCCTGGTGAACAACCCCGATGCTTCGCCGCTTGCGGTCGAGTTCCTTCAATATGTGCAGAAGCCGGAGAATGCCCATATCGTCGCCTTTGCCGAAGGGACATTCAATCCGGTCGCGCAAATGGGCAATGCGGACTGCTTCAAGCTGTTCACGGCGGACGAGCTCGACGCCATTCAATGGGACAGCCTGGAGGAGGAGATGGCGCGTTCCGTCGAGTATGACATCGTCCCCGACTATGCCAAGCTTCTGGACATCATGACGGCTGCCAAACGTGAAGCCTCCGCAGGGTGAATCACGACCGATTCTCGAGCTTGCGGCGGTGAGCAAGGTTTTCGGACCGCTCACCGCCGTTGATCGGATCGACCTCGGGATCATGGAAGGGGAGTTCTTCACGATCGTCGGGCCATCCGGCAGCGGCAAGACCACGCTCGTTCGCATTCTCGCCGGCATGGAAACCGCGAGCTCCGGCGACATCCTGCTCAGAGGAAAGCGCATCAACGACATTCCGGCCAACCGGCGTCCGACCTGCATGGTCTTTCAGTTGCTGGCATTGTTCCCGCACCGCACGGTCGGCGAGAATATCGAGTTTGCATTGAAGATCCGCGGCGTCGATCGCTCGACGCGGCGCGCTCGTGCATTGGAGCTCATGCAGCAGCTCCGGTTGCCTGAAGGCTATTATGGTCGAAGCGTTCAGAAATGCTCCGGCGGCGAACGCCAGCGTGTCGCGCTTGCCCGGGCGCTTGCCTTCGATCCGGAGATCCTGTTCTTCGACGAGCCGCTCTCCGCCATCGATTACAAGCTCCGCAAGACCCTCGAGAAGGAGCTCAAGGACATTCATCGCGAAACCGGCAAGACGTTCGTCTACATCACGCACAGTCTCGAAGAGGCAATGGTGATGAGCGATCGCATCGGCGTGATGCGGGCAGGGAGGTTGGTCCAGGTCGGAACGCCGCAAGAGATTTATACGGCACCGAACTCGCGATTCGTGTCGGAGTTCATGGGGGATGTGAACGTGCTGCCGGTCAGGCTGGATGGTGAACGGGCGCTTGTATCCAGCGCCGTTCCCGCCGAGCTGCGGGCCGGCGCCATTCCCAATGATTTCCGTGAGGGCTTCCTGGTGATCCGCCCGGAATTCATGCGTTTTCTCGCCTCTCCGACCGAGGCTGAGAATGTTCTCTCCGGACGGCTGTACAATGAATATGTGCTCGGATCGCGCATCCAATATCAAGTACGGGTGGGTGAGCACGTATTCGTCTTGGAGAAGTTGCGCCAGCAGGCCTTCAAGGGGCGGCTCGACGAAGAGGTGCTGATCGGCTGGGATGGCCGGGACAGCATCCTGGTCGGACCCTAGGGCAATGTCGCAGGGCTTGCGCAATGCACTGCCCATGCTGGTGCTGCTGGCCGTCGGTTTTGCTGCGCCGCTCCTCGCCGTGATCGACTTCAGCTTCATGCCGGAGCGCACCTTCAGCCTGTTCCAAGGGCCCACGCTCGAAAACTACCGCGCCATCTTTCGCTCGACGAGCTACATCTCGTTCTTGTGGTCGCTTGGACTTGCCATGTTCACGACCATCGTCCTGGCTTTGATCTGCTACCCGATCGCTTATGGCCTGGTCCGTCTCGCCGGACCGTGGTCGATGGTGCTGACGCTTCTGTTCACCATCCCGCTCTTTGTATCGGAAAATGTCAGGCTCTATGGATGGGTGCTGTTCCTCATCAAGAATGGTGTCCTTCTCGGCACCCTCAAGTCATTGTTCGGCATCGAGCTGTCGAGCATGCTCTTCACGCTTCCGGCGATCATCCTCGGCATGGTCTATGTCTATCTTCCGTTCATGCTGTTCCCGATGACGCTCGGCATCGCGATGGTTCCGAACGAAACGCGAGAGGCCGCCTATGACCTCGGAGCCTCGCGCTGGCAGGTTTTCCGCGAAGTCGAGCTGCCGCTCGCCATGCCGGGAATTGTTATTGGATTTCTCCTGACCTTCGTGTTGGCGGTCGGTGCCATTGCCGAGGCCAAGGTGCTGGGCGGCCAACGCATCATCCCGATCGTCCACGACATCGAGATCGCTTTCACCTATGCGCAGAATTGGCCGCTCGGCGCGGCGCTTGCCGTCCTTCTGATGTTCGTTGTCGGCCTTCTCGTGCTTCTGGTTCTCCGACGTTTCGACCTCGACCAGATTCTGGGAAAACGCTGATGGAGGCCGACCGTGGCGCGACGCGTTCCTTGATCCTCGCCTGGACGGGCGCCATCATCGTGTTCCTCTACGTGCCGGCCATTTGCCTTGCTCTGGCTTCGCTTACCGCCAGCCGCTATTTCACCTTTCCCATTCCCCGATGGGGAACGGAATGGTGGGGCAAGACGCTGGCCTCCTTCGAGATCCATCAGATCCTGTCGACCTCGATCGCGATCGCGTCAGCGGTGACGGTGATCGCCGTGCTCCTGGCATTCTTCGGCGCGCTCGCCTTTGCGCGCTACGATTGGAAAGGGCGCTCGATCTATCAGAAGCTCGTCTTGCTGCCGATCTTCTTTCCCCAATCGGTGCTCGGCCTCGCCCTGCTGCTATGGTTCAACGCTCTGGGACTTCCGCTGTCCTGGAAGACGGCCGTCTTCGCGCATCTGGTATGGATCGCACCAGTCGCGACGCTCGTGATCGCGATCCAGGTCTATAGCTTCGATTCGGCACTCGAAGAGGCTGCATTCGACCTTGGGGCTTCCCGGCTGCAAGTGTTCCGAGAGATCACCCTGCCAGTTCTGTTTCCAGGCATTTTCTCGGGGGCGCTCTTCGCCTTCCTGCTTTCCTGGGGCAATTTTCCGCTGTCGCTCTACACGACGGGTGCCGACAGTGCCGTGCCGGAGTATCTCTATGCCAAGATGGTGGCGGGCTACACGCCCGGCGTGCCGGTGCTTGGGACGCTGTCGACTGTCGGCGCTGCCATCCTGCTGCTTGGCTTTTGGGGTTTGATCAGGCTGATGCGGCGCGGCAATCTTCCGCGCAGCCAAAAATGAAGGGAGCTCCACGATGCTCGACTCGATCAAAGGGCGAAAAGCGGTTGTGACCGGTGGTAGCAAGGGAATCGGCAAGGGCATCGCCCAATCGCTGGCCGATGCCGGGGCCCGCGTCGCCGTGGTCTCGCGCCATCTCGAGGAGGGAAAGCGTGCGGCAGCCGATATCGGGCACGGTACAAACGCGATTGCAGGCGATGTGACCGATCTCGCATCGATGGAGAAAGCGGCAAAGGCTGCTGCCGAGGCGTTCGGCGGCATCGATATTCTCTGTGCCAATGCCGGCATCTTCCCGCAGGTGAAGATCGAGGATCTGAGCCCCGCGCAATGGGACGAGGTGGCGAACACCAATCTCAAGGGCGCGTTCCTCTCGGTCAAAGCATGCCTTCCCTATCTCAAGAAATCCGATCAGGGTCGGGTGATCCTGACGTCATCGATCACCGGACCGGTCACGGGCTTTCCCGGCTGGTCGCATTACGGCGCCACCAAATCGGGTCAGCTCGGCTTCATGCGCTCCGCGGCGATCGAGCTGGCGAAATACGCCATCACGGTCAATGCGGTCCTGCCGGGAAATATCGTGACCGAGGGGCTGGCGGCCCTGGGCGAGGACTACTACAACACCATGGCGGCATCGGTCCCCCTCAAGAAGCTCGGGTCAGTGGCGGATATCGGCAATGCCGTCCTCTTCTTCGCTTCCAAGGAGGCAGGCTACATTACCGGCCAGACCCTCATCGTTGATGGCGGGCAAATTCTGCCCGAGTCGCTCGAGGCTCTCTCCATGATGTGAGCGCGGACTATTGGAGCAGATCCAAACGCAGTGTTCTCGGGCACTTGCCGGTCCAGCGCCGCACTGCCCGCGAGAAGGCCGACAGCTCGGAATAGCCGGTGAGAAGCGCGATCTCGGACAGCGGCAATCGGCGCTGCTTCATGTACATGAAGGCAAGGTCGCGACGCGTGGCCTCGACCAGATCCTTGTAGACCAACGAGGACTCGCCCAGGGCACGATGGATCGCCGATGGAGGGAGACGAAGGTCGCCGGCGATTTCCTCGAGCGTCGGCTGGCCGCTCGGCAAGCGCGCCCGGATTGCTGTCCGGATCTGGTCGAGCAAAGAGAGTTCCTCGGGCTGCCCGCTCGCCAGCCTTTCGAGGCATTCCCGCATCATTGCCATGAGGGTTGGGTCGCGGCCCGGCATCGCTTGCGCCAGGTTTTCCGGCCGAAACAGAATTGCGTTGGTGGGTTGTGAGAAATAGACCGGTGCGCCGAACGCCCGCTCATGTTCGCGAAAGCTCTCCGGTCGCGGATGCTCGAAATGAATTTCCTCGGGCGACCAGCGGGTGCCCAGGCATTCTCGGAACACGTTCAGAAACATGCCAAGCGACAGCTCTGCATCCTGACGGCGCTCGAGAATGGAGGGCGCCGTGATCTGGTATTCGAGGCGCCCGAGCCCGTCCTTTCCGGTGAAGAGCCGCATCAGCGAACTCTCCTGGTGTAGCGGGAACAGATCGACAAGGCTCTCGAGGGCGCAGCCCAGGGTCTGGGCCGAGACCGCGGCGTAGCCCCACATGCCGAGACTGCGCGGGCGGAAGCCGTTGCCGAACCACAGGCCAAAATTGTCATTGCCGGTGCTGCGGGCTGCTTCCTCGAACAGGGCGCAGAACGAGGAAAGCCTGAGGCGCAGGGTGGGTGAGCCGGCCATGGCGGGAGCAATGCCAGCGGACGCAAAAACGCCCTCGACATCGCCACCCTCTCTTTCGATGCTCTCAACGATGCCGGTGGCTGCGGAGGCGAGAACGGCCGGCGGTCGACCGTCTCCAGCGCCTGTAACCTCGAGCCCTGCGCTTTCTCTGGCCATTGCATGACCATAATGACACGGGAAATGCCGCGGGATCAACGGCATGGAACCCGCAGGCTCTAGCCAAAACGGCTGAGATAATCCTCGCAAAGCGGAACGGTCGAGGCGGTGTAGTCATCGCCCATGGATTTGGCGAGGTCGGTCTCCGAATGGGAGCCGATCCACGCGACAAGCAGAAGACGCCGGAGCATGACGAACGTCCAGATCTCCCGCTCGTCCTCGATCGGCAATTCCTTGACCCGCCGATAGCCACGGGTCCAGCAGTCGAGAAGCCGCGGAACCTCCGGCTGATGCTCGAAGAACGAGACGGTCGTGGCGCAGTCATAGAGGAGCCAGGAGAAGCCGCAATCGTCGAAGTCGATGACCTTGGTCACCGGCCCGTCGATGAGAAGGTTGGCGAGGCGCATGTCGCAATGGATGAGTCCGAAGCGATGCGGCTCCTGGCCGAATTTCCGAAGTCGGGTGCCGATCAGGTCGACGGTCCTGGCGAAGAGCGCGATCCGCTCGGGCGTCATGCCCATGCCGTCGCGCCAGGAACCCCAATGCGGCCTGTTGCCGATGCTGGTGTCGAAATCCCAACGGTGGCGCTCGAAGCCCGGCGGGCGCTGCCAGGCCATGGAATGAAGATGCATTCGCGCGGTGATCTCGCCGAGAATCTCGAAGGGGGTCGTGAGATCGTGCTCCTTTTCGGAAGGCTCGACGCCATCCTCCCAGCGGAACGCCACGACGTTGCGGGGGCGCGGCAGGAGCTCGTGAGCGACGGTCTGGATCAGCTTGCCGTCGCGCCCGGGAATGGGAGCGGGGGTGACGGCAGCGCCGTCGCGCCGCAGCGCCATCTCCCAGGCAAGCTCCGATTCTATGGCCTTTTCGGAATGGTAACCCTCGCGGTGGACGCGCATGGCAAAGCGCTCGCCGGCGCTGTCGATCCGATAGGTGGCGTTCTCGGAGAGATTGATCAGGGTCACGGTCGCATCGGGAGCAAACGGGTATCGGGCAAGCGCCGACACGGCAATGCGCTCGAGCCGGCGAATCTGCTCCTCCTGCGGCAGGAGATGGAAAGCCGTCATGATCCCCTCCATGGTGACCGTCAGCCTATCATTTGTTGGCGCCGCATCGCGAGCTTGACATTATCCGGCAATCTCTTGACAGGCCAAGTCTGGCGCGCGCTGTCAAGTTTTGTCGCGAGCCTGTCAAGCCCTGCCGTTGCCGCCTCTGCTAGAGACGAGCAAATGGCAGAGGTGTCAGGTGAGCGAAGAGAAGCTTGAGTTCCTCGAACGCTCGAAGGAGTTCTGGAACCCGGGCAAGACCCAGTTCTGGCAGGATGTCGGCGTCGATCTCGTGATCGACCGCCGCGAGGGTTATTTCCTCTACGACATGGATGGGCGACGGCTGATCGACGTTCATCTGAACGGCGGCACCTACAATCTCGGTCATCGTCATCCCGAGCTGGTGGAAGTGCTGAATTCCGGGGCCCGGCATTTCGATATGGGCAACCACCATTTTCCAGCCCTGGCGCGGACGGCGCTTGCCGAGGCGCTCCAGGCCTGCTGCCCGGGCGATCTGCAATATACCGCCTATGGGGCGGGTGGCGCGGAGGCAGTCGATATCGCCATCAAGACTGCGCGAAATGCCATGCGCAAGCGCAAGATCGTGTCGATCATCAAAGCGTATCACGGCCATACCGGGCTTGCGGTCAAGACCGGCGACCAGCGCTTCTCGAAATTGTTCCTGTCGGAAGATCGCGAAGGCGAGTTCATCCAGGTTCCATTCAACGATCTCAATGCGATGGAGGACGCATTGAAAGGGCGCGACGTGGCGGCTGTGATACTCGAAACCATTCCTGCGACCTACGGCTTCCCGATGCCCAGGGAAGGTTATCTGCCAGGCGTCAAGAAACTCTGTGAACGATATGATGCGCTCTATATCGCCGACGAGGTGCAGACCGGGCTCATGCGCACCGGCGTCATGTGGGGCTGCGAGAAATATGGCGTCGACCCCGACATCATGGTGATCGGCAAGGCGATCACCGGCGGCATGTATCCGATTTCCTGCGCCGTGCTGGGGAAGCATTGCGCTCAATGGCTGACCGAGGACGGTTTCGGTCATATCTCGACAGCGGGCGGTGCCGAGCTTGGCTGTGTGGTGGCGCTCAAGGTGCTCGAGATCACCCAGCGTCCCGAAGTCGCTTCGATGGTGCGCTATGCCTCGGATTTCATCCGCGCCGGGCTCGACGAGATCCAGGCCCTCTACTCCGACTTCTTCATCGGCATCCGGCAGAACGGCGTCATCATGGGCCTCGAGTTCGACCATCCCGAAGGCGCCAAACCGGTGATGCGGCGCCTCTATGAAAATGGCGTCTGGGCGATCTTCTCAACCCTCGATCCAAGTGTCCTGCAATTCAAGCCAGGTATTCTGATCACCGAAGCCCTGTCCGAGGAGCTGTTGTCCCGGGTGGAGGTCGCCATCGGTCTGGCGCGGCGCGACGTCATGGGAAAGGCGCTCCGGAAGGCATCGTGATGGACCAGCAGATCGCCGCCGTTCTTGACACCTCCGAGACTGACACCGGCGCTCGTGCCCGCGCCGAAATGGTTCTCGAGCGGGCGCGCTGGGCCGCCCAGGTGTTCAGCCGCTATGACCGCGCAAGAACCCAGGCAATCGCCGAGGGGGCAGCCGAGGCGGCCTATCGCAAGGCTGGCGAATATGGCGACTGGGCGGTCCGCGAGACCGGCTTCGGGGTTGCCGAGCACAAAAGGATCAAGAACGAGCTTTCCTCGGTGCCACTCGTCCAGCACTATCGCGAATGGGACTTCGTGAACGCCCGCTACAATGAAGACGCGCGCATGGTGGAGATCCCGCGGCCGGCCGGCGTGATCCTGGCCCTTGCTCCCTCCACAAACCCGATCTCGACCATTTATTTCAAGACGCTGATCGCCTTGATGACCCGCAATGCCATCGTTCTGTCGCCCCATCCGGCAGCACGCGAATGCAGCGTCGATGCAGCTCGAACGCTTGCCGATGCGGCGGAGAAGGCAGGCGCACCGGAAGGGGCGGTGCAGGTCATCGAGAGGCCCAATCTCCGGCTCATCAACCAGTTCATGCGCTCGGAGCAGACCGATCTGATACTCGCGACCGGCGGCTCCGCCATGGTTCGCGCAGCCTATTCGTCGGCCAATCCGGCGATCGGGGTCGGACCTGGCAACGCTCCTGTCATGGTCGATGCCACGGCTGATCTGAGGCAGGCGGCGGAGGACATTGTCGCCTCGAAGAGCTTCGACAACTCGATCCTCTGCACCAATGAATCGGTGCTGATCACGCTCGAGGAGGTTGCGAAGCCCCTTGTCAGGGAGCTCGAGAGGGCCGGGTGCCATGTTTGTGGCGAGGAGGAGACGGCAGCACTTCGCCGGTATCTCTTTCACGCAGGAAGCTTCAATATCGAGGCGCTTGGACGCGATGCCCGCTTCATCGCCGAAAGGGCAGGGATCAAGATTGCCGCAAAGACCGAGGTCATCGTTGCGCCGATCTCCGCCATCGGTGTAGGCGAGGACCTCTCGCGCGAGAAGCTGTGCCCGGCGCTTGGCTTCTACGTCGCGCGCAACAAGGCTCAGGCACTGACTGCCGCCCGCCAGCTCCTCCGATTTACCGGCGCTGGACATTCGGCAGCAATCCACAGCAGGGATCCCGCCATGGCGGCGGAATATGGCGCGGCCGTCGAGGTTTACCGGGTGGTCGTCAATGCGCCCTGCAGCCAGGGAGCCGCCGGCTTTGGCACGACGCTCGGGCCGACCTTCACCATTGGCACCGGGTTTTTCGGGCGATCCTCGATCGGCGAGAATATCGGACCTCAACACCTCGTCCACTGGACGCGGATCGCCTGGCCCAAGGAGGTCGACCCCTCGATCGGCACGCGCGACCTGGCGAGGCTGAAGCATCCCGGTCCGCTTGCCGAGGCACCCGCCGACGGTGTGCCGGGCAAAGGTCGGGCCATGTCGGTTGGACCCCGCAGCGACGATCTTCGCGACGAGATTCGTCGTATCATCGCCGAAGAGCTGCGGCGCGCACTGAAGAGCTGATCATGGCCGAGCTCAGATCGTTCATCTTCATCGATCAATTGCAGCCCCAGACTCTCGGCTATATGGCGACATGGATTCGCGGAAGCCTGCCGCGGGCCAATGTCGCGGCGCAGATCATCGAGGTAGCGCCCGGACTCGATATCGAGGCTTTGACCGACGTGGCGGTCAAGCACAGCGAGGTCGAGGCCGGCATCCTGGTTGTCGAGCGCCAGTATGGTTATCTCGAATTCCATTCGCGCTCGACGGCGGCGGTCAAATCCTCGGCGCAAGCCGTCCTGAAGGCGCTCGCCGGACGACCGGAGGATGCGAGGAAACCACAGATCCTGGCGTCGCATATCGTTACGCGGATCGATCCGCAGCACGCCTTCCTGATCAATCGCAACAAGCTTGGTTCGATGATCCTGGGCGGTGAATCGCTCTACATCATGGAGATGGAGCCTGCTTCTTATGCGGTCCTTGCAGCGAATGGCGCAGAGAAGGCAGCAAATGTGAAACTTGTCGACTATCGAATGATCGGCGCCACCGGACGGGTCTATCTCGCAGGCCCGGAGGCGGAAATGCGCAACGCCCGCGATGCCGCCGAGGACGCTTTGCGGGAGGCAGGTCGCAGCCGATGAGCACCTCCGAGGAGATCCGCGCGATCATACGCGAAGTGCTGGCGGAGGAGATTGCCAGTCTGCGGCGTCCGGCGACCCGGGAGGAACGGGTTGCCATTGCCAGCGACTCCGATCTCGCGCGGTTCGTGGAGCGACTTCTTGATCTCGCAAATGACGCGGAGCTGCGGCGTGAGATTTCGGAAGGCCGTTACGTGTTCCGGCTCGGCGACGCCAATTCGGCACGGCCGGAGGCGCGCCAGAGCCGAACGCCGGCCGCCCCCCAGTCGCGAGCAGTTCGATTCGACAGCGGCATCGTCACCGAGCGACATGTCGATAGCCTCGCCGAAGATACCCGTACAATCTCGGTGGCAAGGGGTGTGCGATTCACGCCGCTGGCGCGCGATCGCTTGCGAAGCCGCGGGATCGCGGTGGAAAGGAGCGGCTGATGATCAGGGGTAAGGTTATCGGACGGCTCTGGGCGACGAAGCGTGTGGCCAGCCTTCCGCAGGGAGGGCTTCTGGAGATCGAGCTGGAAAGCGGTGCACGCCTCATTGCCTTCGATCCCCTGGGATGTGCCGAGGGCGAGGAGGTTCTCGTGACGCAGGGCTCGGTGGCCGCCGGCCATTTCGAGAAGGTGAGGGCACCCGTCGATGCCTTGATCATCGGTTCGGTCGATCCCCGGTGAGCAATTGAACGAGATGGAGGATGTGAAATGACTCAGGCAATTGGCATGATCGAGACGAAGGGCTATGTCGCCGCGCTGGCAGCAGCCGACGCCATGGTGAAAGCAGCCAATGTCGCGATTGTCGGGCGCGAGCAGGTCGGCGATGGCCTGGTCGCCGTCGTCATCCGAGGTGATGTCGGCGCGGTGAAGGCGGCGACCGAGGCAGGCGCCGAAACGGCGGGGCAGGTCGGCGAGCTCGTCTCCGTCCACGTCATCCCGCGCCCGCATCCCGACCTTGGCAAGCACTTCACCGCCGACGGGAAGTGACCGGACCAGGTTGGGATTGAGCGATGACCGAGCTGCGCGTCTATCTGCCGATTGGCAGGCTCATGCCGCAATTCGCGGCCTATCTGTCGACCCCGACCCGCGCGCGCGGTTATCCGCCGATGGCCGGCGACAGCAGCCTCATAATCGAGGTCTCGCCGGCCCTTGCCATTCATCGCATCGTCGACTTCGCCATAAAGGCTTCTCCCGATCTCGAGCCCGGCTTGCTGTTTACCGAACGCCAGTTCGGGGTGCTCGAGCTCCATTCGCGCGATCCGCGCTTGGTGGAGGCCGCCGGCAAGGCGGTGCTGCGTGGCCTCGAAGCCTCGCCCGAAGGACAGCTCAAACCGTCCATTCTGTTCTCCGACATCATCGCCGAGCTGTCGGACCAGCACGCAATCATTCTCAACCGGACGAGAGAAGCCTCCATGATGCTGCCGGGGCAGTCGCTTCTTGCCTTCGAGGTCCAGCCGGCGCTGTTCGCAGCCTTCGCTGCCAATGAAGCCGAGCGCGCAGCACCCGCCTCTACCCTTGTCGATGTTCAGATGATCGGTGCATCGGGTCGTGTCTTCATGGCTGGCCGGTCCGAGGAGCTCCGGCGCGCCGAGAGCGAGATCCGGCAGGTCCTGAGCAGCATCGGCGGACGGTAGATCGCGTTGACGTTTTGCAGAATGGGGCAAAAACGCTAGAATGTCGCCTCCCGCCTCGGTGATTCCGGAGAGCCCCATGGAAAGGTTCGTTCGCGCACTGTCGATCGCCACGACGTTTTTTCTGTGCTTCGCGCTTGTTGCCGGACCGGTTGTCGCCGAGGATCGGGGGACGGAGACACAGGCCAAGGCATTGGTCGCGAAGGCAATCGCCGCCTATGATGCCAAGGGCAAGAGCGTCTTTGCGGAAATGACGGCGCCCGACACCGCCTTCACGGATCTCGACCTTTACATGTTCGTGATCGGACCTGACCACAAGACCGTTGCCCATGGTGCAGATGCTTCCCAGGTCGGGCGCGACGTCCTGGCGCTCAAGGATGCGGACGGAAAACTCTTCGGTAGGGAGCTCTTCGATAAGGCGACCCAAACCGGCACTTGGGTAGACTATGTCTATAAGGACCCGACGACCGGCAAGGAGGAACCCAAGTCGTCGTGGGTGGTGCGGCACGACGATTACGTTTTCGGCTGTGGGGTGTACAAGCCGACAACATGATGAGCGATCGCGACGTCGTCGCGATGCTGAACGTGCTTGTTATCGAGGATTCAATCCGGCATGCCCGACCAATCCAAGTGGCGATCTCTTCCGACCGAGCAGATCAATCCTGCGACCCTGGACATCGACAAGCTCGATGCGGCCGGTATTGTCGAGCGGATGATCGGCGAGGATCGGACGGTCATAACGGCAGTCAAGAAGGAAAGGGACCGCATCGCTGCCGGTATCGACATCATGACTCAGGCACTGAGGGCGGGTGGCCGGATCATCCTTGTCGGTGCAGGCACGAGCGGCCGGCTGGGCGTGCTGGAGGCCGCAGAGATACCGCCGACATTCGGGACCGATCCCGAGCTCGTTCAGGCTGTCATCGCGGGTGGGAGAGGATCGGTGTTCCGGGCTCGTGAAGGCGCCGAGGACAATCGCGAGAATGGTGCGCGCTCGCTCCGCCGGTTGCGGCCGACCAAGAACGATGTTGTCATCGGTGTGTCGGCGAGCGGGATTACCCAATTCGTTCTGGGTGCATTGGTGAGCGCACGGGCAGCAGGTGCCAGGATCATCTTTGTAACCTGCGATCCGCGCGCTCAGCTACAGGAGCTCGTCGATTTGACGATCGCGCCCGCGGTCGGGCCCGAGATCATTGCGGGATCGACCAGACTCAAGGCAGGAACGGCAACGAAGCTCGTGCTCAACATGCTGACTTCGGCGTCGATGATCCGCACGGGAAAGACCTATGGCAATCTGATGGTGGACGTGCGCAGCGGGTCAGAGAAGCTGCGCGATCGCGCCCGCCGCATTATCGGCATCGTCACGGGTCTTGATTACGATCAGGCGGAGAAGCTGCTGGAGAAGGCGCGCTGGAATGTGAAGGCTGCGATCGTGATGCAAAAGGGCGGCCTCAGTTACAAGCAGTCGCTCGCGCGTCTCCGCCGGACAAACGGCTTCGTGCGCGAAGCCATCGGCGAGGACATTGAACCCCGATTGAAAGCACTGCTGAAGGCCATCTGACGAGAGTATTGGACTTTGCACCGACAATCCACCTGGAAGCAAAGAACATGCGATTGCCTCTTCTAGACGATTCAAAACTCGGTCCCGACCAACGAAAGCTCTATGACGACATGCGCGCCGGGATCGAGAAGAACTTCAAAGGTTTCACGGCGATGGATGCAGACGGCAACTTGATCGGTCCGTGGAACTCATGGTTGAGGTTTCCAAAGTTCGGCGGTCCGGTCTGGGAGCTGGTCAAGGCCCTGTCGACATCCCCGACGCTGCCCCGACCGATCCGGGAAATTGCCATTCTCGTCACCGGCGCGAAATTTCATGCGGCATATGAACTCTATGCGCATGTGCTGATCGCGGAGCTCCGCGGACTTCCGGACGACAAGATTGCAACCATCATCGCTGGCCAGCGCCCGAATGACCTCACGCGAGAGGAGGCGGTAGCCTACGACACGGCAGCAGCTCTTCTCTCCGGCGGGGTTCTGCCTGATTTGATCTATCGACAGGCAATCGGATTTTTTGGGGAGGAAGGCACCGCCGAGTTCATCAACCTGGTCGGGCTTTATTGCATGGTGTCCGTCACCCTGAACGGTTTTGATGTACCCATTCCGGAGGTTTAGACCGTTCTGCGGTTTCGTGGATGGCAGCATCGGAGCTTCGCAGAGCGCTCGATATCGATTTCGACCGTCGCTATGATGTCGTCTCTCCACTGAGTGAGCACGGGAAAGGGGCATGGCGAAATCGACCCGCAAAAGGAGCGGTGCAACTGAGGGGCAGCCCAAGCCAGCTCAGCGCAAGGCCGGTCGGTCCGGAGCGAACAGGCCGGCGCATGGGTCGCCTCCGCCCATCGGCCCGAAGCTCAGGCAGTACCGACTCAAGGAAAACATGACTCTGGCCGACCTCCAGGACCTGACCGGCATCTCCAAATCCATGCTGTCCCAGATCGAGCGTGGCTCGGTCAACCCGACCTTTGCCCGAGTCTGGCGCCTGACCCGTTCGCTCGGCATCGGCGTCGGCGAATTGCTCGGCGAGGTCAAGACCGGCCTCGATGCACCGCATATTTACGAGCACCGCAAATTCGATTCGACACCGGCGATCACCAGTGCCGACGGACTCTGCATCACGCGCATTCTGTCGCCCATCCGCCAGGCCTTGCCGGTCGAGTGGTACGAAATGGTGCTCAAGCCTGGCGGATCGCTGCGCGCCAATGCCCATGGCAATGGCTCCTGGGAGCACCAGACGGTAATCGCGGGGCAGGTGATCATCGAAATTGGCGACAAGGAAGTGCTGCTCGAGCAGGGTGACACGTTGCGATACTCGGCAGAGCAGCCGCATGGCATTCGCAACGCCGGCAATACCGAGGCGCGGGTGATGCTGGTCGTCCTGTCGCTGAAGGAGCTTGCAACGCTCGGCATCTAGCCAGGCTCCTCAGTGCTCGTTGATTGGCAGGTCGTAACGCACGAGCGGCGAGCGCTGGGCGAACTTGCCATAGAGGGCATGAGCCTTGTCGTTGTCGGCCTGAGTCATCCAATAGATCTTGAGCCATCCGGATTTGCGACCGATGTCGGCCAGCCGCTCGATCAAGGCCCCGCCGATTCCGCTGCCGCGACTGTCCGGTTCGACAAATAGGTCGAGAAGATAGGCAAGCGGGCGTCGCGACCATGAGTAGGGATGGGTGAGGTAGAGCAGGAAGCCGATGGCCTCGTCGGTGCTGTCGGCCGCTATCAGGAGCCGCATCGGGTGGTCGATGGACTGAACGCACCCCCAGACGAACCCTGGTGCATCGGCAGCGCAAGGTTCGGGTCCCATCGCGACCAAGGCGGCGAACATGGCGTACCAGCGCTGCTCGTCCTTGGGAGCGACCTCGCGGATGTGAAACGCTGCCTGCTTCTTGGGCATGGTTGCACCTGATTCCGGTCCGACCGCCTGACATCCGCCTTGACGACGCCATCGGTTCGGTATCAGCATAGTGGAAATTTTCCAGTGAAGCGAAAATTCGGGAAGAAGAACGGGTCGGGAGACCATTCGGTTGAGCACGCCAGATCTGGACGGCCGGGTAGCCATCGTCACGGGAGCAGGGCGCGGACTTGGCCGTTCGCACGCGCTGGCTCTCGCCAGGCACGGCGCGGCGGTGATCGTGAACGACAGGGGCGGTGACCTCCATGGCGAGGGCAGGGACGCAACGCCGGCACAGCAGGTGGCTCACGAGATCGAGGCGTTCGGCGGACAGGCCGCGGTCAGCGGCCATGACGTGGCGGATTGGAACCAGGCGGCCGAGATCGTGTCGCTGGCGCTCGCAAGGTTCGGGCGGCTCGACATCCTCGTCAACAATGCCGGAATTCTGCGGGACCGCACGCTTGCCAATATGAGCGAAGCGGAGTGGGATGCAGTGATCGCCGTCCATTTGAAAGGGCATGCCGCACCGACCCGTCACGCCCTGGCCTATTGGCGGGACCAGGCGAAGGCCGGCAAGGCGGTCGCTGCCTCGGTTGTTCATACCACTTCGCTCGCCGGCCTCGTCGGCAATTTCGGCCAGGCGAATTATGCCTCGGCCAAGCTCGGTGTTGTCGGCCTGTCGCGGGTCGTGGCAATCGAGGGCGCAAAATACGGGGTCCGCTCCAATGCGGTTTCGCCATCGGCACGCACACGAATCGAGACCAGCCTCAAGCCGCCACCGCTCGGCGTGTTCGATATGTTCGATCCGGACAATGTGTCGCCTCTGGTCGTGTGGCTGGCAAAGGCGGATTGCCCGGCCACCAACCAGGTGTTCCAGGCCTATGGCGACCGGGTCGAAATCATCGGACCCTCCAGGATTGCGGTCGATGTGCGCTGCGGCAACAGGACCTGGAGCGTCAATGCACTCGACCGCGCGCTGAGGGACAAGCTGCCGCCCCCGGCGAAACTGTCGGACTTCGTGGAAGGCCTGGGAATCTGAGGAGAAACCGTGGCGTGAGCGTCGAGAAGGGCAGGATCGGCTATTTCCGCGACTCGGAGGAGTTCCGTACGAATACGCAACGCCTCGCCCAATTTGCCGAGGCGGTGGGCGACACCAATCCCGACCATCGGGCAGGCCGGATCGCGTCACCGGTGTTTCATCACATGCCGGTGATGCAGAGCATGGTCGAGGTGCTCAAAACTATCGCCGGCGGCTTTCTGCTCCACGGCGAGCACGATTTCGTCTATCACCAGCCGATCGTGCCGGGTCAGCGTCTTTACTCGAAGTCGCGACTGGTAGGAATCCGCAATTCGAGCGCGGGGGCGCAGTTCCTGGTGCGCTCCGAGACCCGCACTCATGACGGCGAACCCGTTTGCACGCAGCGTGCCACCTGCCTGGTGCAGGAACAAACGGTTCCCGAGGAGCTCGGCGAGACACATCCCGCAAAGCCGATCATTTCACGCAATGGCAGATCCGAGGTCTCGCGGTTTTCGATCGATGACCAGCGGACGCTGCGCTATGCCGAGGCAGCGCGCGACTACTCGCCCTATACGCTGGACGCAGCTGCCGCAAAGGCGCTGGGCCTGCCGGCGGCCATCGTTCATGGCATGTGCACGCTGGCGCTGATAGCGCGGTCGGTGGTCGATGGGCCATGTGACGGCAATCCGCGGCAACTGCGTCGGCTCGGCTGTCGCTTCTCGCATCCGCTTTATGTCGAACCAGGGCAGGAAATGCGGGTCGAGCTGTGGCGAGCCCCTGGGGCCGTCGCCTTCGAAGCTCAGGACCGCAACGGCAATCTGGTAGTGAAGAACGGCTTTGCGGAGGTTCTCTCATGAGCCATCGCGTCGAACTCGGAACAGCCAACATCCCAGAGCGCCCCAAGGCGTGGGTGACTCACCAGAACGTGCCGCCGGAATGGAGTGCGGTGCCGCAGCAGACCGTGATCGAGATCGTGCACCAGGGCTGTCTCGAGGATCCCTACCGACCCGTGCTGATCGTCGAAGACGGGCTCACCATCACGCGCAAGGATTTCCTCGAGCGCTGCCAGGTCTTTGCCGGCTATTTGAGAGGCAAGGTAAAGGCCGGCGACAACGTCGCCGTGATGCTCGACAACCGGGTCGAGTTCATGATCGCGCTGTTCGCGATCATCGCCAATCGCGGCACATTGGTATCGATTGCACCATCGGCGCAGCAATTCGATGCGGGCCACATCATCAAGGACGCTCAGCCTGTGGCAGCGATCTGCGGCATTCCGCAGGAGCCGACCATCCGCGCAGTGCGCGACAATGCGCCAGGCCTCGCCCACATCATGGTGCTCGACGGCGAGGAGCCGAGCGGGCTGAGCCGCTTCGGCGCTGGCCTCAAACCGTCGGATTTCGGTAAGGTTGAATGCCAGCGCGAGGACATCATCACGGTGTATTACACCTCGGGGACCACCGGTCCGCCAAAGGGCTGCATGCTGCATCATGGCTGGTGGCTGCGGGTGATCGATGTCGATCTGAGGCTGTTCCGCCGCGGTTGGCAGGATCGGCAGCTCTGCTGCCTGCCATTCTACTATGCCGACCCCGCCATTCAACTGCTGACATCGCTCGCCTCGCGCGGCACGATGATCGCCATGCGGCGCTTCTCGGTGTCGCGGTTCTGGGATGTCGTCAAGAAGTATGATGCGACGGAGATCCTGTCGATCGCCTCGATTCCGGCCCTCCTCATGAAGGGCGATCCCGGGCCTGACGAGCGCGATCACCGCATCAGGCTCGCCATCCATGCCGGGCTGCCAAAAGAGCTCCATGCGGAGATGATCAAGCGCTACGGCTTCCATTGGCACAACCAGTATGGCAGCACCGAGGGCGGCGTCATGAGCCGGGTGCCGGATCATCTGGCCGACGAGCTTGTGGGGTCGGGAACCATGGGTGTCGAGCCGCCTGGCGTTAACATCCGGATTGTCGATGACCAGGACGAGGATGTGGCGGTCGGGCAGGCGGGCGAGGCGCTGATCGGTGGCCCCGACCTCTATGCCGGCTATCTCAACCGTCCAGATGTGACTGCGGAAGCCAATCGTGGCGGTTGGTATCATTCCGGCGATGTGGTTCGGCGCGACGAGCGCGGACTCCTCTATTTCGTGGGTCGCAGAAAGGAGATCATTCGGCGGTCGGGCGAGAATATCTCGGCGGCCGAGGTCGAGGCAGTGCTACGCTCCAATCCGAAGGTCCTGGAGGTGGCGGTGGTCCCGGTGCCGGACGAGCTGCGCGGCGAGGAGGTCAAGGCCTATGTGCAGCTCAATGCCGGCGAGACGCCACAAACGGTGCCACCGGAAGAGCTGATCGATTTCTGCAAGGCAAATCTCGCTGCCTACAAGATCCCGCGTTACCTCGAGTACCGACTGACCGATTTTGAGCGAACCCCGTCAATGCGTGTTCACAAGCAGTCGCTTCTCAAGGAAAGGCCGGATCTGCGGACCGGTTCCTGGGATCGCGAAACCGGGAAGGTGGTC
Source organism: Aestuariivirgaceae bacterium (assembly GCA_044870245.1). Classification (GTDB taxonomy): domain Bacteria; phylum Pseudomonadota; class Alphaproteobacteria; order Rhizobiales; family Aestuariivirgaceae; genus DATAFF01. Next base: position 75,979 of record JBIOYR010000121.1, on the reverse strand, counting down.
CGATGATGACCGGGCCGGATCAAGAACAGTCCTGCGACCTCCTCATCGTAAACGGCCATGTCCTGACAATGGATCGCAAACGGACCGTTTTCTCGGACGGCGCCGTGGCCATAAAGGGCTCGCGCATCGTCGCTGTCGGACCCACTTTGGCAATCGAAGAGGCATGGCATGCGACGCGACGCATCAATGCCGAAGGCAATGTCGTCCATCCGGGCTTCATAGACGGGCACTACCACACCAATCTCCATTTGAGTCGAGGCTCCATCACCGACGATCCGAATCCTCCGAAGGAGGAGGGCGGCGCCGGGCCCGGCGTGTTCACGCGCTGGATCAATGCGTTGACGGATGAAGACGAGTATGCCAGCGCCTTGATGGCTGCCGTCGAGATGGTCAAGAACGGCTTCACCGGCTTCGTCGATGCTGCGACGTCCTTCTCGCCCGATGCGGTGGCCGAGGCAGTCGAGGCGGTCGGGATTCGCGCCTCGGTATCGGACTGCATGTTGTGGGACATTGTCGGCGGCGAGCCGATGGCGGCGGAGATTGTGCGGGCGCCATGCGATGCCAGGCGGGCGCGGCGCGAACTCGGCGGGCAATTGAAGCGCAATCGAAATGGCGATGCGTTGGTCCGTGGCCATGTCGGCCTTTACGGTCTCGGCAGCGCAAGCGTGGAGCTGATGCGCGAGGCGAAGCGGCTGGCCGATGAGAGCGGCGCGGTATTCCACCAGCACCAGAACTTCATGGCGGCCGATGCCGCTTTCGATCGCGAGCGGTTCGCCAAGCCGGCGCTCGTCTATTTTGCCCAAAACGGGCTTCTCGGCCGCAACTCCGTCTTCACCCACATGAATGTGCTGACCGATGCCGAGGTCGATGCCGTGGTGGAGAGCGGCATGGTGCTGGTCTGGCACCCGGGCAATTTCATGTATTACGGCATTGCCCAGCAGGCACGAAGCCGCTTTCCGGAGTTGCATCGCCGTGGCACGGATATCGCCTTCGGAACCGACGTAGCGAAGGCGTGGGCATTCGGCGAGCTCGGTTTCATCGCCTATCTGGTGAGTCGCGAATGGGGCGACTACCTGCCGTCCGAGTCCCTGCTCGAGATGTTCACCTTGGGTGGGGCGCGGGCGCTCGGGCTGGAGAACGAGATTGGCAGCATCGAGCCTGGCAAGCGCGCGGACATCGTCATTCGCAGCACCGCGCTCCCCGATGCGCAACCCAATGTGGCGCAAGTCAAGCAAATGATGCTGGTCAGCCGAACGAAGGGCGTCGATAGCGTGCTGTGCAATGGCGAGATGCTGGTTCGTCATGGAAATCTGATCCGGCTCGATGAGGCCGAGGTGTACGCCCTCGGAAAGGCATCGGCGAAGCGGATGGGCGAGCGAGCCGGCGTGAAGGTCAAGAACAAATGGCCGGTCGTGGCATGATGATAGAGCCAGGAATACCCCGTTTGCTAAGATGACAACCGTCGAATTCGTCAGCGTCACCAAGGAGTTCGGCCTCGTTCGGGCTCTGAGCGAGGTGTCGCTGAACGTGAGGTCAGGCGAATTTGCGACGCTGCTCGGTCCGAGCGGGTCAGGCAAAACCACTGCCCTGTCGCTGTTGTCCGGCATCATGCAGCCAACATCCGGGCGGATGCTTATCGGCGGTCGCGACATCACTGATGTTCCGGCGGCGCAGCGCAATATTGGGCTGGTGTTCCAGAGCTATGCGCTCTTTCCCCACATGTCGGTCTTCGAGAACATCGCCTTCCCGCTGCGAGTGCGCCGACGATCCGATGGCGAGATCACCGGCCGTGTCAATGAGGCGCTGGCGCTGGTCCGGCTCGAGGCGTTCGGCAAGCGCCGCCCGCATGAGCTTTCCGGCGGCCAGCAGCAACGCGTGGCCCTGGCGCGTGCCATCGTGTTCAAGCCTGACATATTGCTGCTGGATGAACCGCTGGCGGCCCTCGACCGCAAGCTTCGCGAAGAGGTGCGCGCTGAGATCCACCAGCTGCAGCGTCGGCTTGGCATCACCACCATCATGGTGACTCACGATCAGGACGAGGCCCTGTCGATGTCAGACCGCATCGTGGTGATGGATGCCGGCAGGGTGCAGCAGATCGATACGCCTGACAGCGCCTATTACCGCCCGAACAGCCGGTTCGTGGCGGGCTTTCTCGGTCTTGCCAACTTTCTTGATGGCGAGATTGATGCTTCGAGCGGCAGGTGCGCGATCAGGCTCGACAGCGGTGAAAGCATCACGGTAGCGCCAAACGGCGGCTCGCTGTTGACAGGGCGGGTGTGCGGCATCATCCGCCCGGAAGACGTCAAGCTTGTCAACGGCGGTGGTGGCATGGTCAAGGGCACAGTGCGCGAAGCGGTGTTCTTTGGCGATACGGTGCGCTATGCGGTGCAACTCGACAGTGGCCTCGAAATGACAGCGCATGTCACGGGCTCGCGGCAGCGCTATGCCGAGGGCAAGCGGGTGGAGCTCGCTTGGGATCCAGCACGGGTGTGGCTGATTCCAGCCGAGGAGGCGTCAGCTGGATGGGATCAATCCGATTTCGGCCGGAGACAGAGCGGCGATTTCAACAAAACTCTGTCGGAAGTGAAGGGTAAAGGAGAAGGAAATGCCTAAGGCGAGATTGTTCGGCCTCGCTGCGGTGTCCGCAGCCGCGATGATGGCTTTTGCGGTCTCTGCATTCGCACAGGTCAAGGAATTGCATGTGATGCATGCAGGCGGCCAGTGGGGCGATGCGGTGGCGAAATGCGTCGATGAGGATCTGCTCAAGGAGAAGGGCATCAAGGTCATCGTCGAGACGCCCGGTGGCTATGCCAAGCTCGCGGCTCAAGCCAAGTCCGGGGCCATCAACAATGTATCGACCGATGGATCGACCTCCGAGCTGTCGCGCATGGCGGCGGAAGGATTGCTCGAGGAAATCGATTGGGCGGCGGTCGACCCCAAGCCGATGTTCGATGAAGCCAAGAACAAATACGGCTTCGGTTCGTCCTACTACTCGACCATCATGGCATGGCGAAAGGGCGTGCCCGCCCCGAGCAATTGGGTCGAGTTCTTCGACACCGAGAAGTTTCCCGGCAAGCGCGCCCTGCCGGACTATCCCGATTATGTTCTACCCTTTGCGGCGATGGCCGATGGAATGACGCCAGAGGAAATCAGCAAGGGGATCGACCTCGATCGGGCCTTCAAGACGCTGAAGCGGGTGAAGAAGGATACGATCTGGTGGCAGGCCGGTGCTCAGCCTCCCCAGCTTCTGAAGGACAATGAAGCGCAATATGCGATTTCATGGTCTGGTCGGGTGGTCGGCCAGGAAGGCGTCGAGACGTCGTTCAACCAAGGCATGCTGGACGTGTCATGGTTCGTGGTGGCGAAGGGTGCGACCGACGAGCAGAAGAAGATGCTCTATCAGTGGTTCCACGACCAGACGATCCCGGAGAAACAGGCCTGCGTTGCAAAATACATCTCCTATCCGGGACCGAGCCCAGAACTCGAGAAGCTCCTGCCGAAGGACAAGCTCGACCAGTTCCCGACATATAGCGAGAACAAGAAGGTCCAGTGGCTGCCCAACGGCGACTGGTGGTTCAAGAACGCCGCTGAAATCGAGAAACGCTGGAACGAGTTCAAGCTGGAGCAGTAGCAGGTTGGCAGCGATCAGCGACGCCGGCGAGGTTTATCCTGCTCGCCACCACAGGCGCTGGGAAGGCTTCGTTTTCCTGGCGCCGCTCCTCTTTTTTGCGCTGATTGTCTTCGACGTCCCGCTGCTGATCGTCGTATTCTGGAGCTTCAGCGATCCTGACACAGGGTTCCCATCTCTTGGCACCTATGCTGCCTTTGTCGAATCGGGAAGCTATGCCCGGATCATCTGGCGGACCTTCCTGATTGCGAGCGAGGTTACGATCGCCACCGCACTGATCGGCTACCCGCTTGCCTACTGGATCAGCCGGCTCGAGCAACGCTCGCAGTTCATCGCCCTCGGTCTCGTCACCATGACCTTCTGGGTCTCCATCCTGGTGCGGACCTATGCCTGGATCGTCATGCTGGGCAATGGTGGCATCTTGAACCGATGGCTGCAGTCGCTCGGCATCGTGTCGCGGCCGGTGGAATTCCTTTACAATGAGGGCGGCGTGGCTGTCGGCATGATCAATGTGCTGCTGCCGTTCCTGGTGCTGCCGCTCTACGCCGCCATGCGCCGCGTCGATCCCCGCCTTCTCCATGTTGCCGAGACGCTTGGCGCCTCTCAGCTTCAGATCTTCTGGCGGATCTTTTTCCCGCTCACCGCGGCGGCGCTTGGTGCCAGCATGGTGCTTGTGTTCATCCTGAGCCTCGGTTTCTACATCACGCCGGCCATTCTGGGCGGCGGGCGCGTGCCGCTCATCGCCAATATGATGGATCTCCTGATCAACAAATTCGCACGTTGGGAGATGGCGGCCGTCAACTCGGTCATCCTGCTCGTTGTGACGCTCGCATTCTATGGCCTTTATCAACGCCTCAGGGAGAAGGCTGCATGAGCGAGGCAGCACATTCGTCGCGCCGCCAGCCGCTGTGGCTCACCATGCTCGGACTTCTCACACTCGTGTTCATGTGCCTGCCGGTCATGATCGTGGTGCCGATGTCGTTTTCGAGCGCTCAGTCACTGGAGTTTCCTCCACCCGGCCTGTCGCTGCGTTGGTACACGGCATTTTTCGGCAATGAAGTTTGGGCCCAGGCCGGAGTGAATTCGTTGCTTCTGGCAACGCTCGCCAGCACCATTGCCCTGATACTGGGAACGCTCGCCGCCTACGGGCTGGTGCGCGGGGCATTCCCAGGCAAGGCTGTGATCGAGGCGAATTTCATGGCGCCGATGATCGTTCCTTCGATCATCACCGCCGTTGCGTTGTTCATCGTCTTCGCGAAGCTCAGAATACTGGGAACGTTCTTTGGCCTGGTGCTCGGCCATACCATTCTTGTCATCCCCTATGTCGTGCTGATAATGCAGGTGGCGATCAGGGCGTTCGATGTGAGGATCGAACATGTCGCCGCAACGCTCGGAGCAAGCCGGATGCTGATCCTGTGCAAGATCGTGCTCCCAAACCTGCTGCCGAGTGCCGCGGCAGCATGGATCTTCGCTTTCGTGATCAGCTTCGACGAGGTCGTTGTGACTCTGTTCCTCGCTGGCACCAACATGACCATTCCGAAGCGGATGTTCAACGAGCTGATCATGCAGATCAATCCGACCATCACCGCAGTTGCCACCTTGCTGATCGGCTTCAACATTTTGGCACTCCTCCTCATTCTCGCGCTATCGCGCCGGGGCACCCATCTCAGGAAGGGCATCGTATGAGCGACGGTCGCGAACGGATTCTTGCCGAGTGGACCCATCCAGTTGAATGGGGAAAGGTCCGGGAGTTCGCGCGCGCTGTGCACGATCCGCGATTCGGGCGTGAGCCGCCGGTGCCGCCTCTCACCTTTCCAGTGGTGCTCTCGGCCGAATTCGTCGAGCGGTTCGTCAGCGAGATGTTGCCGCTCGATCGACGGCGGACGGTTCATGGCGAGCAGGAATATGAATATCTCGAACCGCTTCAGGTCGGGCAGGTGATACGATGCAGGGCCAAGATTTTGCGTGACGAGGTAAAGCAGGGTCAGCGTGGCGGACGGATGCGACTGGTGACGCTGGAAGTGGAGCTCACGGATGCCGAGTCCGGTGACACCATCGGATTCGAGCGCATGACTGCCGTCGAGCAGGAGGCGCGGACGTCATGAGCGCTGCCGTTCTTCCCGCTCCCCCGGCCTTTCGCTTCGGCCCTGTCACCCGGCATGATCTGGTCCGCTATGCCGGTGCCTCGGGCGATTTCAATCCGCTGCACTATGATGATGCGTTCGCAAGGAGTGCCGGACTTCCTGGTGTGATGGCGCATGGCATGTTCTCGGCAGGGCTGGTTGGTTCATTCCTCGCTGCCTGGGTCGAGGATCGCCGCGTGCGACGCTTCAAGCTTCGGTTTCGATCACCGGTGTGGCCGGGTGACATCCTGCATGCCACCGGGTCGGTCGTCCGCACCCATCAAGTGGGGGAAGTCGACTTGGCGGAATTGCTGCTGAAGCTCGATCGCCAAGACGGTTCGGAGGTGGTGACGGCCATGGCCGAGGTGGAATGCGAATGAACAGGACCAAGAGAAGCGGCACCCCTCGCTACGCCCGATGGCTGCAATCGACCAACAACATCACCCAGCAGTTCCTGGCGATCGGCGGACGGCAGGATTTCGTCAGTCTGGCGGGCGGCCTTCCGGCATCCGAGCTTTATCCGATCGAGCCCATGCGCGAAGCGATGGACCGGGCGCTGGCACGCTGGAAGAGCCATGCCCTGGAATATGGACCCGTTGAGGGATTTCCGGCACTTCGCGACGCAATAGCCCGGCGCATGTCGCGAATGACCGGCCAGCGCTTCTCCGTCGAGAACATCCTGATCACGACCGGGGCCATGCAGGGCCTCGACCTCATGGGCAAGGTTCTGCTCGACCCTGGCGATCTGGTGGTGGCCCAGTTCCCGACCTATCTCGGTGCGCTGGATGCATGGCGGGCGCGGCAGCCGGCTTATGAGAAGCTGACCTGGGATCTCGACCAGCCCGGATTCGACGAGGCTCTGAGGCGCGCAAAATTCGCATATACAGTACCCAATTACTCCAACCCGACGGGTGTGCTGGTTCCCACCTCGGCACGTCAGCGCCTCTTGGAGAAGGTGATCGAAGCAGGCACCTTGCTGGTCGAGGACGATCCCTATCTCCCATTGCAGCTCGATGGCTCGCCCGGGCCAAGCATCCTGGCGATCGACTCGGCAATGGTAGAACAGGCGCCGTATCGCGGCTCGGTGATCTACCTGGGAACGCTCTCCAAGAGCGTGGTTCCCGGGCTCAGGGTCGGTTGGCTTGTCGCCGATCCCGACCTCGTGCAGACATTGGCGGTGGCCAAGCAGTCGTCCGACATCAGCAGCTCGATGCTGACGCATGCGCTTGCGCTCGAATTCGTGGACAGCACCTTCGAAGAGCAGCATGCACCGAAGGTGGTGGCGGTCTACCGGGAACGACGGGATGCGCTGCTCCATGCAGCAGAGGAGCATCTGAGCGACTGGTTCGAATGGGACATTCCGCCGGGTGGCATGTTCGTGTGGATGCGGGCGAGGGGTGAAGCTGCTCCAGTCATCAACACCAACGACCTCTATGCCTACGCCGTCGATGAGAAAGTCGCCTTTGTGCCGAGCAGCGTGTTCGATTTCGAGGGTCGCCTGACCACGGCGATGCGGGTGAATTTTTCGCGCTCCTCGCCCGAGGTGATCGCCGAAGGAGTTCGACGCCTCCGCCGTGCAGTGGAACGATATCTGACGTCGAATTCGCGCGTGCCGCCGAGCTTGTCGCGAGTATCCTTCTAACTTGGAGCTTATGGCGCGATGCCCACAGTCATCGAAACACCGAAACAGAAGCGATTGTCGAAGAAGCAAATCGACGCCTGGCGTCCCGTCACAAGCGCTATTGCCGCCGACCAGCTGAGCGGCAGGGCACATGTCGATGCTCAAATCCGGCCGATCCGGTCGCTCGACGGAACGAAGCTCATCGGTAATGCGATCACTGCCTGGTGCGAGCCCGCTGACTACGGGCCGGTGCATCATGCAATCGCCGTGGCCGAGGCGGGCGATGTCATCGTCATTGCCGCCGGCGGACGGTGTGATGCGGCCCTCATCGGCGAGCTGCTGTCGACCGCAGCTCGCAGGAAGGGCATTGCCGGGGTGGTGGTGGATGGCGCAATCCGTGATGTTGCGACATTGGTGCAGTGGCCGGATTTTCAGGTATTCACCCGCTGGGTCACCTCGCGCGGGCCATCGACGATGGAGCGTGGCATAGTCGATGGGCCGGTCATTTTCGGTGGCGTGCCGGTTGAGCCGCGCGACCTTGTTCTCGGGGACGATGACGGGCTGGTCATAGTTCCAAATCTTCTTGTCGACAGCAAGCTTGCGGCCTGCATGGATCGGTTGAATGCCGAAGTCGGCTGGGAGGAGGCGCTCGCCAGTGGCCGCTCGACACTCGATGTGTTCAACGTTCCGGCGGCGGTGAGAGCCTGAGGCTCAGCTCTTTGCAGCGAACCTGGCGAGGCGAAACGAACCGATCGGAAAGACCGGTGTTTGGCCTGTGACTGCATCGGCGATCATTCTGCCAGACAATGCGCCGACGAGATTGCCGAAGAAATGCCCCGCATTGATGGCGAGACCCTCCGGACCTGGCTGGGTATCGATCACCGGCAGCCCATCGGCCGTCTGCCCGACGATTCCCGCCCAGCTGCGCAGGAGCGGCAGCTCGGCGAAGCCTGCGATATTGTCGGCCATCACCGCGGCGGCCATGCCCTGTCCGGCGGTTGTTGGGCGATCATCGGTCGAACCGGCCTCGAAGGCGCAGCCGAACTGCAAGGATCCATCGGGATACTGCGCGATCTGCTCGGTGAAATTGAGGTCTTTTCGGATCGTCTCTCCAGAATGCGAGGGCAGGGTGGCTGGATCCTTGCCGGCAGTGTTGAAGAATTTGAATAACGCCTGGCCGCATATGACGGGTAGGATCTCAAACGGTGCCGGCGCCGTCTCGGCCGCCTCGAAGCGCATCGGCACCATGGGAATGACCAGCTCAAGCGGCGCCAGGAGATCGTTGGCCCACGGACCTGCTGCTATGACCGTCACTCCTGCCGCGAGATGTTCGCCGCTTTCGAGCTCGGCACCCCTGCAGCGGAAACTGCTGGACAGCAAGCGGCGCGCAGCCTCGCCGCGACGAACATCGCAGCCAGCGGCTTTGGCTGCCTCGACAAGATGAGAGACAAGCCGTCGCGTATCTTGATGAGCATCGAGCGGGTTCCAAACCGCCCCCGATATGGTGGGACTGAAACGCGGGCAAAGGCTCATTGCCTCGGCACGATCGATATGGCGGGTCGGCAGGCCCGCCGAGCGTCGGTCTTGCGCGAATTTCTCGGCGATCTCGCGCAGCGCTTCGTCGCGATAGGCGATGAGCCCGCCACAGCTGCGGAACCCATGATCGGGCAGGTTGCCAGCCAAATCCTCCGCGAAGGCGCGGCCCGCCAACGCGAATTCCATCGCAAGGCCGTTGGGCTTGGTCTGAAGCCATAGGAATCCGGGATTGCGGCCCGAGGCGCCCCACGCAGGACACCTCGCCTCGACAAGGCAAACTGAGAGGCCTGTCTTGGTCAGGAAATAGGCCGTAGCGGCACCCGCGATGCCAGCGCCGATGACAAGCGCATCAGTCGCTACCATGGCAGTCGATCAGCACTCAACCGGTCAAAGAGACGCTCGAGAAAGCTATGGCAGCGTTGGACTTCGCTGACCGCAAGAAACTCGTCTGCCCTGTGGGCCTGCTCGATCGACCCAGGGCCACAGACGACCGAGGCGATGCCGCCGCGTGTGCTGAAGGCGCCGGCCTCGGTTCCATAGGCCACCTTGGCGTGATCATTGCGTCCGAGCAGGTGCTTCAAGAAGCTGACAGCCGGGTGGTTCGCATCGAGCTCGAGTCCCGCATAGGCCACCTGCTCCTTGATGATGATGGCGGTTTCCGGTGCGACGGCCCGCATCCGCGGCAGGAGCGCATTGTTGGCATAGGCCTCGATTCGGTCGATGACGGCGGGAACGTCGAGAGACGACAGGGCCCGCATATCGATGCCGAAGACACACCGCTCGGGAATGATGTTGAAGGCTGTCCCGCCATTGATGATGGTGACTGAAATGGTTGAATGCGGGATCTCGTAGAGCGGGTCCTGCTCGCCGGTTTCGACGAATTCGCGACCGATCTCATGAATGAACGTGATGAGCTCGGCAGCATAAGCGATGGCATTGACGGCGTGCGGAGCCAGGCTTGAATGCGCGGCCGTGCCTCTGACCGTGACGATGTGCTCTGTCCCCGACTTATGTCCGAGCACGAGCCGCATGCTGGTGGGTTCGCCGACGATGCACAGCGCCGGCGTCACGGGAAGTTCCCGAACCCGGTCGACCAGGCTCAGCACGCCGGTGCAGCCCAGCTCCTCATCATATGAAATGGCGATATGAACCGGCACTTTGAGATCGCGACGGCAAAGCTCCGGCACGAAGGCGAGGACGATGCCGACAAAACCCTTCATGTCGCAGGCACCGCGGCCATAGAGCCGGTGATCGCTCTGGCGCAGCACGAACGGATCGCTCGTCCAGTTCTGGTCATCGACCGGCACGACGTCGCTGTGGCCTGACAGGATCACCCCCGGAAGATCGGGTGGACCGATGGTGGCCCAGAGATTGCCCTTGCTGCGATCGTCGTTCCAGATGATTTCGGACCGAACGCCGTGGCGTGCGAGATAGGCCTCGACATAGGCAAGGAGCGCTTTGTTCGAATCACGCGAAACAGTCGGAAAGGCGATCAAGTCCCCGATCAGCGCAATGCTTTCGTCGACGCTCGGCATCAGCGCGAGTCTGGCTCGAAGATCGGCAGCGGCGGCAGGCTGCCACGGTTGCGCCAGGCAATCCTCACGCGATCGCCGATGCGCGCAGCGTCACCTTCAATATTGGTGAGAAGGCGCGGCCCCTCGTCGAGATCGACGAGTGCGAGGATGTAGGGCGGCTTCAGATCCTCTATCACCGGAATCCGCACGGTGGTGATGGAGTAGATGACGCCTGTCCCGGCGGCCTCGACCCACTCCAAGGTAGTGGCCTCGCAGGAAAGGCAGAAAGGGCGGGGATAGAACTGATGCTGGCCGCATCCGCTGCAACGCTGGACAAGGAGTCGATGCTGGGCGCAGCCCTGCCAGAAAGCTTCGGTCGTCGGGTCGGCGATGCCCTGTTCGCTCAAGGAGGGGAGAGATTGGTCACTCACGCGCCAGCACCACCGTTGAAGCAGTCGAGAAGGCCAGTCCACCCGTGCCATGGGCGACTGCGATCTCGGCATTGGGCACCTGTCGGTCGCCCGCCTCGCCGCGCAGCTGCCTCACCGCTTCGACAAGCAGCAGAATGCCCAATGCACCCGGATGATTGTACGATAACCCGCCGCCCGATGTCATGGAGGGAAGCCGCCCGCCAGGGTCGAGATGGCCGCTCGCGACAAGTTCGCCGGCCTCTCCCTTTTGGCAGAAGCCGAGATCCTCGAGATAGAGCAGGACAGCGTGGGTGAAGTTGTCATAGGGCTCGAACACTTGCACGTCGGATGGCTTGATGCCGGCCATGCCGAAAGCCTCGCGGCCGGAGACGATACCGGGAGTGACGGTGAGATCGGGACATTGGGCGACATGCCATTGAGCGTGCGACTCTCCGGCACCGATAATGCGGATAGCTTTCTTGTGAGCGTCGCGCGCCCGTTCGCGGCCGGCGACTATGACAACACCGCCCCCATCCGTGACCAGACAGCAATCGAGCTTGTGAAGTGGATCGCAGATCATCGGCGAGGCCAGAACATCATCGACCGTCAGGGGGTTGCGGATCCATGCCTTCGGATTGAGTGCCGCCCATTTCCGCGCTGCCACCGCGACCCGCGCGAGGTGCTCCGGCGTTACATCGCATTCATACATGTAGCGCGCGGCACTCAGAGCGTAGTGCCCTATCGGAAAGTGAATTCCATAGGGGGCTTCGAACTGCGCTGCGATTGTCCCGGTATTGCCTGACACGGCGCGCGGGCGATTGCGGCGGCTGCGCTGCCGCGATGCATAGCCGATCAGCGCCACGTCGCACCGACCAGTGGCTATCGCCAGCAACGCATGATGGATGAAGAACTCGAAGGATGCGCCACCCATGTCGGAGGATTCGGCATAGCGCGGGTGTATGCCGAGATACTCCCCGAGCTGCACCGAGCCTTCCTCGCCCATATAATTGGTGAACAGAGCATCGACGTCACGAAATTGCAGACCGGCTTCGCTCAACGCCTCCTTCGCGGCCACGGCCACCATGGACAGCTCGCTGTGATCCAAGACCTTGCCGAGCGGCGTCTCGGCTGCGCCGACAATATAGACAGGAGAGAGCTGGGGCATTGCCCGTTAGGCCAAGAGAAGCTGCGATATGCTGGAAAATTTCCACTATATCGCAGCAGCTGTCAATCGTGCCCGGTTGCGCCAGCAAGGCGGTCGGCGGCCCTCAACTTCACCTTCAGTCGCTGGACGACGCTGAATTTGACGCCATCTGCGCGATCCTCGCCGCCAACACATCGTTGCGCGATTTTTGAGCTTGGTCGTCGCTCGACAGATTCGCCAGGGCCGCATTGATCGACGGATCGTGGCCCGGCAAACTGTTTTGCTTCGCAAGCTCGCCGAGCCGGCTGTTAACGGCGGCGACGACCTCGTTGCTGAGCGGCTTGTTGGCGACGCCGGCCAGGGTCAACGCAGCAGACTCGAGCTTTTCAAGTGCCGCCTCGATTTCCTCCGGCTTGGCCGTGGTCTGATCGATAGCGAGATAGCTTCCGAGCTGTCCCGCATAGATCTGAGCCATCACCCCCAGGTGCGATTTCAACGAAGCATGTGCCAGCGCTGTCGGTGACGCATGCATGAAACCGTTGAGCTTGCCGAAGTTCTTGGCGTCGGCGGCACCGAGGCGCGCTGACTGACCCTTGCCAATGGCACTCGACCCTTCTTGCTTGGCTTGACCTGGAGCGGAATCCCTTCCGGAAGCAGCCGCATCGCCCTTGCCTGCACTGCCGGCTTGCCCGCCCCCTCCGCCATTGCCACCACCGGCACCGCCGCCATTGCCGCCACCATTGCCGCCCTTGGCGGCCAGTGCGGCCAAGCCTGATCCATGGTCGGATGCCATCTGCAAGGACATCGGGCTGACTGCAAAAGCCAGGCCGACGCACCACACGATCAATTCTCGGCGCATGCTGCTCCCCGCGATCATGCCGCTCCCGTGTTGCCGACTTAAGCCTGCGAATTCGTCGACAATGCGGTTTTCCCGCAGCAATCAACCGCCGGCACGGGAAAAGCGAAGCAACAGGACCGGATTCCTGCTCGTTGTCATCCCAAGAGGGGCAGTGCAGATCCCGCTACCAACCGGTGAAGCGAAGGTCGAGACCGATGCGGACGACATCCGTAATCTCCTCGAGATCGACCGAAGCCCGGCGCAAACCGACGACCTTCGGCTTGAGGCCGATCGCGGGATTGCCGAAATCATAGTGGCTGTACTCGACAAAGGCAGAAAGGCGGTCGGTCAAGCCATATTCGGCGCCGCCGCCAATCGTCCATCCCGACCGCGTCTCGCTCGCGGTATAAGCCGTCCCGAGGATGAGGGTCGTAGCCCAGTAATCATTGCGTTCCCACCCGGCACCTCCTTCACATAACCTAGCAGACGGTCCCAGGCGTAGCCGACACGCCCCGTGACCGATGCTAAGGAATCGGCGTCGCTGTGATAGAAGACGCCGGTCTCCCGCGTGCTCGGATGACTCCCTTCGGCATCCGTCCAGGCATTGCAGTGAACGCCGGGAAAAATCTGTCGTTTGCCAGCCACACACAGGTGAAAATGGGTCACGGATTGCTCTGGTCGCGGTATCGAAAGACCACCAGAACCCTCGAATGTCTTCTTCATTGACTCAGCATTGCTTGATTTTGGTCGACATCCGGCTTTTCTTCGATCTTCCACAAGCCGCCGTCCACGCCTTGCGACACCATTCGGCCATGGCCTGCTGATCCTCCAGGCAGCGAGCGGGTGCGCGTCGATAAGACATGATCGTCTTCACTCCGTCGGCCACCGCATAGGTGAACGGCTCGAGGCCCTCAGCCTCGAAATCAGGGCTGTTCGCCGAAGAGGCCTTGAGATACAGCACATCATCGGCGATGAGCGCGAACATGATTCCGTCGCGATATATGCCGGCACCCCCAAACATGCGGCGTGCTGTGACGCGGCCGAACAGGGCCATTTGGTCGAGCACGTAATCAAGAAACTCGCGAGATGCCGCCATAGCTGCCTTTGCCCTGCCAGGCTAAAATTCAGTGATTGCCATCGTCATGCACGATTTCGGGTAGGACCGAGCCAGACTGGGCTTGAACAGTTGCGGTCGGACCCGCGAAACCTATCGATTGTCATCGAGCGCGCCGATCATATACTGGACGAGCTCAGGTGTGCTTGTCTCCGCTGTCTTTCGCTCTGCCACTTTCCGCCCGCGATGCATGACGATCAGCCGATCGGCGACGGCGAATACGTCGGGCAGGCTGTGGGTGATGAGGATCACCGGCACGCCGCGATCGCGAAGTCGTCGAATGAGCTCGAGCACCTTCTGTTGTTCCGGAACACCGAGGTTGTTCGTCGGCTCGTCCATTATCATCAGCTTGGCATCCCAATAGACTGCTCGGGCAATGGCAACCGCCTGACGTTGTCCTCCGGAAAGGTTCTCAATTGGTTGAGTCAGGCTCGGAAAGTGTATCTCCAAGGATTGCAGCGCATGCTGCGATTCGCGATGCATTTGTTCTTCGTCGAGAGTTCGTATCAATCCGCCGAGATAGCGGGTCTTGATCTCGCGTCCAAGAAAGATGTTGGCGCTCACATGGAGATTGTTGGCGAGAGCCAGGTCTTGATAGATCGTCTCGATGCCTCGATTGCGTGCATCGATCGGCCGCAAGAATTGGGTTGGCTTGCCTTCAAAGATGATCTCTCCCTCGTCGGCGCGATAGACGCCGGAGACACATTTGATCAATGTCGACTTGCCGGCGCCGTTGTCGCCCAGCAATGCGACCACCTCGCCAGCGAAAACGTCCCAGCTCACCTGGCGAACCGCGATCAGTCCGCCGAAGCGTTTCGTCAATTTCCGAATTGACAGCAGCGGTTCCATCAAGAGCTCTGACCGGGTCTATCTCGGCTGATGAGCAAGTCGCGTGATTGATCGATGAGCACGGCGACGATGACCACTATGCCGATCACGATGAACTGCCAAAAGGCTTCGACGTTCAACATCACGAGCCCGGTGGTCAGTACCGCAATGATGAGTGCGCCAATGACCGTGCCGATCACTGTGCCGGCACCGCCGAACAAGCTCACCCCTCCTATGGTCACTGCCGCGATGGATGACAGAAGCAACGGATCGCCGATCACCGCCGAACCCGCCGCAAAACGCAATGTTGAAAGGAACCCCGCAATCCCTGCCGTCGAGGCCGATAGAATGTAGAGAGCGATGACGTGACGATCGACAGGTATGCCGGTTCGTATGGCTGCCTCGAGACTGCCGCCGATGGCATATGTATGGCGGCCGAACTGCGTCCTGTGCAGAAGAAAGATGGCGAGTGCGACGACGATGGCGGTGAGGACGACTGGATAAGGCAAAATTGCATCCATCCGCCGCACGAGGTCGCCGCTCACCTCTGGCCGCTGCAGCAGATAAACCCCGCCGCCTTCCCCCCTTATGTAGTAGATGAGCGCTTCGTTTCCGTAGCCGCGTATCCCCGGCGGCAGACCGATCACGGTGGTGTTTTCCGACATCAGGAGTGCGACACCGCGCACGATGAAGGAACTGCCGAGAGTAACGATGAAGGCGGGTACCTTCAGTTTGGCAATGATGACACCGTTCAGGAATCCGAAAAATCCGGCGCCGCCGAGTGCCGCCAACAGACCGATGGCAACGGAAAGAAAGAGGGGAGAGCCCGCCTCGAAGACCGCCCGAATTGCGAGCGCCGAGAGCACGGAGGCGAGACTCATCACCCAGCCGACCGAGAGGTCGATGCCCCTGCCGATGATCACGAATGTCTGGCCAAGTCCAAGGAGAAGAACGGGTGTGATCGCGACAAGGATATTCTGTGAATTGCGTACCGTCAGGAAATTCACCGAACCGTTGCTGACGATCGGAACAACCACCACGAAGAAGACAATCAACAGACCAAGAAAGACCCACGGCCAGATCCGGCTGAGAAACAGTACGAGCCGCTGCATCCGTGAACTAATTCGTGGCGTGGCAATCATCGCAGCGCGCCTTTCGACCGGGATCGGCCACGAATCGCAATCCTTTGCAACGGAAGGAGGTCAGCGGGCGCCTTCCACCGAGCCGATTATGGGACCTGGTAGATGAAGCGGGCGACTGCCGGGTCCTTCACATTTGCCTTGTCGATGATCGCAAATCCGGTCTGGACCCGGCGCGGCAGGCTGGTCACGCCGGCAGCATCGGCCTGGGCAAACTGCACGCCCATATAGCCCATGTCGAACGGCTTTTGCGCCAGGACAAGCGTGACGACCCCATTGTCCATCAGCTCGATCGCAGCCTTCGTTGCATCGTAGGCGACGACCTGAACATGCCCGCCGAGCCCGGCATTGACGACCGCGGTGCCGGCACCCTGGGCGCTGAACACATTCGTACCGAAGACGCCGGCGAGATCGCGTTCACGCTCCAACACTGCCGCAGTCTGCTGCTGTGCCTTGTTCATGTCGTCGAGATTGTAGTCCGGACCGAGAACCTTGATGCCTGGAAATTCCTTTTCCATGACCTCCTTGAAGCCCTTTTCACGGCCTTCGACCGAGCTCACATTCGGATTTGTCGAATTGATATAGACGACCCCCTTGCCACCGATCGACTTGGCCAGCCCGCGTGCGGAAATACGCCCGCCTTCCATATTGTCCGAGCCTATATAGCTCACCGGGAAGGTGACCGGCCCCGACACGTAGTCGCCATCCCCGAGGAAGGTGTCGACCGTGATGATCTTGATGCCGGCGTCAGCCGCGGTCTTCAGAGGACCGATCATCTGATCTTTGTCGGTCGGTGCCGTGATGATGTAGTTGAGATCGCCACGGGCGACCATGGAGTCGAGAATCGGTGTTTGGACCTCGACGCCCCATGTTTGCGGGATTTGGGTTACGACTTCGATTCCGAGTTGCTTCGCCGCAGACTCAACTCCGAGCTGCATGACCTGATAGAAGGGATCGACGACTCCCGGCAGAAAGCCGATCTTGATCAGTTTCCCCTCGGCGGCGTAGGCGGCGTTCGTGAAAGGGTGAAGACCTGTTTCATGAGCTGCTGTGGCTGCCGCCAGCATGGAAAGAAATATCCGGCGATCCATTCTGTGCTCCTCCTCTTTGGGGCCGCCTTTGCGTCCCGAACTTTTTTGCTTGAAGAGGAGGATAACGTGCAAACTGCGACTGACAAGCTGTATTGCTCTCCAGGTTGCCGTCTGCTCGTGAACTTAGTCGCTTAGACCTCGCCGAGGAACTTGTCG
This sequence comes from Aestuariivirgaceae bacterium, assembly GCA_044870245.1. Taxonomy (GTDB): domain Bacteria; phylum Pseudomonadota; class Alphaproteobacteria; order Rhizobiales; family Aestuariivirgaceae; genus DATAFF01. The sequence goes on along the minus strand of JBIOYR010000121.1, from coordinate 58,837 downwards.
TAGTCCGACACGAGCAGGTGGAGGGGTTCTTCATCCTCATCGATCTCGGCGAAGCGTCCGATTGGTCGTTCGAAGATGTTGTCCGTCAGATCATCGTTGACCGTCGATACCTCGCCGATCAGGACGTCCTTTTCCTCGGCCACGAAGCTATGCCAAACACCAGCCAGGAGCGTGATGCTTTCGCCCGGCGAAAGTCTCAGTTTACCACCAGCAGGCAGACGCCGTGGGATGCCGTCCGCCTCGACAACCACCTCGGCTTCCCGATCTATACCGCCGCTCCTGTCGGACATGAACAGCTCGAGCACGAGACTGCCGCCGCCGCGGTTGATGATGTCCTCCGTCTTGATGTTGTGGCGGTGCATTGGACTCAATTGATCGCGCCGCGAAATCATTATTTTTTCGGCATAGAGTTTGCCGCGGCCGGTCGCGAGATTGGCCGTATCGCCGTTTCGAAGTGTGAATAGGAACAGGCCCAAGGCCTGGAAATCTCCCGCGCCGTAGTCCGTGATATCCCATCCTAGGCGGTTCGAAACGACCGCCGCCGCCTTTACCCTTTGCCGGCGGAACTCGTCGACGCTCCAATAGGCAAATGGCGGCAAAAGGAAGCCGAAGGAGCGCATGAAGGTGTCGGCGCCCCGCATGATCTGGTTCACCTCTGAACGCTTCATGACATCACCGCGTCTGATCTTGACCGGATGACATTTGCACGTCTGCTGATTCAACCGCAATGCTGAATTCGCGGAACTTCGCCACGAAGCCGAATCGTTGCGGCGAGCAGCACATCGGACCGACTTTGACCGCTGCGGCCGCCGGCAGATATGCCAGCCGCATCAGCGTGAAGCTCGACCGGGACCTTGGCGGCGCCCATTCCACGCGCATTGTTGCACCGTGCCGGGAGATTCTCAGTCTCACCCACCCGATTTCGTCGGGCGCGACCGCCGTCGACCAGTCGGAGAAGTCACGGGTGACCACGACGCTCAGCATTTGGCGTCCGCCAACGAACTCGATCCCTGCCTTGAGCCAGTTCCGTTCGTCGATCCTGACCATCATTCCGGCCTGGTCATAGAGTTCTTCGTATGCTCCCAGGAATGAGAGCTCGGCAGTGAAGTCCCCGGTCACTTCGCGGTAGCGCAGGTGTCCGTCATCGCGGATGAAACCATAATGGGTCGTGCGCCAGAAATCGGTTTTGTCCGCGGTACAGACTGTGAGTTCCCCGTCTTCATCCCGCCATGACGGCGGTTCGTTGAGCCATTCCATCCTCGTTCCTCGAAGAAGTGGCCGGCAACGAGGCCGGCCAGTTGGCAAACAGGGTTGGAGATCAAGCAGCGATGTGCGCCGGATTACATTCCGTGTCGCTTGAGCACTTCGTCGACGTTTTCTGACGTGACGCGCTCGGTTTCGAGTGTCACGGTCTTCTCGACTTTGTCGCCGTTCAGATGCTTGATCGCTTGACGCAACCCTTCCGCGCCCGGTGTTGCATAGAGGAATGTAGCGGTCAGCTCACCCTTCTTTACCCACATCACACCTTCGTTTGGCAGGGCATCGATGCCGATGAATTTGATCTGTTTTTCACGGCCCACATCCTTCGCAGCGAGATAGGCTCCATACGCCATCGGGTCGTTGTGACCATATACGAGATCGATATCCTCGTGATTGCGGAGCGCCGTGGCCATGATGTTATAGGCTTGGTCCTGCTTCCAGTCTCCCGACTGCTGGTCGAGCAGATATTTGATGCCAGGCTCCTTGTCCGTCATCTCGTGGAAACCGTCATGGCGGTCGTGAGCCGGCTGCGTTCCCATGCCACCCCAGATTTCCACGACATTGCCTTTTGCCTTTCCAGGACCACCGAGCAGCTCGACAGCGTACTCCCCCGCCGCACGGCCGATCAGCTTGTTATCTCCGCCAACGAACTGAGTGTAACGATCGGTGTTGACGTTCCGGTCGAGGACGAACACCGGAATTTTGGCATCGATTGCCTTCTCGACGACGCCGGTAAGGCCTGCCGATTCCTTCGGTGAAATGAGGAGTGCATCGACTTCCTGACGGATCAGATTCTCGACATCCGCGACCTGCTTCTCCGTTCGGTCTTCACCGTCAGTGATGATCAGCTCGACCTCCGGGTGCTGCTTCGCTTCAGCGATGATGTCCTTGTTGAACTGGGCTCGCCACGGTTCGATCGTGGTCGCCTGCGAAAATCCAATCTTCCATTTCTTGTCTTGCGCGGGGGTTTCGACGCTGCCGAGCCCGACGACGAGCAGCGCGCCGGCGATTGCCACAGCCGCAAACTTCACAAAGTCAGGATGAGCCATTTGCACTTCCTCCCAATTGCCGAGAGAAGCTCTCGGACGGCTGTCCGTGATGGGCAGCCGGTTCCTTCGGCACCGAACGCGGCGCGACAGAACGAAGACGGGTCAAAAGTTCACCGAGATTGCGTTCCTGAACGAGCACGGTGCCAATGATGATCAAGCCCTTCAACACGAGTTGAAGGTTCGAGTTTATGTTGTGAAGTTGAAGGATGTTGGACAGGAGACCGAAGATGAGCACTCCGCAGAACGTGCCGGCGAGCCCTCCGCGCCCTCCCATGAGACTCGTGCCGCCAATCACGACTGCCGCGATGGCGTCGAGCTCCAGCCCTGCACCCGCATCCGGTTTGCCCTGCCGGTATTGCGCCACGAACAGCACCGCAGCTATCCCCGCAAGCATGCCGGAAATGGCATAGGTGACGATCTTGACCCGGCCGACATTGATGCCCGAGAGGCGCGCCGCCTCCTCATTGCCGCCGATCGCATAGACGTAGCGACCGAACGGTGTGAAGCGGAGCACTGCGCCATAGACGAGTGCAGTGGCGATGAAGAACAGGCCAGGTACCGGGAACACGCCGAAGACCAGCGACCGAAGAACATCGAAATCCGCCGCAGCGTTCGAGCCGGTGTAGACTGGTATCACCGCGTTGTTCTGGCCGGCCGTGAGTCGCGCGATTCCGAGCGCGGTCACCATCATGGCAAGCGTGACGATGAACGGCTGGAGGCGGCCGGCAACGATGATGATACCATTGACCGCACCGAACAGCAGGCCGACACAGGGCGTGACGAGAAGCACGCCCCAGACACCGAACCGGCCCTCGACCTGGGGCAGGGCGAAGGCGAGTGCTGCGGCGGCCGCGATGAGGCCGGTCATTGCTGGAAGGAGAATGCGGCGCTTCCAGTCGCGGGCGGCCTGCGCTGGCGATATTTCGGTCGAAGCATCCCCATGACCGAGATTGCGAAGCACGAACCGCATCAGCGCAACAGCAACGATCGATGCGACGAGGGCGAAAGCTGGAACTCCCATCACAGCGGAAGGCGTCCAGCCGGGCACCGTCAGAAGCATCGCGCAAACTACCGAGCCGATCGCCATCAGCGAGCCAACCGATAGATCGATGCCGGCGGTCAGGATGACTCCCGTCATTCCGGTCGCAATCAACCCGGTGATCGAGACCTGCCGCAGGACATCCAGCAGATTGCCGTAGGACAGGAAAATGTTGGTGCCCTTCGAAGTAACCGGAGAGCTCAACATTCCAATGAGGAAGATCAGCGCAAGGCCCCAATAAAGCTTGGTCCGAGACAGAAGGCGGAGGACCCTCACGCTGCCCTCTCTGCTTCAGCTTGTGTGCGCGGTGCCGCCAGCCGCATGATGGTTTCCTCGTTCGCTGTCTCCCGGCTCAGCGTTCCTCGCTGGTATCCTTCGGACACAACCAGGATGCGATCGGCAAGCAGAAGGAGCTCCGGGAGCTCAGAGCTGACCAACACCACAGCAAGACCCTCGCGTGCAAGGCCGAGGATCAATTCGTAGATATCCTGCTTTGCACCAATGTCTATCCCACGTGTCGGCTCGTCGAGAAGCAGGACCCGCGGCCGGGTGGCAAGCCATTTGCCGATCACGGCCTTTTGCTGGTTGCCTCCGGAAAGCGTGCCGGCGATCTGGCCGACGCCGGTGCAGCGGATGCCAAGCTCCTTCACCTGGCGTTCGGCCAATCGGGCTTCCCTGGCGAAGGAGCGCAGTCCGAACCGTGCGAGCCGACCTACCGAGGGAAGGGCGACATTGTCGCGAACGGACGCGCCAAGGTGGAGGCCCTTGGCCTTGCGGTCCTCGGTAACCAAGGCAAGGCCAAGACGGCGTGCGTCGCGGGGCGAACGAATCGAAACGGCCTCTCCGTCGAGGCGGATGTCGCCACCGAGCCGGCCGATGCTCGATCCGAATATCGTCTCGAGGATTTCTGTACGGCCGGAGCCAAGCAGGCCACCGATGCCGAGGATCTCGCCCTCGTGCACATCGAAGCTGACGCCGTGGAGCGCTGTCCGCCAGCCCCTCCGGGTCGGCAAATCCAATGATAGATCGCGGACAGAAAGGACAACACGAAGGCCATCATGATAAGCTGCCCGTGGGGTGCCGAGGCTCGCTCTGCCAACCATTGCCGTGATGATCCTCTCCTGTGTGAGCGCGCCGATAGGTTCCGTGATCACATGACGACCGTCGCGCAGCACCGTGACTCGATCAGCGAGTAGCATGACTTCATCGATCCGGTGAGAGATGTAGACGATTGCCACCCCGGCGTTTGCCAGTTGCTGGATGATCGTGAACAGGCGGTGGCATTCGGCCGGTGACAAAGCCGAGGTCGGCTCATCCATGATCAGGATGCGCGCCGACACGGAAAGAGCCTTTGCAATTTCCACCAGTTGCTGTTCGCCAACCCGCAAGCTGCTTATTCGGGTCTCAGGGTCGAGATCTATGCCTAGCCGGTTGAGAAGCGCTCTCGCGTCGGAGTTTGCCTTGCGGCGGTGGACGATCATTCCGGCGAGCAACGGCTCACGCCCGAGAAAGATGTTCTCGGCTACGCTCAGTTCCGGGACGAGGTTCAGCTCCTGGTGAATGATGGCAACACCGGCTGCCTCGGCATCTCGTACACTCGCAAAACGCACCTCCCGACCGTCCAGGCGGATCGCACCGGTGAAGTCGGAGTACACGCCTGAAAATATCTTCATGAGCGTCGACTTGCCGGCACCATTCTCGCCCACCAGCGCATGCACTTCGCCGACCTGAAGCTCGAAGGAAACATCGCGCAAAGCCGGAACACCGAGAAAGCTCTTGGAGATATCCGAAGCCGAGAGCACCAATCGGCCACTGGCTATTCCAGTGTCGATGAACGGATTGCTTTCATCCAGACGGCTGCTCAACAGACCCGCCTCCCTTTGCTCCGGCCTCGCTTTGCCGTTGCGAGGTCGAAATGCTAGGTCACGTCGTTGTCTCGGGTCAACCAGTGACGACCGCTGCTCAGCTCGGGCCCGGCTCTGGCCTTGTTGAATTCGCTCCGATGTCCGTCCGGGTCATCGATCGCCACTCGCAGCCGAGATCAATGCTTGCTAGTCTTGGTCAGGCTTCGAGCTGCGCATCACCTTTCTAACGGATGACGACTATGAAAATAAGCAAGATCCGCGCGACTCCACTGTTCTGCAAGTTCAAGCAGCCCTACCATTGGGCGCAAGGTGTCACGCTCGGCGCCCCGGTCATTCTTATCGAGGTCGAAACCGATGAAGGCATCACCGGAATTGGAGAATCCGTTGCCAGCCCCGCAATCGAACCGGTACTGGCCATCATCAACGATGCGATCCCCCACTTCATCGGGCAGTCGATTTACGATGGGAACCGCCTGATCGCTGCTTACTACCGGTTGGGTTTCAATGCGCGTGGCACCGGAAGCGCGGTCCGCTATTTTTCGCAGGCCATGACAGGAATTGAGCTGTCGCTTTGGGACGCCATTGGCAAGGCGGCAGGCCAGCCCTTGCATCGCATTCTCGGTGGTGCAGTCCGCGACAAGGTCGAATATTTCGGCTTCGTTCAAGGAGACAGGCCCGCCGAGCTTGCAGGTCATGCGAGCGCGCTGGCCGAGCAGGGGTTTTCGGTGCTTTATGTGAAGATAGGCCGTGGCGAGGCGCTTGATTTGGACATTGTAAGCTCTGTGCGCAAGGCAGTCGGTCAAACGCGGTTGCGGCTGGATGCCAACGAGGTGTGGGACGTCATGACCGCCCGGCGCATGTTTCAAAAATTGAAGCCATTCGATCCGGAGTTCATCGAACAACCATTGCCGGGAACCGGAGGTGCCGAGGCCTTGGCGGCGCTGCGGGCGGTGGTCGACATCCCGATTGCGGCGGACCAGAGCGTCTACACGCCGGAGGACGTGTACGATATCTGCCGCAATCACGCGGCCGACGTCATCGTATTGGGACTTCACGAGACCTGTGGGGTTGTTCGCTTTCGCAAGGCAGCGGCAATCGCCGAGGCAGCGAGCGTCAGGATCTGCCTTCACGGCGTCTTTGAGACCGGCATTACGACATGTGCCGCGAGCCAGGTCGCATCCACTTTGAGCAATCTGGATGATGGCAACCAAATCATGTGGCAGCTGCTGCAAGAGGACCTTGTCCAAAGTCCCGACCTGACACCGATCGCTGGTGCGCTCGCAGTTTCAGATAGGCCTGGATTGGGATTTGAGCTCGATCTCGATGCGGTCGGACGCGCCGCCGAAGCCTATAGAAAGCAGAAGCGCTGAATGGTTCTATTCTCGACCAATTACGCGACAGGGGCATCCGGCCGAATCAACCCTTCCGCCTTGAGATCGCGCCAAAGCTTGGGCGGGATCGGCCGTTGGAAATTCTCCAGGTTCCGGTGAATGATGGCGGGGTCATGGGCGCCAGGGATGATGGCGGCAACGGCGGGATGGAGCATCGGAAATTGCAACGCCGCCGCCTGCAGAGGAATACCGTGTTCGGCACACACGCGCTCGATGGCACGGACCTTGACCTTGATTGCTGAAGGCGCCGGACCATACCCATAGCTGGCATCGCCGGTCGCGCCTGTCGCGAGGATCCCCGATGCAAAAACCGCGCCGATGACAATGCTGACACCACGCTCCTGGCAGAGCGGCAGCTCGCGATCCAGAGCACTCTGGTCGAGCAAGGTGTAGGGCATCGCCACCAGGAAGAAATCAACGTCGCAATTGTTCAGGATCTCCGGGATCTCACCCAGCTGGTTGATACCGCAGCCGATGGCCCGGATCTCGCCGCGGCGCCTGAGTTCGCGAAGTGCGTTCCAGCCGCCGCCCTCGAGCAGTTCGCGAAAATGCCGGTCGACCTTGTCGCGCGAACCGTGATGAGAGGTGTCGAGGTCGTGGATGACCAGCATGTCGACCCTGTTGAGACCCAGCCGGAGGAGGCTGTGTTCGTAGGAACGCATGACGCCGGATCGCGTGTAGTCCGAATGGGCCGCGAAGTGGAGACCGTTGCCCTTCAGCTGCGCGGCAAATGTTGCAGGGTCGGCGGGTGGTTCATAGAGATGACCGACCTTGGTGGACAATACGTAGCTCTCGCGCGGCTTGGTCTGGAGGACCCGCCCGAGCCTCGCCTCGCTCTTGCCCTGGCCATATTGCGGAGCAGTATCGAAATAGTTGATGCCGGAGGCATAGGCTTCCTCGATGATTGCATCGGCCGCAGCATTGCTGACACGAACGAAACGCTCTCCCAACGGGGCGCCACCGAAACCGAAACAGGTGACTTGGACATTGCTGCCGCCGATACGCCGACGTTCGCCAGGATCCAAGACTTGCCTCCCAATGCCACCTCGACTGCACCTGTCCGTTCATATAAACTGAAATCGTATACAATATAGAATAGCCGAGCCAGGGAGGTCTAGGCAATGCGATACGAAAGATGTGGCCTTGTGAGCGCGCGGCTCTTCGGATCGATGGATCGTCGCGGTTTTCTGCTGGCCTCGTCCAGCGTCCTGCTGCTGGGTGTGGCGGGCGCCATGCGATCGGTTAAGTCTGCGACGACCGTGACCTTGGTGGGCTGGGAAGGTTATGACAAGCCTCTCGAAGGCTACCTCAAGGCAAACAACATCACGCTCGATCCGACCTATATCGGCGACAGCAATCAGATCATCTCGAAGCTGACCAGCGGCGGCGTCGGCCGGGTGGATCTCGTCACGCCGAATGTCACCTATGTTCCGCTGCTGGTTAAGCTCAACACGCTTGCAGCGGTTGATGAGAGCAAAGTCCCCAACCTCAAGAACGTGCATCCGTTTTTCCTTGGCAATCCGAGCATTCGCATCGACGGCAAGCTCTACGCGGTGCCCTATGTCTGGGGTGGCGTTCCCATGATGTACGACCCCGGAGCGATCAAGGAGCCGAAGTCCTGGAGCGACGTGCTGAAGTCCGAATACAAGGGCAAGGTCAGCATGCTGGACAATCTCAACAACATCCAGCTCGCGGCAAGGGTGGTGACCGACGCCAAGGTGCCGACGCGGCTCACGCATCAGCAGCTCAAGGATGCCGTCGACTTCCTCATCAAGGTCAAGGGTCAGACGCGGGTGCTCGCCACAAGCTATGGCGATATGGCCGACGCGCTCGCGCGCGGCGAGGCGGTGATCACCTTCAATGGCTGGGAGGTCGTGGTCAAGAAGGCGGCGGACAAGGGCAAGAAGGTTGCCTACACCTACCCGAAGGAAGGGACTTTCGGCTGGATGGATTGCTATTGCATCGTGCGAGATGCCCCCAACAGCGACGTCGCTCACGCGCTCGCCAACGAGGCGCTGAGCGAGCCGGTTCAACTCAAGGCCGGCGAGGGCGAGCTTCTCGGTATCCTCAACACGGATGCAATCAAGAAGCTTCCGGCAGAGGCGCGGGCGCTGTACCCCTATGATGATCTCGAGGGTTTCAGCAAGAAGGTAGGCTTTTTCCCGGTGGCGCCGCTCAAGGCCGAGGGCGACATCGCGACTTTCGACGACTGGAAGAAGGAATATCTGCGCTTCAAGAATGCCTGATGGACAAGCGGGCGGACCTCGCATCATGAGCACGACCTATAGGTCCGCCCTGCTCGTCGCCCCGTCGCTCCTGATCTTCGTCGGTCTCTTTATCGCACCGACGCTCTATTTTCTGGTGGTCAGCTTTTGGCGTTTCGAATCCTACGAGCTGATTCACGAGCCCAATCTGGACAACTACCGTGAGGTCGCTCGCGACTACCTGACGCTCGGCATCTATACGCTTTTCATTGCCACGATCGTGTCTTTGTCCGTAGTGACGCTCGGTTTCATCTACGCCTATATCGCCCGCTTCAAGGCCGGCCGGTTTGGGTCGGTCATGCTGTTCGTTGCGCTGATCTCGCTGTTTGGCGGTTATCTCATGAAAGTCTATGCCTGGCGCACCATCCTCGGAACCGAAGGCATCATCAACAACGCTCTCATGGCTCTCGGCATCGTTTCCGAGCCCGTGACATGGCTCCTCTACAATCCGCCCTCCGTCGTTCTGACGCTCACGAACTTCCTGTTTCCCTTCGCCATGCTGCCGATCGCCGCTGCGATGCGTGGAATCCAGGACAGCGAGCTTGAATCGGCCCGCGATCTCGGTGCGCCCTTCACGGCGATCCTGTTCGACCATGTGGTCCCGCGCTGCAAGACCGGAATCACGACGGGTTTCACGCTGTGCTTCCTCATTGCCTGCGGCGACTGGGTCACGCCGGTGCTGGTGGGTGGACGCATGACGATGCTCGGGAACTTGATTGCGGCGCAGTTCGGTGAGTTTCTCAACTGGCCGCTCGGTGCGGCGATGTCGTTCTCGCTGCTTGCCGCGGCGTTTCTGGTGGTCCTGACCTTTTCGCAACTCATGCGGATCTTCGACTGGCGATGATCAGGCGATCGCATATGTGGGTAGGTGTGGCAGCGCTGTTCTTCATCTTCCTACTGATGCCGCTGCTGCTTGTGGTGCTGTTCGCTTTCACCAACCGCGCACTGACCAATTTCCCGATCGATGAGCTGTCGCTCAGGTGGTGGCGTGCGATGCTGGAGCATCCGCAGTTCGCACCCTCGCTGCGCCGCAGTCTGACCATCGGCGGCAGCGTGGCGCTGGTCTCGGCAGTGGTCGGAACCGCCGCGGCTGCTGGCCTGGCGCGCTTGCCGCGTCGTGCGGCAACATCTCTGCTGGCCGTGCTGAGCCTTCCGATGATGCTGCCGCCGCTGGTGCTCGCGGTGTCGCTTGCCACCTTTTATGTGAGTCTCGGTATTGAGCTCAACCTGGCTACGGTGACCGCCAGCCATATCCTGCTGACGCAGCCTTTCGTCATCCTTGTCGTCTACGCCCAGCTCCGCGACTTCGATATCCGGATTCTCGAAAGTGCACGTGATCTCGGAGCATCGCCGCTCAAGGCATTCGCGACCATCACGTTGCCGATCATCGCCCCGACGGTGCTCGGAGCCGCTCTTCTTGCTGTTGCCATCTCCTTCGACGATTTCGTGATCACCTTCTTCACGATCGGCAGCGGCAACACCCTGCCTACGCTGATCTGGGGCATGATGCGTTCCTCCGTCACGCCGATGGTGAATGCCATCGGCACGCTGATCCTGGCGGTGACGATCATCTCCACCTTGCTCGGACTGCGGCTGACACGCTACCGTGGATAGAGGATCGATGAACGTCAACAAGGTCAAGCAAAGGCTCGAACTCGGCGAGGTCGTGGTCGGCCCCTATATCGGCGAGTTCTATACCGCCGGTCTTCCCGGCATCGTCGCGTCATGCGGCGCCGATTTCGTGATCTTCGATTATGAGCATAGTGGCTGGGGTCCGGAAGCCCTTCGGACGCAGCTGGCGCTGGCCCGCGGCGCGGGATTGGTACCGATCGTCAATTCTCCCGGCGAGAAGTTCGAGCGGGAAGGGCTGCTGCTCGACATGGGTGCGATGGGCCTTATGGTACCGCATGTGCGCACCGCCGAGCAGGCCAAGGAGATCGTCGAAGCAACGCGCTACGCGCCGCTCGGCAATCGCGGCGGTGCTTTCGGGATTGCTCATGACCTCTATCAAGCGCAGCGGATCGAAAAAACGATAGCCGATGCCAATGATTCCATCCTGATCATTGCCAAGCTGGAATCGCAACAGGCGATCGCCCATGCCGAAGCAATTCTGTCTGTCCCAGGCATCGACGTAGCGCTCGTCACGGCGTTCGACCTGGCCCTCGATATGGGGCTCGGGGCGCATGTCGATCATCCGGATATCACCGCTGCCATGACCATGGTGCGCGACATTTGCCAACAGCTGGGAAAGGTTCCGGGCTGCGCCGCATTCGCGCCGGACATCGCGTGTCGGAGGGTAGCGGAGGGCTATCGCTTCATCCAATATTCCTGGGACATCGGGCTCCTCCAGGAAGGATTGAGCGCAGGCATCGCCGCCATTCGCAAAGGTTAGAGTCCGAGATCCTGCGCATAGGCGAAAAGCGCTGGCAGCCCGCCGGTGTGCACGAAGACGACATTGGCGCCCTCCTTGAATATCCCTCGACGGGCATGACCGATCAGACCTGCCATCCCCTTGCTCGTGTAGACGGGGTCAAGCATTATGCCCTCGGTTCGAGCGAGCAACATCATCGCTTCACGCCCGGCATCGCTGACGATGCCATACGCCTCTCCGATATATCCGTCATCGACGATGATGTCGGCGGGGTCGAATCGAAAATCCATTCCAAGACGCCCGGCGCATGCCGTGGCGATGCGTGCGATCTCCTCGGCGCGCCCTTCCGGATAGACGATCGGGCTGATCGACACCACCCGGGTCGGCAAACCGAGTGCCCTGACACCGACATTGAGACCGGCCGGCGACATTTCCGAACCAGCGACGTAAATGGAGTCGAGCGTTCTTCCCATGGCGGCGAGTTGGCGAACGATCTCGACCACCGCCTCGACATAGCCAAGTGCGGCCAAGGATTGCGTGTCGAGCTCGAACGAGGAGATCAGGAAGGGCTTGCGGCCCTGCGTCCGCAGCTCGTTCGCCTTGGCCTCCAGATAGGGCTGCAGCTCTTCGTCGAGGACATTGAGGATCGTCACGTCGGCGCCCATGATCCGGTCGAGCAGCAGATTTCCCTGCAGCATCGGTCCTTTCACGCCGTGCGCCAGCACCAACGAGACATCCAGTCCGAACTTCCGCGCGGCAGCGGTAATCTGGCGGCACCAATTGGACTGCGTATAGGCGCCGGCCACGACAACGTCGGCGCCGCTGCGAAGCACCTCGCCGAAGACGAATTCGAGTTGGCGGGTCTTGTTGCCGCCGAAGGCGAGTCCGGTCAGATCATCGCGCTTGACCAGCACATCGATGTTGCCGAGCGCTTTGGAAAATCGCGGACAGAATTCGAGCGGGGTTGGCAGATAGGCCAGCCCGACGCGGGGGAATTGCGCCAGCCGATCGGCAAGCGCCTCGATGGTGAGGTGATGTTGCGCCATCAGCCGAACTCGCTTTCCGGAATGCCGATGCTGCCGGTGTCGTAGATGGCGAACACGCTGCCGCTCAGCGGCTGGGATATCAACTCCTCGGGCGTTGCGAGTGCACGGCTGGTGGTGACGAAGAGGATGTCCATGTCGGGCCCGCCAAAGCTGCACATCAATGGATATTTGACCGGCAGCGCGAGTGTCTGGATGAGCCGGCCATCGGGATCATATTGTGCAACTTCGCCGCCGCGGACATGGGCACACCAATAGGTTCCGTCCTGCGCGACGGTCGCACCATCGACCCGGCCGGCGATCTTCTCGGTGGAGATCCACGAACGCTTTCCCCCGATGGCTCCGGTCGCTAGATCGAAATCATATGCATAGACTACGTCGCGACGGGTATCGGCAACATACATGGTGCGATTGTCGGGGCTCCAGGCAATGCCATTGACGATGATGAAATGTTCGTCGGCTACCGTGCATTGCCCGGATGCATCCAGACGATAGAGCTTGCCGATCGGCGCGAAACTCCGATCATCCATGGTGCCGGACCAGAATCGTCCGGCTCGGTCGCACTTGCCATCGTTGAAACGTAGACCTGGCGCAACGGACTCGAGCTCGAACAGTGCCTTGCGGCGACCGGAATCGATATCGAGGGAGTAGATGCCGCTGCGCATGCCAGCGATCAGCCCACCGCCGCGACGGAAGGCGATCGAGCCGATTGCCTCCGGCATGACCCATTGTGTGCAGTTCCGTTTCTCAAACGAAAGCCGGTAGATGCTCTGTCCAATGACATCGACCCAATAGAGCGCCGCTTCAGAAATGCTCCAAAGTGGCGACTCGCCGATCAGGTCATGGTGTTCGAGTGCGCATTCGACTCGCGGCATCTCACGTCACCAGGATCGTCTGATTGTCGGGTGCCCAGGACAGCTCCACTTCCTCGCCGCGGCTCATCGGCGGTGCTGATCCGGGATTCACCTGGACCATGATCGGCGAGAGCTCTGCGACGTCCACGGAATATCGTATGTGAGCCCCCATGAAGATCATGTCGCCGATCCGGCCGCGCAACGTGCATTCGTCGTTTCGCTGCGAACAATTGATCGCAATCGACTCAGGTCGCACCACCACCATCACGGACGAATCCGGTCCTTCGGAGCGAAAGCGCGCGCCCGCTTCCAGGGTGACCATCCCCGCCTTGCGGTTGCCCTTCAGAATGTTTGCATCGCCCACGAAAGCCGCCACGAAGGCGCTTTTTGGTCGTCGGTAGACATCCTCTGGCGACCCTACCTGGATCATTTCACCCTGATGCATGACCCCCAGTCGATTGGCCAGGCTCATCGCCTCGCCCTGACCGTGGGTGACGAACACGAATGTCCCGCCAATGTCGCTGTGGATGCGGCGCAGCTCCTCCTGCATCGCCTGACGAAGCTTGAGGTCAAGCGCGGCCAAGGGCTCGTCGAGCAGCAGGACGGGTGGTCGCATGATCAGGGCCCGCGCCAGGGCGACGCGCTGCTGTTGGCCGCCTGAGAGCTCCTGTACCATGCGCGATTCGAGCTCCTCTAGATGGACGAGCGCCAGCGCCTCCCTGGTACGCTCGGCAATTTCCTGCTTGGGAAGCTTGGCGATGCGCAAGCCGTAAGCGACGTTCTGCTTCACCGTCATATGCGGGAACAGGCCATAGCCCTGGAACACCATGTTGGTCGGGCGCCGCTCGGGTCCGAGCGCCGTGACGTCCTTGCCGGCGATTTCGATCGTGCCCGAGGTCGGTCCGACGAAACCGCCGATCATGCGCAAAAGCGTTGTCTTGCCGCAGCCGGACGGCCCAAGGATCGCGAAGAAATCGCCACGATGGATCTCCAGATCGACCGGCTTGACAGCAGACGTCCTGCCAAAGCTCTTCGAGACGTTTCGTAACCGAAGAAGCGCGTCCATCAAGATCCGCGTTGGTATGTCCTATGCCGCCCTGTGTCCCCGTAAGATCGTAGATTGTATACAAATCTTGTGTCAATATCGGGATGTTTGCCAACGATCATGGACATCCAATGAACTCGCCTACCGCCGCCGCTGTGATAACCAAGGGACTGGCGCATCGGACACTCGCCGCCGCGACGGCCGAGGAGCTGCGCCGCCGCATTCTCACCGGCAGCTTTCCTGCAGGTTACCAGCTCCGGCAGGATGCGCTCGCGTCCGAATTCGGAATCAGTCGCATTCCTTTGCGCGAGGCCTTGCTGCAGCTCGAAGCGGAAGGGTTGATCAAAATCATCCCACACCGCGGAGCGGTGGTGTCGGAGCTTTCGATCGCCGAAATCGAGGAACTTTTCGACCTGCGCACATTGCTCGAGCCATGGCTGTTGCGGGCCTCCGCACCGCGCTTGTCTGCGGGCGACTTCGCCCGGCTCGAAGCCATTCTCGACGAGTACAGCCACGAGCTCAGGACGAAGAACGTCATACGCTGGGGTGAGCTGAATACTCAGTTCCATCTTATGCTGTACCAGCACAGCAACCGGCCACGCACAATGACCATAGTGACTGCGCTGTTGCAGGCCTCGGACCGCCACACCCGCCTTCAGCTGACCTATACCGATGGCATGGAGCGTGCAGAGAAGGAACATGCCGAGCTGGTCAAGCTCTGCCGCACCAAGCGCTTCGACGCGGCGTCGGCGCTGCTCGAGGCGCATATCGTCAATGTGAAATCATCGCTGACCCACGCCCTGTCAAATCTGAGCCGATAACCGGTGATCCGGTAGGGCGGCCGGAACACAGTAGGTCCGCCCCGCATAGACGAGTGGCGTTCCGGCTCGCTCCTCGCTCTCGGCCACCACGCCGATGAGAATGTCGTGGCTGCCAAAATCGGCACCTCTGGTGAGGTTGCAGTCGAAAATGGCGACCGCTTCCCGCAGTGCCGGCGCACCAGTGATGAAACGGTCCCAGCCGACCTCGAGGAACTTGTCTCCTTGAATGGCTGGACCAGCAAAGCGGCGCGCAATCTCGGCCTGGTGGGAAGCCAGAACATTCAGGCAGAAAACTCCGTTTATGCGGATGATCCGGCCAGCGTGGCTCGCCCGGTTGATGCAGACGAGGACCGCCGGCGGGTCGGCCGAGAGCGAGCACATTGCGCTGACGGTCAGGCCGGCACGACCGGCAGGGCCATCGCTCGTCACCACGCTCACGCCCGACGCGATGCGCGCCATCGCCGAAATGAAGGCTGTCCGATGTTGTTCCATACTAGCCGGAAGCTGCCTTTGGTACTGCGCTCCGTGCGCTGCTGGTGATGATCGGACCAAGCTCACGCTCGAGCAGAGGCACGACCTCGGTGCCGAATCTTTCGAGCGAGCGCAGCGCCCGACGTCCTTCCATGCCGCCAAATTGCATGAAGCAGCTCAGGTTGCTCATCTTGACCGTTTGCGCTTCGGCAATGATCCGCGAAGCACAATGCTCGGGAGAGCCAATGATGACATTGTCGATGATCTGCTCCGGAGTTGGCTCATCCTTGTAGGGAACCGGCTTCAGCTGGGCACCGTCGAGTTCCTGGTAGTTGAACCGCATGCTGAAGGCGAGGCGGTTGACATAGAGGATGCGCTCGGCGGCATCACGAGCGTCGGCTCGGCTGTCGGTGACATAGATGTAGCGTTGCACCGCGAAGGGCATCGTGCGGGGATCCCGCCCGACCTTGGCGAAGATCCCCTCGTAATATTGTCGCTGGCGTGCAAGGACATCGCTGCCTTGCGCACCGACGGTTATGAAGGGAATCCAGCCGTCGCGCGCGGCCCTCTCGACAAGCTCGGGCTGAGCACCGGCAACATAGATATCGGGGCGGCGGCCATTCAGCATGCGGGTGCAGATCGGCATCTCCTTCAGCGTATAATGCTTGCCGGAATAGGAGAACGTCTCGCTCGCGAAGAAACGCTCGATGATATCGGCCATCTCCAGGGAGCGCTCGACACGCTCCTCGAGGTTGATCCCGAAATGGTCGAATTCGTAGCCTTGATAGCCGGTGCCGATCCCGACCACCAGCCGACCGTTGCTGATTTGATCGACCAGGCCCATCTCCTCGACCATGCGGACAGGATGATAGAGCGGCAGGACCAGCACGGCGGTGCCCAGCCGAATGGTGCGGGTCACGCCGGCGCAATAGGCAGCCATGACCAGAGGCGACACGCACATGCTGTAATTCGAGAAATGATGCTCGGCCATCCAGGCGGTATCGAAGCCGATCGCTTCGGCGAGCTTCACCATATCGAGTGTCTCGTCGATCATCTGTCGGCCATCGCTGGCACCGCGCAGCGTCATCAGGTTGAAAAGTCCAAGTTTCATGCTGCTGTCTCCTCGTCAAATGCCGACGATGGTCTGGCCACCATTGGGGCTGATGACCTGGCCGGTGATGAAATCGGCCTCCGAGGAGGCAAGAAAGGCGACGGTCGCGGCGATCTCGGAGGGATCGGCATAGCGGCCAAGCGGCACGAGCTTGATCTTTTCAGCCATCCGCGTTTCGATATTGGGTTGCTGCAGCACCATCTCGGTGATCACCCCGCCCGGCGCCACCGCATTGACATGGATGTTCCACGGCGCCAGTTCGCGGGCCCATGCCTTGGTCAGCCCGAGAAGCGCAGCCTTGGCGCCGCAATAGTCCGACGCGGCATGGTGGCCTACCATTCCCCAGATCGAAGAGATGTTGATGATCTTGCCGGTGCGGCGCGCTTTCATGCCCGGGACCACCGCTTGGGTCGCGAAGAAGCTGCCTTTGACGTGGACCGCGAACATCCGGTCGAAATCCTGCTCGGTGATTTCCTCAAGCGGCGCCTCGCTCCCGATTCCGGCATTGTTCACCAGGATGTCGAGACGCCCGAGCCGGCGTTCCATCGCCGCAAGCTCCGCGCGAACGCTGCGGATGTCGGTGACATCGCAGATGATCGCCTGCGCTTCGCCGCCCGCATCCCTGACCATGCGGGCAGTCTCATGGGCCTCGGTCTCCAGAATATCCTGGACAACCACCGATGCGCCGCGCGCGGCCAGCAGGCAGGCATGGGCCCGACCCATTCCGCGGCCTCCACCCGTGATGACGGCCACGCGCCCTTCGAAGTTCGACATCCTTCCCAATCTCCTCTTTCGCTAGAACCCGACCATGGTCTTGCCGCCATTGGGTGAGACCACCTGGCCGGTGATGAACGCCGCTGCGTCGGAAGCGAGAAAGACGGTGGTGGCCGCGATCTCGCTTGGCTCGCACCATCGGCCGAGCGGCACCTGCTTCTCCTCCGCCACGATGCCGGATTCCCCGAGAGTTCGGCGAACCATGGCCGTCTTCACGCCTCCGGGGGCAATCGCATTGACCGTAATGCGATGGGGCGCCAGCTCGCGGGCCCAGGCCTTGGTCAGGCCGAGGATGGCCGATTTGGCAGCCACATAGTCGGATGCCCGGTCATGACCCGCGAGCGCCCAGCGCGAGGACGTGTTGATGATTCGACCGCATCTGGACCGCTTCAAGGCTGGAAAGGCTGCCTGGGTGGTGAAGAATGTCCCTTTTACATGGACGGCGAACATGCGGTCGAATGCCGGCTCATCGATTTTCTCGATGGGATGATCGATGCCGATCCCGGCATTGTTGACCAGGATATCCAATGCGCCCCAGCGGTCCAGCGCAGCCTCGACAATGCGACGGTCGGCCTGCGGGTCGGCAATATCGCAGATCAGGACAAGGAAGTCGCAGCCTTGCTGGTCGAGCCGTGCCGCTGTGACCGCTGCGCCGTCTCGATCGATGTCCTGAACCAGCACGGCGGCACCCCGTTCTGCGAGCAGCCAGGCAGTTGCCTGACCAATGCCCGAGCCGGCGCCGGTGACGATGGCAACGCGACCATGCAGGTCGTGCGTCATCCTTCCTCCGCTACGATAATGGTGTCGCTGGCGCGCCAGGCGACCGTCACTGCATCCCCGAGCGCCTGGAGAATGATGCCATGACGCGATGGCACTCGAACTGTCAAAACCAGGTTGTCGCCCAGCCGGACGCGATAACGTACGGAGCCGGCGGTGTAGACCACATCGGAGATCACCCCGGGGAAACGGTTCTCGGCAGAGCCGCGCTCTTCGCCGATCATGATGTTCTCCGGTCGCACGAGCAGCGCTGATCGCGATGCCGGCAGGGTGGTCGATGCAGTGCGCACGATATATCCGCCAGGCACGCGTGCTGTGCATCCATTGATCCCGCCACCGGTGATCTGCTCGACCCCCATGAGATTGGCTTCGCCGAGAAAGCTTGCGACAAAGCTCGTGCGCGGATTCTCATAGAGCGCGCGCGGCGAGGCTATCTGGATGATGACCCCATTGTTCATGACGGCGATGCGGTCGGCCATGCACGCGGCTTCCTGCTGATCATGCGTGACATAGATCACGGTTGTGCCTATGGCGGCCTGAAAGCGCTTGATCTCCTCCTGCATTTCCTCCCGGAGATTTTTGTCGAGTGCGCCGAGTGGCTCGTCCATGAGCAGCAACAGCGGGTCATAAACGGCGGCCCTCGCCAGCGCGACACGCTGCTGCTGGCCCCCGGACAATTGCTGGGGACGACGAGAGTCGAAGCCCGAAAGCCGTACGGCCTCGAGCATCCTGGCAACCTTGCCGTCGATCTCGGCTGCTGGCTTTCCTCGCATCTTGAGCGGGAAGGCGATATTCTCGGCAACGGTCATATGGGGAAAGAGAGAGTAGTTCTGGAACACCATGCCGATGTTCCGGGTGTAAGGCGGCTCGCCGACGAGATCTCGGCCGTTCACCAGGATCTGGCCTGCCGATGCCGGAATGAAGCCGGCAGTGACGCCGAGCAAGGTCGACTTGCCCGAGCCGCTTGGGCCGATGATTGCGAAGAACTCGCCAGAGAGGATCTCGAGGGTGGTCGGCATCAGTGCCCTGACAGCGCCGTAGCGCTTCTCGAGGCCGATGAAATTGACCGCGGCGCCCATCGTGCCGCGGAGCGGCGCCGTCGTCGTGACCTCGGGCTGGACGAGCGGCTGCTTCATGACGACCCGTCCGCCTGCTTGGCGTCGCCTCTGCGGGCAATGCTCGCCGCGATGAAAAGCATCATCATGGTGATAAGAAGGATGACCACGGTCGCTGCGGCAACGAGCGGTGTCATATAGAGATTGAGCTGCTCCCATAGGAGCCGCGGCAAGGTGCGGGTGGCGGAATTGGTGAGGAACAGGGCGAGGATGATTTCATCGAACGAAAAGGTAAAGGCAAAAATGAATCCGACCATCACGCCAAGCCGGATCATCGGAAAGGTCACATGCCAGAAGCTTCGCCATTCATTGGCGCCAAGCGTCATGGCGGCAAGTTCGAAGGTGGGGCTGTAGCTCTTGAGAGCGGCCGCAACAGTGATGAAGACGAGCGGCATCGACACGACAACATGGCCAAACAGGATGGCGGGATAGGTACCGATGATTCCGAGCCGGACCATGATGGGAAAGAGCCCGATGGCCAGAACGATCGGCGGCAGGATCAAAGGCGCAATGACGATGATGGTCATCAGTGCACGTCCGGGCATGTTGCCGCGGGCCAGTCCCAGCGCCGCCATGGTGCCGAGAATGGTCGCCAGCGCGGCAGCAGGAAGCCCGATCTTCAGGCTGTTGGCGAGAGCGATTCCGTAGTCCTGATGGCCGATCAGCTGCTCATACCACCGGAGCGACCAGCCGGGCGGGGGAAAGCTCAGGAAGCTTTCGCTCGAAAATGACAGGGGAACGATGACGAAGGTTGGCAGGACAAGATAGGTCAAGACCAGCACCGCGACGATGCGGATGGCGATGGCGAGGATGGTCCATGACGTTCCCGCCATCTCAGCCTCCAAACACCCCGGCTGCGCCGAGATGCCGAGAAATTCGATCGTAGAGGAGGTAGAGCAACGCCGTTGCGGCGAGCAGCAGCGAGGCGAGTGCCGAGGCCATCGGCCAGTCCAGTAGCCGTGACGTTTGCTGCTCGATCAGAACGGCGATCATCATGTTCTGGGGTCCACCCAGCAGGGCCGGCGTGATGAAGAAGCCGAGCGCCGAAATAAAAACGAGAAGAACGCCGGCGCTCACGCCCGGCATGGTGAGGGGAAGATAGACATGCACGAACTGCCGCAAAGGATTGGCACCGAGCACCGATGCCGCCCGCATGATCGTCGGATCTATGGAGCGCATTGAGCTGAGGAGCGGCAGAACCATGAAGGGAAGAAGGATGTGCACCATTCCGATATGGACGCCGATGGAATTGTGCATGAGGCGCAGCGGCTGCTCGATCAATCCGGTGGATATGAGAAAGCTGTTCAAGATGCCGCGACGTTGAAACAACACCATCCAGGCAAATGTCCTGATCACGACGCTTGTCCAGAAGGGAATGAGGATCAGAGCGAGGCAGAAATAGAGTGTGTTGCCGCGCAGGGTCGATACCATCCAGGCGACGGGATAGGCCAGAACCAGCGTTACCAGCGCAACCGTGGCGGCAAGGGTCATGGTGTTGGCGATCACCCGCAGATAGGTGGTCGTGGCGAAGATCCTGGCATAGTTGCCGAGGCCGACCTCCGGCTCGACAACACTGCGGATCACGACCTGCACCAGCGGCCAGATGAAGAAGATGGCGAGAACCGCTGCAGGCGCGATCAGGAGCAGCGAATAGCCGCGGGCCTGCGTCCACGGCCTTGTTCCTGTTTGCGGCCGCTGAGCGGTATCGATGGCGGCCATGCGCCGATCTCGCTCAGCAACTCATCCCAGCAGCCACTTGTTGAACTGCTCGATGATCTTCGTGCCATTGTCGGCCCAGTAGCCGAAATTCTGGAAAACGGCGGTCTTGGCATTCTCCGGCGTATTTGGCAGGGCGGCCTTTGTCTCGGAATCGAGCAGGGGGAAGGTTGCGGGGTTCACCGGTCCATAGGGTATGGATTTACAGAAGACAGCCTGATTTTTCGGATCGGTGAAGTTGGCGATGAAGCTCATCGCCTCGGCCTTGTTCTTGGCACCCTTGGGGACGACGATCGAGTCGCAGACATAGAGGCAATGATCAAAGGTGTAGTCGACCGGGGCACCGTCCTTGCGCGGCTTGTAGAGCCGGCCGTTCCACACGGTGCCGACGTCGGTCTCGCCATCGATGATGAGCTGCGCACCCTGCGCTCCGGAATCCCACCAGGTGAGGGAGCCCTTGATGGCATCGAGCTTGGCAAAGGCGGCATCGAGATCGAGCGGATAGAGCTTGTCACGGCTCTGGCCGGCGCCCATCGCCGCCACTTCCAGCGTCTGGGCTGCATATTTCCACAGGCTGCGCTGACCAGGCTTGGCCGCCGGATCGAAGAACTCAGCCCATGTCTTGGGGCGCTTGTCGTCCGGCATGCTCTTGGTGTTCCACGCCATGGCGTAGGCCGCGACGTCCGCCAGGAGATAATGCTCGTGCACCGCTTCGGGGATGAGCACGGATTTGTCGACGACGGAGAAATCGATCGGCTCGAGCAGGCCTTGCTTGGCAAGGATCGCGGCATCGGCGGCATCGGTGAAAATCACATCGGTGTCGACGGCATTGTTCTCGACCATCGCCTTGATCTTGGCGGTGTCGGCATAGGGCGCACCGGAGATCTCGATGCCGGTCTTCTCGGTAAAGGTCTTGAAATAGGCCGCCTTCAGCGCCTCTTCGAGGGCGCCACCTGGATTGGGGATGGTCATTCGCTCGGGCTTGGCGCGCAGCACGGAGGGAAAGCCGATCACCGGCAACGCCACCGCAATGCCGGCAGCGCTTGCCAGGAGATTCCGACGGTTGAGCTGTTGTCGCTGGTTCACGGAGTCCTCCCTTTGTTGTCGTTTCACGCCATCACAATGCCGCCGCTGGCGATGATTGTTTCACCGGTGATAAAGCGGTTGCGACTGCTCGCCAGGAAACACACGACCTCGGCAATGTCCTCGGGCGCCGCGACACGGCCGAGCGGCGCGTTCTTCTCGAGATCGGCAAGGATTCCGAGATCGCGTAGTTGCTGGGTGGCGATCGGACCGGGGGATACGGCATTGACCAGGATCTGATCGGCGGCGCAGGCTTCGGCGAAAGAGCGGGTGAAGCTGATCACGCCGGCCTTGGCGGCCGCATAATGGGCATTCTTGGGATAGGGAATGTGCGCGTCTATCGAGGCGATCGACACGATGCGGCCGCCCTTTCGCTCACGCATCAAAGGTACAGCCGCGGTCGTGACATGGTACATGCCGCGAAGGTTCACATCGAAAGTATGGTCCCATGCCTGATCGTCGATCTCGAGCAAGGGCTTTCGCGGGTAGACGCCGGCATTGTTGATGAGGATGTCGAGCGCACCGAGCCGTGCGGCGGCCTCGGTCACGGCGGCTCGGGCGCCGTCGCGAAAGCGGATATCGCCCGCGACACCATGCACGATGCCGTCGCTGCGTCGCAGATCGTCGGCGGTTTCGGCCGCGGCCTGTCCGTTCAGATCGATGATTGCAACCTGCGCGCCACGCTCGACCAACATCTGCGCGATGGCTCGGCCAAGGCCGCGAGCCCCGCCGGTGACGATTGCAGCCCTTCCATCGAATTCCGGCAATGCGGTCATTCGCGAGTCCCTGATTATGGTCGCGCTGTCAACGCCCGGCCTCCGGAGTTTTGGAGATTCCAGAGCGACGCACAAACGATGTTTCGTAATGGCAGCATTAGAGGGGCTGGTGCAAGCGCGAGGATTAGTCGAGCTAATGCATGCTGGCGGTGTGACGACATCTAATTTGGGTGGGCCGGGCCAGCAGTGTTACAGATGCTGCTCGAAAGATGGCACAGCATGGTGAAGCTCGGTCTCTTCAACCTCATGGGTCTATACGACCGCAACACGTCGCCGGCGGCGGTTGTGCAGACCTCGATCGACATGGTGACGATGGCCGAAGATCTCAATTTCGACATCGCCTGGTTCGCCGAGCACCATTTCACCAATCACTCGATCTGCCCGGCGGCGCTGATGATGGTGACGCGCTGCATTCCCGCGACCAAGCGCATCCGTTTGGGTCCGGCTGTCCTGCCGCTGCCGTTTCACAATCCGCTCAGGCTGGTGCAGGAGGTGGCATTCGCGGACCTGCTGAGCGGCGGACGGCTGGTGCTGGGGCTCGGCTGCGGCTATCAGCCCTACGAGTTCAGCCGCTTCGGCGTCGACCCGGAGCGCAAGCACGAGATCATGCTCGAGGTCTGGGACATCCTGGAGCAGGGCCTTTCGACCGGCGCGATCGCTTATTCGGGACGGAACTTCCATATTCCACCGACCGAGCTGCCAATGCGTCCGTTCGGTCTGGAGCTGCCGGAAGTCTATGTCGTCAGCACCAACCGGGCGGTTCTCGAACGGGCGGCGCGCGGCGGCCACACGCCATTCATGAGCTTCGGGCATCGCGGGCTCGATCTTGCTCTGGAGCAGCGTCGGCGGATCGTCGAGGGCTGGATGGCCGGCGGCGGATCGGCAGAGACCATGCCACTGGCGGTGCAGCGGTTCGTCTACGTCACGGAACGGCGCAGCGACGCATTGCATGCCGCGGAATGTGTCCGCAACCTGTTCCGAGCCGATCGCAATCTCAAGGGTGCCACGTTCGACAAGGACGGCCCGTTCGTGCGACTGATGCCGTTCCATGACGAACCGCCGCTTGACGATTTTCTGGACAATGCGGTGATCGGCGGTGCGCAGGACTGTGCCGAGCGGCTTGCCAGCGAGATTGCGGCAACGAAACCCAGTCATCTGTCCTGCTTCATGGGGTTCGCCGGCATTGGCCGTCGCGAGACCTTGGCATCCATGGAACGGTTCGGCGCGGATGTTCTGCCGCTTCTCGGATCAGTGCTGGCGCAGGGCGGCCTTTCTGATGCAGCATAGGGAGAGGTTCGACCAACTGCACCCTGCTCGCAGGAGCTCTCGTGGAGCATCGGAAGCCACCGCCGCCGCAAGGCAAGACGAGGCCGTCCCCGGCTCCACCCCGGGTTAGTCGGCGCAACCGCCGGCTGCCCCCGCTCAATCTGTTTCGAGCCTTCGAGGCAGCGGCGCGCCATTCCAGCTTCACGATCGCCGCCGAGGAGCTCCTGGTCACCCAGTCGGCCATCAGCCAACAGATCCGGCAGCTCGAGGAGTTCCTCGATGTGCGGTTGTTTCGTCGGCTGCCGCGCGGCCTCGAGCTGACTCGCGAAGGGACGGCTTTGTGCGCCACCGTCAGTGAAGCTCTAAACATGATGGCGCGGGCTTGCAGCAAGCTTTCGGATCCCTCGGCGCCGGCCGTGCTGTGTGTCAATGCGGCGCCGGCGTTCGCATCCTCCTGGCTCGCGCCGCGCCTCAAGGGCTTCATGGAGCAAAATCCGAATATCAAGGTCACGCTTCTCGCATCTTCCGATCCGGTAGCATTCAATCGTCAGGACATCGATGTGGCGATCCGTTGGGGAAAGGGCACATGGGAGAACATGCATGCCGAGAAGATCGTCGATGAATCGCTGATCCCCGTCTGCAGCCCGAGCCTTTTCAAGGACCATCGATCGATCTCGCACGACGAGCTCGCCGGCCATACGCTGCTCCAGGTCCTGAATCAGCCCGACTGGACGGCTTGGCTCGAGAAGAGCGGATTGATCGGCAAGCCCTTCCGCGACACGCTCTATTTCAGCGACGCCAATCTGATGATCGCGGCTGCCGTGCAGGGGCAGGGGATCTGCTTCACCACATTGCTGCTCGCCCATGGCGAATTGGTTAGCGGTCGCCTGGCCAGGCTTTCCGATATCGAGGTCGAGACCGACGAGGGCTACTACTTCCTGTGCAGCAGCGACATGGTTCATAAATCGAAGATTGCCGCCTTTCGCGAGTGGCTGATGACGGAAGCCGCTCACACCGTCGAGGAAGGAGACCGGTTGACCAACGGGACAATCAGCAGCGCGCGCGATTGATCGCAGAACGGCTGAGGCACTGGAAGTCGATCACTGATGCCCTTTTGTGAAAATCACTCGGCATCATGAAGTTCCATCGCCTGCCTCAGGACCGCCAGCATGCGCGGGTCGCACGACTGGGCGACGTTGAAGCGCAGGAAGCGGGTGGCCGTCTGAGAGACGCTGAACACGTTCCCCGGAGCGAGAACCACCCTCTCCTCCAAAGCCCTGCGTGCAAGCGCAGCGGAATCCTGTCCATCCGGCAGGTGACACCAAAGATAGAAGCCACCGCGCGGCATGAGCCAGGGCCGGATTCCAAGGGGCGCGAGGCGCGCTGCAATCATATGCCTGGCCCGCGCCAGGCGCTGGCGCAATTCCTCCAGGTGCTTGCGGTAGCCTCCGCCGCCAAGAACACTGGCGATCAGCTCGGTCGCGACCGGGCTTGGCCCTCCAAAGCAAGTCGCGACCTGCAGGTCGACGAGCCCGTCGATCCAATCGGCCCGTGTCGCGATGTAGCCGCAGCGGATCGAGGCGGACAGGGTCTTCGAGAAGCTGCCGATTCGGATGACCCGGTCGAGCCCGTCGAGCACGGCGAGACGCGGTGAGGGCTCCGGCTCGAAATCGGCGAAGATGTCGTCCTCGACGATCGTAAGATCGTGGGCCGTGGCCGAGCTCAGGAGCTTGTGGGCGGTCTGCGGCGAGAGCGTGGCACCGGTCGGATTATGCAGCGCGGAATTGGTGATGTAGAGGCGGGGTCGCTCTGCGGTCAGGGTCGCCTCGAAAGCGCTCATATCGGGCCCTGAGGGCGTGTATGGCACGCCGACAATCCTGACTTGGTGGGCCCGAAGCAGTGCCTGAAAATTGAAATAGCATGGATCGTCCACCAATACGGTGTCGCCGGGCCGCAGCAGGAAGCGGCAGATCAAGTCGATCGCCTGCGTACCCGAAACCGTCAGCATGAGTTGGTCGGGCGAGGCTTCGATGCCCTCTTCGGCAAACCGGGAGAGCAGCGCCCGCCGCAGAATCGGCGAGCCGCGCGTGCTTCCATAGTCGGCGAGCACCGCATCCTCAGCGCGCGCGAGTGTCCGCAAACCGCGGCGAAGAGCGGAATTCGGCATCCAGTCCGCCGGCAGCCAACCACAGCCGGGCTTCATGACCGTGGGATCGGCGTCGAGCGACTGTCGCGACACCCAAAACGGGTCGACGGCCCGGTCGCGCCGCGGTTCGAGTTCCCCGAGCACCATCGGCGGCAGACCGGTGCGGGCAACGTAGAAGCCGGAACCGCGCCGGGCACGGATCAGGCCCTCGGCGACAAGACGATCATAGGCTTCGACGACAGTGGACGGTGACACGCCGAGGGTTGCTGCGAAGCTTCGGATCGAGGGCAAGCGATCGCCGGACACCAGCGCGCGGCTCGACACTTTCAATCGGATCGCTGTCATTACTTCGCTTGTGCGCGTCAATTCGCCGCTCTTCATTGGTGATCCGTGGATTGTATTGGTTCTTATATCGTACAGTTTGGCGAAATTGTACTGGATTGTCTCTGTCAATGACAAACGGAAATTACGAAAATCCCCTCCGAAAGAGCGAGGCAGCATGGATCGCGCTATGGACGGTTGGGGCAGCGGACTTTTGGGTGTCATTATTTTCAGTGGCTCGCTACCGGCCACCCGGATCGCCGTTGGCGACTTCTCGCCCTTGTTTCTGACCTCTGCCCGCGCCGTGATTGCCGCACTTCTTGCTGCCGCCCTCCTGCTGGTCCGCC
Source organism: Aestuariivirgaceae bacterium (assembly GCA_044870245.1). Taxonomy (GTDB): domain Bacteria; phylum Pseudomonadota; class Alphaproteobacteria; order Rhizobiales; family Aestuariivirgaceae; genus DATAFF01. Next base: position 31,932 of record JBIOYR010000121.1, on the reverse strand, counting down.
GTCAGTCGAATCCCTGGCGCGGCGATCTTCTCTCCCTGGCCGTGGTCGCGTTTGGCGTTGTGGTCGGCTTCCCGTTGTTGACGGCCCTTGCGCTCCAGCACATCACCTCGGCCCATTCCATTGTCTTCGTCGGCCTGCTGCCGCTCGCGACCGCCGCGTTCGGCGTTCTGCGCGGTGGCGAGCGGCCAAAGCCGTTGTTCTGGCTGTTCTCCGGCCTCGGTGGCGCAACGGTAACGGGCTTTGCCTTCTTCAACGGCGGTGCAGGATCGTTCACGGGCGATCTGCTGATGGTGGCGGCCATCCTGCTATGCGGCCTTGGCTACGCCGAGGGGGCCCTGCTGTCACGTAGCCTGGGTGGGTGGCAGGTCATCTCCTGGGCTCTGCTTCTGGCGCTGCCGGCAATGGCGGCAGTCGCGCTGATCACGATGCCAGCATCCTGGGGCGGGATCGCAGCTCCGGCTTGGTTCGCTCTCGCTTACGTCTCGATCTTCAGCATGTTGGTTGGCTTCGTCTTCTGGTATCGCGGACTGGCCCTCGGCGGCATTGCCGGCGTTGGGCAGTTGCAATTGCTCCAGCCCTTCCTGGGTCTGTTGTTGGCGGGCCTGCTGCTTCACGAGCCGGTCGCCTGGACGATGATCGCGGCTACGGGACTTGTCGTTCTTTGCGTCGTCGGCGCCAAACGCTTCGCTTGAAGATCCCCGAGATCCTTGGAAATACCCCGAGGCGGGACACGCCGTTCCCCCCGACCCGACGATCGAGGTCACTTCCAAAAGTGCTCCGTCTTCTCGAACCTTCGCCATTGATCCTTTGCCCCGGACCAGCCGAGCTCGCCACGCGCTTGGCTGGCGCCGATGACCCAACCGGTCGCCCGCTCCACCTTCGGATCGACGCTGCGAGCATCATCGTCAAGCAGAGATCTGACCGTCGCCGCATCATTCACTTCACCGAAGATCTTTTGCAGCTTCTTCAGCCGTCTCAGGAATCTGTGGACACCTTTGGCGGGGTAGAGAGGGGAGAAGAACTCCACCGCATAGCGCAGCTTCTTCGCCGCCTTGCGCAGGTCGTGTCGCTGCTCCTGATTCATCGCGTCGAGATGGTGGGCACGCTTCCTGGTTTTCTTCCAGGTCCGGCTCAGCGCCTCGTCGGCAAACTCCATGACCGGCACCGCCAGCCGCTCGGTCTGCGTCATATCCTCGGCAACGAGCCAGCCACGCATCTCGACGAAGCGAGCCAGATCCATGATGAAGGCCTGGCTGCGGGTTTCGGCGAGTAGGTGGCGCAGGTGCTCGCGGCGTTCCGCGACCTCGCCCTCGAGGATCGTTTGCAAAGCCGAGAATCCGGTTTGCTGCGAATACGCTTGTGCCTCTCGCTGGACGATCTCGTTCGTCACGACCTCGATGTCGCGAAGCCTTCCGACCTCCCGGCCAAGCCAGCGGGCTTCTTCTCCAAGCCGCACCAATTCCGGGCCTTCGAAGGCTGGCGAGAAAATCGCAAACGCGCTTCTGAGACGCCGCAGTCCGACACGCAACTGGTGGGGTCCCTCCGGATCGTCGAGCTGCTGCACCACGGCCATATTGGTGGCGACTTGATCGAGACACTCGCGCAGTATCGCGCGCGCCGCCTGTTCGCTCGTCTGAGCGGGATTGAGTGAAACGATCTCAGCCGTTCGTGGGGCAAGCGGGTCATCGATCCGGTCCTCAGTGGCCAGACGATATCCGCGCGCTGCAGCGGAAAGCCGGGAAAACCGGAAGTGTCCTTCGGGAAACAGAGCTCGAGCCATATCGAACAGGTCGCTCGGAGCACCTTCGATCAACCCAATCTCTGCCTCGCGCAACACCACCGAGCGATCTGCCGCACGGATCTCGCTGCTCGAGATGGCAAGTTCGGCTCGAGTACCGCGTTCGAGGACCAGCTCACCGGCAGAGCGCGCGAGCACCGTCTCGCAAATCAGGTGAAGTGACGAGCCATTGACGGAGCCGATGACCATCTCTCGAATGGAATTGTCCGGAATGGCATCGAGAGAAAGCCGCCCGCCCGGGGCCTTGCTTTCCAGCTCGCTGGTGCGCGTAAGACCGCTATGCGACCGCGACCTCACCGCGACAAACTGGACCCAACGCCGCCCGTCATGCTGCAACCGAAGTTCGATACCTGCCCGTTGCAGCGCATGTTCGGGAGTGTCCAGATAGAGGCTCCTTAGCCTTCTCTTCTTGCGTCGCCCACGGGCTAATTTCAGCGCGTCGGCGCGAGCCCACAAATGCTCCGCCGTTTGCTCGTCGATCAGGAACTTGAGTTGGAAATCTGCCATATGACAGGTTTATGTCGAGCGCCTTGCCACATATATCCGTTCCGAGATCGGCTTTGCAAGCAGGGCGTCGCAGCGCTTGCCCACAACTTGCGCGGATCATTGATCGAAATAACCTGCTGCCGCTGCGGCGCCGATCAAGTTTACGATCAGCCGACCGGCGGTGATCGCGGTTATTCGATTCACATCAAGCCTCGGTGTTATTTCGACGATGTCCATTCCGACGACGCGGCCCTTTCGCACGAGGCCGTGAATCAGTTTGCGAGCCTGATGGAATGTGAGACCACCAGGAGCCGGACCGGCCACCGCCGGCATCACCGAGGGATCCATTCCGTCCGCATCGATCGTGATGTAATACCGGCCGGCATCGGGGATTCGTTGCAGGACGGCATCCATTCCGATGTCATGCAACTCCCAGGCGGAAATGATATGTGCACCATATGCTGCTGCGGCTTCCACCTCTTCCGTGCGCGCGCTGCCGGCGGAGCGCATTCCAATCTGAAAGATCTGATCTATGTGCGGCATTTCGGATGCACGCCGGATCGGGCTTGAAAGACCCTCGCGCACGCCGTTTACATCGTCGCGCCAATCGATATGGGCATCGATCTGAACAAGGGTGATTGGACCATGCTGGTCCAGCGCCTTGAAGACTGGAATCGGGATCGCATGATCACCTCCGAGGACGATCGGCATGGCACCGGCGGCAAGGATTTTGCGCACCGCCAACTCGGCTTTGGCAGTGTAGTTGCCGAAGTCATGGAGATCGGCAGCGACATCACCGCAGTCGACGATCCGCAGATTTCGCCCCATATGGAGCGGCCCACCGATGTCGTAGTCGTATCGCTCGATAGAGCGCAGTGTCCGATCACTGGCCTGTCGGATCGCTGTCGGTGCATTGGTCTGGTCGTTGCTGATGTCGTCGACCGAGTAGGCTTTCCCGTAAGGAATGCCGAGGAACGCGATGTCTGCTCGCAGGGCATCCAGATCGGTGACAACCTCCGAGAATAGGAGACTTCGATGGCCATGCTTGGGTGGGACGGTCAGGACTGCGGACATGATTGAACCCTTCTTGCCGAGCGATTCCAGCCACAGCGATTTAGACCAAGGTGCTTGCGATCGCAAATCGCGGCCCCATGCGCGAGACCATCGTTTGCGGATCACTCCGTGATGACGAGCCGGTATCCTGCATCATATTCGTCAAGAGTGAGCAGGTCGGCATAGCGGCGCTTCCACTCGCCAGTTTCAAGATCCCGCCTCAGCTTTTGCAAACCCGCCTCGGCGTTGCTGATGGCCCAGAAGGACGAACTACCGGACCGGATATATGGATCAAGATAGGCTGCGGGCCGGCGCCAGTAGGCATAGAGAAATCCATCGCTGCAATCGTGCGGCACCAGAACCGGTGTGATCTGCACAGACCCCAACCATCGTTCGTAGTCGGACATCATTGGCATCTGCGCCTCGTCCAACGCCGCCAATTCGGGAAGATAGTCGGTCAGCCATGGCCGGCTTGACGGATCGAATGTGAGCAGGACGATCCGACCGCGCGTTACGCGGCGCATCTCGCGCAAGCCTGCCTCCTTGTCAGGCCAATGATGAATGGTCAGGATCGCCATCGATGCGTCGAAACTCTTGTCCTCGAATGGCAGATCGTCGGCGCTGGCCTGAATTGCCCTTGCCGCCGCCGGACTGCGGTTTCGGATCATCTCGCGCGAAGGCTCGACAGCGGTCAGGCATCGATCAGCCGGTTCGTAGGAACCGGTGCCTGCGCCAACGTTCAGGATGGTTGCCGCCGACCCGAGTGCGCTTTCGATGATCCTGGCAATCCGCAGATCAGGCTTGCGAAGCTCCGCATAGTTGTTTCCGATGATGTCGTATTTCGCAGTCATCGCGCCTTCTCCCTGAGGGCCTGCGAGGCCGGAGCCCTTTAGCTTTGGGTTTGCAGAGATAGGGTATCGACAGTAAAGGGTCGCCGCAGCTCGACTGATCCTCGACGCAGACGCAGGCCCCAGCCAGGTTCGTCCGAGACCTCGATCAGGCCGTTCTGCGGCAGCATCTCGCCATCGAACAGAGTACCGAAGAGCGGCCTTATCTCATCGCCTTTCGGGCTGGTGATCAGGAATTCGGAAAGCGGGCAGTTCGGCTGTGAGATCACCAAGTGGTTGCTATAGGGTCCGCTGCAATGCGGGATCACGGGAATATCGTGTGCCGCGGCCATTGCGCAGATCCGCAGGACTTCGGACAGCCCGCCGGCCCACATCATGTCAGGCTGCAGAATGTCGACAGAACGGCTGGCGATCAGCTCGCGGAATCCATACCGCGTGTATTCATGCTCGCCGGTGGTCCACTTGATTTTGGGATGCGCCGCCTTCAGCTGCTTGAAGCCCTCCCAATCATCAGCCTGGAGCGGCTCCTCGATCCAGTCGATCCTGAACTCGGCAACAGCATCGGCAAGCGCGATCGCGTAGGGCACGTCAAGCGACAGATAGCAGTCGATCATCAGCAGGTGGTCCGGCCCAGCCTTCTCCCTCGCTTCGGCGATGAATTCCCGATTCGCGATCAACCCTGCGGGTCCATCGCCCGGTCCATGCGGCAGGGGGACCTTCGTGCCGAGGAAACCAAGCTTCCGATAGACGTCAGGGGCAGGGCCTGTCGCATAGACCCGAAGTTTCTCACGCGTCTTGCCGCCGATCATCCTGTAGACCGGCTCCTGTCTGATCTTGCCAAGCAGGTCCCACAGCGCGAGATCCACGGCGCTCAGGGCGGCGAGAGCATGGCCCTTGCGCCCATAGATCGAGCTTGCGCGGTACATCTGGTCCCAGATGCGATTGATGTCATAGGGCTCCGAGCCGACGACAAAGCGACGAAAATGCCGTTCTATGAGGTAGCAGGCCGCATCACCACCGGCTCCGGTGGCAAATCCCACTTCCCCCGAGTCGGCTTCGATCTCGACCAGAATGCTTCCCAGCACGCCCATGCCCCAGCTGTCGCGGGAGTCACGATATTCGGGGTAGATCGACATCGGCGTCGCCACAAGGTCATCGACGAGCCAGTGTCCGGGCTCACGGCGGTTGTAGTCGCCTCCCACCTCCGGCTGGTCCAGGACATAGGCCCGAATATCCACGATACGTCGCTTCGCCATGGTTCCGCTCGCTCAGCCTGTGCAACCGACACCTTCTCCTCATGGCAGAGCTTGACGCTGCCAGCCAGTCTATTTCTACCTTCTCCAAATCGGACAGCAATGGATTTGGATGTGAGATTTCGGTACAAATTGTAGAGAGGATGAATTTGGAGTGGGTCAGTGACGGTCATACGAATGCTCGGCGCCCGGGTTGTTCTGTCGGTGCTGACCTTGTTCATTGTTTCGATCATCATCTTCGCATTGCTTGAGGTTTTGCCGGGCGATGTCGCTTCCAGGATCTTGGGGCGCGATGCAACCCCGGAAGCCTTGGCATTGTTGCGGGAAAAGCTGCATCTCAATCAGCCTGCCGTGATCCGTTATTTCAGCTGGCTCGGCGGGATATTGCAGGGCGACTTCGGCAAGGCCATCACGAGCTCACGGCCGATCAGCGAGATTCTCGCGCCACGTCTCTTCAACAGCGTGCTTTTGTCGCTGTATGCCTTCCTCATCTATATTCCCTTGTCCTTGATTCCGGCTCTCGTTCAAGCGTCCGGTCGCGACCGGAAGGTCGACCATGTCATCTCGGTGATCAATCTGGTCTTCTTGTCCATACCGGATTTTCTGCTGGGCACGTGTCTCCTCGTCCTGTTCTGCGTGACCATACCGGTTCTGCCGGCGGTATCTCTGGTCGATCAGAGCTCCACGGCGATACAGTATCTTCGCGCGATGACCTTGCCTGCGATAACCCTGGCCATCGCCATGGCCATTGCCGCTGTGCGAATGCTGCGAGACAATCTGATCGAGGTGCTGGATTCCGAGTATGTTCGGATGGCGGAACTGAAGGGGCTGCCATCGCGGGCCGTTCTGTTGCGCCACGCGCTGCCAAATGCCTTGGTCCCGACTCTCAATGTAACTGCGATCAATCTCGGCTATCTGATCGGCGGCGTTGTCATCGTCGAGAAGGTATTCTCCTATCCAGGTTTCGGCGGGCTCCTGGTCGATTCGCTCCAGTATCGTGACATTCCACTGATCGAAGCGACGGTGATCATCGCGGCGGCAGTTTATGTGGGAGCCAATCTCCTGGCCGATCTCGGCACCATTCTGCTGAATCCCAGGCTGCGAAGCGGTTGAGGGGCGGCTTCCCTCATGGTCATGACAACAGCTCAGAATTCCGTCTCCTGGTCCGCATTCCGGCGGTCCTGGCGAAGACTGCCGGTGAGCCTGAGGATCGGATCGATGATCCTCCTCATTCATGTCTTGATCGCGGCCACCGGACCTGCCTGGGCGCCGTATGGACCGTCCCAGATCGGGACCGGACCGCCGCTTTCCGGAATGAGCTGGGCGCATCCCTTCGGAACCGATCAGCTTGGCCGCGACGTTTTCAGCCGGGTGATCTATGGCGGTCGCATCGTCATTCTGCTGTCGCTCTCGGGAACATTTCTCGGTTTGGTGATCGGAGCAGCTGTCGGCCTGTTTTCCGGTTATGTCGGTGGTTGGATCGATGATGTGCTGCAGAGATTTCTCGAGGCTCTGATCAGCATTCCGTTTCTCGTGCTGGCGCTGATCGCGATCGTTGCGGTGGGACCGGCTTACTCGGGAAATCCGGTGTTGCTGGCTCTGGTGATCGCCCTCATCTACTCGCCCCGGATCGCACGCATGGCGCGCGCCGCGGCCATTGAGATCGTGACCCGCGACTATGTGACGGTGGCGAAGCTCCGCGGCGAGAGCGCCTGGTCGGTGGTGCGACGAGAGCTGCTTCCCAATGCGACCAGCGTCCTCCTGGTCGAGTTCGCGTTGCGTGCCGGCTACGCGCCGGTGCTGATCGGATCGCTGGGATTTCTCGGCTTCGGGGTCCGCCCACCAACCCCCGAATGGGGGCTCGTGATGAGCGAGAACCGCTCGCTCATCACCTTTTCGCCGATTACAGTCCTTGGACCGGGTCTCATGCTGGCATCGCTGGTTGTGGGGATCAATCTGTCCACGGAAGGCTTGGCACGCATTCTCGGACGCACGGTGCGGCTCGCCGACAAATGAGCAAGGGACCGCTGGTTCAGGTGATCGATCTCGACTTCGCGTATCGCGAAGGTGAGGGCTGGTCACGTGTGCTGCATGGCGTGAGCTTTACGATCCTTCACGGCGAGGCCTTCGGACTGGTCGGTGAGTCGGGCTGTGGGAAGTCGACGATTGCCTATCAGCTGCTCGCCTATCGACGGGAGAACAGCAGGATCGAAGGCGGGCACATCCTCTTCGAGGGAGTGGACCTCAAGGATCTCGATCGCCGGGCGCTCGATCGATTGCGCGGCAACAGGGTGGCGCTTGTGCCGCAAAACCCCACGACTGCTCTGAGCCCCGGCATGCGGGTGGGGCGACAGCTCGTGGAGGTCCTGCAATTCCATGACATGTTCGAGGGTCGAGAGGCAGAACGCGCAGAGACACTCTTTCGCTTGGTCGGATTGCCGGATCCCGCAGCGATTGGGCGACGCTATCCGCATCAGCTTTCAGGCGGGCAGCAGCAACGCGTCTGCATCGCCATGGCACTCGCCTGCGAACCGGATCTCGTCGTTCTCGATGAGCCGACGACAGGTCTCGACGTGACCACCCAGGAGCAGATCGTCGATCTGCTCAAGGATCTGCGGTCGCGGCTTCGCATGTCCATGCTCTATGTCACGCATGATCTGGGCGTGCTCGCGCAGATTGCCGATCGCGTCGGCGTGATGTATGCGGGCCATATGGTCGAGACAGCGCCGACGCGCGAGCTTTTCGCCGAGCCGCGGCATCCTTACACGCGCGGGCTGATTGCATCGGTGCCTCAGATCGAAAGGACGAGTCGTCGCAGTGATATCGTCTTGCGTGGCCTTCTCAAGCGTGAGCAGCTGCCGGTCGGCTGTCCGTTTCAACCGCGTTGCGACTTTGCGGAAGCAGAGTGCGAACAGGAAGTTCAGCTTCTCGAGCGAGTTGCCCCGGACCATGAAATCGCGTGCCGCAGGTGGCGCGAGATCGCGCGGCAAGAGCCCCGGCCGGCGGCATCGTCCGAAGCGACGCGCGTCATCCACCCGGAGCCGATCCTCAGCGTTGAAGAGATCAGCCTACGGTACGGCGGGCGCAACTGGTGGCCGTGGTCTTCGGCTCCGGACGATGTCGTCAAGGAGCTCAGCTTTGTGATCAGGAAGGGCGAGACCTTTGCACTGGTCGGCGAGTCGGGCAGCGGGAAATCCACCATCGCACGCGCGGTTGCGGGTCTCCTTGCACCAAGCCGGGGTGTCATCCGGTTCGAAGGCCAAGCTTTACCGGGGCTGGTGGCAAGGCGATCGCGGGAGCTGCGCCGCCGCATCCAATACATATTCCAGAACCCGGACGCATCGCTCAATCCGCGCGCACGAATTGGAACGATTCTGTCGCGGCCGTTCGAATTCTTCTTTGCCCCGGACCGCGCAACGACGAAACGCAAAGTCACCGAGGCGCTCGAGGACGTGCGGCTGGATCGCAGCTATTCATCGCGATATCCCGATCAGCTGTCAGGCGGTGAACGCCAGAGGGTGGCGATCGCCCGGGCCCTGATTGCGGATTCGAAGCTCTTGCTATGCGACGAGATTCTGTCGGGACTCGATGTATCGGTGCAGGCCAATGTGCTGTCATTGCTGCAAAGACTGCGACGCGAGTACGATCTTTCGATGCTGTTCATCTCGCACGACCTCGCGGTTGTACGAAGCCTTGCTGATCGGGTCGGCGTACTGTTTCGCGGACAGCTGATGGAGATTGGCGATGTCGAGGATATCTTCCGACCGCCGTTTCATCCTTATACCCACGAGCTTTTGATGGCGGTGCCGAGCATCACTCGTTCACGGCAATCTCGCAATCGGCCAAGGACGAACAGAGTGGCCGCCGGGCACAGGGGGTGTGCCTTTGCAGGACGTTGTCAGTGGCAGCTTGGCGCGCTTTGCGAACGGGAGGATCCGCCTTGGCGTGAAGTGACTTCGGGTCACCGCATTCGTTGTCACATACCCGTCTCGGAGCTCACCATGCATGCGCAGAAGGATCTTTTGCATTTGAGTTTGCCGGCTGCGGCAGCGCGCCAATGAGGAAGGTCCAGCGGCTATGGCGAAACGGTATGTTTTGTCAGGTGCAGATTTGATTGATGGAACCGGCGGCCCGGTCATCGCCGACTCGGTGGTGGTCTTCGAGCGCGACCGCATCGTCTACGCCGGCAAGCGGGCCGATGGCTTCATGACGCCCGAGGCCGAACATTGGCGGCTCGACGGCAAAACCATAATCCCCGGGCTTATCGACGCGCATACCCACGCGACCTTCGATGCCGATCTCAGGGCCTACATCAAGAACGGCATAACGACCATTCGCTATGCCGGGCTCGATCCTTCGGATGTCAGACGTGTCCGCGGGCGAATTGATGGAGGTGAGGTGGTTGGACCTCGTATCCTCTCGGCCGGCTGGATGATCGACGAGCCACCGGTTGCTTACCCGGAATGGAGCATCGCTGTCACGACACCTGCGGAGGCCGCCGTCACTGTCGAGCGGATGATCCTGGAAGAGGAGGTCGATGCCCTTATAGTAACGCAGCGCGTGACCGCCGAGGTCATGAAAGCGGTGATCGATGCCGCGCATGCCCATCAGCGGCGCGTCATTGGGCAGATCTGGGCAGTGGATGGTGAAACTGCCGCAAAGCTTGGCATCGACGAGCTGCATACGAGTTCACGCGTCTATCGCGGCAAGCTCTACCCCGAGGAGCGCCTCCTCGACTACCGAAGCATAGCCGACCGTCTGGCGCTTGCCTCGAAAGCGTGGGCATCACTCGACTGGGACCTGACGCTGCCGATCATGGAAGCGATGGTCGAGCGCGGCGTATGTTATTGCGGGATGCATGTCATCACCCAGTTCCAGGTGGGCGATGGTGTCGCCTATCTCGAGGAAGACAGCGATTTTCAGACTTTCTTCAGCGAGCGTGAGCGGCAGGCGTTCAGAGACTTCACCTGGCGGCTGCAGGGAAGCTGGACGGCGGAGGACCTGGATTGGGGGCGTCGCGCCAACGACATGCGAATGGAATGGATGCAACGGTTCCGAGGTCTCGGGGGGCAGCTTCTGGCAGGAACGGACATGCAGTTCGGCGGCATCATGCTTCATCGCGAGCTGGCGAATCTGGAGGCGCTGGGAATGTCGCCTCTTGAGGTGATCACGGCGGCAACGGGCGCGTGTGCCAAGGCGTTGCGGCTCGACCACGAAGTCGGCCTCGTGAAGCCGGGCCTGAAGGCTGATCTGGTGGTGCTCGAGCGTAACCCTCTCCAGGACCTCCATGCGCTCAGGACGATAGATCGGGTGTTGAAGAACGGCGATATTGTAAATGGATGGTGATTCCATGGTGCATCCGACAGTGCGATCTCTTCTGGAGAGCGGCGGCGTCAAGACCGGCTTTTGGGTGAACGAGTTCATGACGCCGGCCATCGGGCACATTCTCAAGGCGGCCGGCTGCGATCTCGTCACATTCGACATGGAGCACTCGGGCCTGGGATACGATACCGTCAGGGCAGCGCTCAGATCCGCTGAGGCGGCAGGGCTCGCAACCATTGTCCGGCCACCATCGAAGCTCTATCACGACATCGCAAGGGCGCTCGATATCGGCGCCAAGTCGCTGATGTTCCCGATGTTGGATTCGGCTCAGGAGGCGCGCGAGATCGTTGCCTGCATGAAGTATCGGCCGCGCGGAATTCGCGGGGTGACGACCCAGCATTTCTATGATCGGTTCAGCGGCGGCGATCTTGGATCGAAGCTGAGGGAGGAGGATCACGCGACGACCATGATCGCATTGATCGAAACTCGGCTCGGTGTCGACAATGCAGATTCGATTGCGGCGGTCGACGGGGTCGATTGCCTCTATCTCGGGCATGTCGATCTGAGCGTCGATCTCGGGGTGCCCGGGCGCTATGACGATTCGCGACTGCTTGATGCAACGCATGCGCTGGCCGAGGCGTGTAGAACGCATGGAAAATCGTTCATCTGGGATCTTGGTGCGCCCGGCGGGCTGGAAGAGATGGTTCGGCTCGGGGCTCGCATCGTGATGTGTGGATCGGACACCGGCGCTCTGCGCGATGCCGTCGCCGCATCGGTTGCCGAGGTTCGCAAGGGGAGCCGACGAAGAGAAGGAGCGCAGTGACGCGCTCCTCCCAGGTTGGGTTCTGCTACTCGCAGACGATTTCGGTGAAATCAGGCCTGTTGTGGTCCGAGGCGGGCGTATAGCCGGTGCAGCCCTTTCGCGTTGCAGCCACGATGCTGGCGAACATGGGAATCAACACCCCGCCATCTTCCGCGATCTTTCGCTGTGCCTCCTGATAGAGCTTGCGACGCGCCTCCGCGTCCAGGGTTGTCGCCGCTTTGTCCAGCAGGGCATCATACTCATCCGAGAAGAAGTGGGTTTCGTTCCACGGCGCCTTCTTGCGATAGGCGACCGACAGGGCTGCCGGCGTCGTTCGCATACCCCAGTTCGAGACGGCGAATGGCTGCTTGAGCCAGATCGTATCCCAATATTCGCCGGCCGGTTCATTGATGATGTTGACCTTGATGCCGGCTTCCGATGCCATCTGCTGATAGGCCTGTACCATCGCCATTGTTCCAGGCATCAGGTCCGCGGCATGGAGATCGACCGTGATGCCGTCCGGATGTCCGGCCTCGGCGAGCAATTGCTTGGCCTTGGGAACGTCGCGCTGCTTGATATCGCTGCGATAGGCGTCGGGCGATGTCGGCAGGATCGGATTGTCGTTGCCCGGCGATCCAAAACCGAGGAGAGCGGTGTCGACCATTGCTTGGCGATCGATCACCAGCTTCATGGCCTCACGCACCTTGGGATTGTCAAACGGCTTGACGTCCATGAACATGCCCATGGTGATGGCGGATCCGCCGGGAGCCTTGGTCAGCGTGATGGTCGGATCAGCCTTCAGGGTTGCGATCGTGGCCGGGTCGACGACAAGGACGATATCGGCCTCGCCAGACTTAAGCGCGGCGACCCGGCTGATGGGCTCGGTAATCGCCGTGACGGTCAGGCATTCCGACTTTGGCAGACCCGAGCGCCAATAGTTGGGATTGCGCGTGAAGGTGGTTTTCAGATCGCCAAGCTTCAACTCCTTGAGCGTAAAGGGTCCCGTGCCATTGGGATGGAACCGTATATCGTCAGAGGACGCACCTTTCTTGACGACCATCCCATGTTTGGTGGCCAGGATCGAGGGGAGCTCGGCAATCGGCGAGTCGAGCGTCACTTTCACGGTTGCCGCATCCACCGCCTGGAAAGCCTCAGGCTTGATCGCTCCGAGCTCGCTCGCCGCGGGGGATTTGGTCTCCGGATCCAGCAGTCGGCGGAAGGTGTAGACGACGTCCTCGGCGGTCAGCGGCGAGCCATCGTGGAACTTGACACCTGGGCGTACCTGGAAAGTCCACTCGGTTGCCTTGTCATTGGCCTTCCACGACTCGGCGAGCCAGGGTATCGGCTGCATGGCTGAATCGGCCGCTACGAAGGGCTCATAGATCATTCGGGCATGGTAGACGTCGGAGATGCTGAGCAGTCTTGCAGGGTCGGGAGACAAGGTCTCGCCGCTCCAGTCGGGGCCGATCAATTTCGGGCATTCGGCTGCGTCTGCGCCAGGTATCCCCGCGACGCCTGCCAGCAGCAGCATCGCGAGGGCAACGCCAGTTTTGCGTGTTGTCATGATTGCTGATCCTCCCGTGTGCGCGGCATGGATAGCCGGCGCTCGGGGAGCATATACCGCCGGTTCTCGGATCGTCTATATTGAGGAGGGCCGATTGACCCTGCCAGAAGAAGGCAGACAGCATTGCCAAAATTCCGGGTTGCCTTGAGCGCCGATTTTCTGAAGCCTGATGGCAGCCCAGCGTTCGCCCACTTCAATCTCGAACCTCTTCGCTCGGATGAGCGGGTGGAGCTGGGAACAGTTCGAGCGCTTGCTGATGTAATTCCTGCCGCGGAACTCGAGCATTATGATGCGTTGATCCTGTTGGCCCATCAGTTGCGACGGAGCAGTCTGCCGCAAAGCCGGCGACTTGGCGTCGTGGCGCGGTTCGGCGTCGGCTACGATACGGTGGACGTCGAGGCTCTCGCCGATGCGGGGGTCGCAACCGTGATCACGCCCGGCGGCGTGCAGCGTCCCGTTGCGGTCGGCATTCTGGCATTAATCCTCGCGCTGATACACAGGCTGCCGGCCAAGGACAGGCTGGCGCGGCGGGGCGCTGCGGGGTTCCTCGACCCATCGCCGCCCATCGGTGTCGGCATGACCGGCAAGACACTGGGCACGATCGGCCTGGGCAATATCGGCTCCGAGATGGTCAGGATCATGCGTCCGCTCGGTCTCACCTTCATCGCGCATGATCCGCATGTCTCCGAGGCGCAGGCGCAGGACCTTGGTGTCGGCCTGGTGGACCTGGAAACCGTGTTTCGCGCCAGTGACATTCTCACAATCAACTGCCCGCTGACCGACTCGACGCGTGGCCTCGTCAATGCCGCGCGCCTGGCAATGATGAAGCCCACCGCCTTTCTCATCAATACGGCACGAGGCGCAATCGTCGATCAAGCCGCGCTGACCGAGGCGCTGGTGGCTCGACGCATTGCCGGCGCGGGTCTTGATGTATTTGATCCGGAGCCGCCTCGATCTGATGATCCACTGATCGGCCTGGACACGGTCGTGCTGGCGCCGCACAGCATCGCGATGACCGACGAGTTGATCAGCCAGTGCGGTGCCCTGGTGATTCAAGCGGTGCTCGATGTCATGCATGGTCGCGAGCCACAGGGAATCGTATCGCGCCGGGCGATCGAGCATCCTGAATGGCAGCGGCGTCTTGACGACAACCGTGCGAGGTTCGCTGGCGGTGTTCAATAGGGGCCGGTATAGGCCGAGGCAACCACCAGGCAGCAGTTTCCCGGTCGGACACGACCAGGATGGCGGCGTCCGTAAAGAATGCCGTCGGATTGGTAATGGAGTGTCACCGGCTGTTGAGCGGGCTCCCAGATACGATGGATCTGTCCCGCTGCCTCGCCGGCATGCACGGTCTCGCCATTCGGGTGGTAGGGCTCGAAAACACCGTCGGTCGTGGCGTAGACGAAAGCGCGCGGCCCCGGAATTTCGAGCAACGATGCCGCTGACCCGGGCTCGGGCGGTGGGGGCAAACCATCATCATCGGCAAGCAAGCCAAGATGCCTCAGCACACGCCTTATGCCATGGCGGCAAAGCGCGAGGTTTTCCGACCTGACCACGCCGCCGCCGCCCAGCTCGGTGCCGACGGTTGTCAAACCCGCCGCACAGGCGGTCGCGGTTGCGGTGCGTGGATCACCATAGTTGCCGATGACGACCGTGAAAGGGGCGCCGAATGCCTGCGCGGCCGCGAGATTGCGTCGATGCAATTCCGGGTCGGCCGTCGGTTCGATAACGGTGCTGGGCAGGAGGTCAAGAGAGGAGCCTCCTGAATGGAGGTCGAGAAAGGCATTGCCGTGCGGAAAGATCTCATTCGCCACAAAGTCGGAGATTTGCTGGGTGATGGAGCCCCGCGCATCCCCTGGGAAGGTCCGGTTGAAATTCAAGCCATCGACGGGTGAGGTGCGGGTACCGGCAACGACGGCATGGACATTGTTGGCTGGAATCAGGATCAGGCATCCCTGCACCGCGCCGGGCTCAAGCTCGCGCGCGAGATCGCAAATGGCGATGGGTCCCTCATATTCGTCGCCGTGATTGCCACCTTCGAGAATCACCGTTGGCCCGTTGCCGTTGCTGATCACGCAGATCGGTACGCGCGTTACGCCCCACGCATCATCGTGGGTGGAGTGCGGAAGCATGATCCAGCCGATTTGCTTGCCCGGTCTATCCAGATCGATGGTGGAGAATGCTGTTCGACGTGTATCGGGTGAGGCTGTCATTCGAGCTCCGTTGATCTGGGGATGGCAAGCCTGGTGGACAAAGCCTCGTCATCGCACACGATCGATCAATCCAAATCAAGGAGGTCTTGGAAGCGGAGTGACGACGCCTCGGCCATCCACGGCATCCGGAGCTGCGGATTTAGAAACAGTTCGGTGAAGGAAAGTCCTTGTGGTCGTCGCACATGGGAAGAGGCGGACGACTTGCATGGAATTCGCGAGGAATGCGTTTGGCGAGAGGCATGAACGATGGCATCCATTTCCAGTTTTTTGCGCTATCGGCAATCAAGCGATGGATGTCCGCCACTTCACCGACATAGCGACCATGGGAGTCGTATACCTCGTCGCCACCATGGAATTTTCCCGCATGCTTCCCATCATGCGTCCAAAGATTGTCGCCTTCACGGTAGCCGAAGCACTCGCCAGCCCATGTCCACAACCACACGGGCGGACCGTCAGCCGCCCGGACGACGTCACTTTTTATCGGTTCACCGCATATGAGGCACGAAAGGCGGCTCGGCCGTGCGAGTTCGAAAAGCTCCCGTGGGGAGCTGACGTTGCAATTTCGGCAGAACACATTGACGGAGGGCTTTGCGGTCATCGCCGGCAACTCGACGCGTGATTACCCTACTCAGGCGGGTTAACGGGACCGACATGAAGTCGTTCCGATGGGTTGCCCTCATCACGAGAACGAGAACTTACCCTGAGGAATAACGCGCGCAAAAAGCGTAGTGGGTCATTTGCAAACACTTTTCGGAAGCGGGGAAGACAGGTGAACGCCCTCCGTCCGGCATCGTCCCTTGCGGGAACTCATTCAATACGGCTGTGGTTCGGCCGTCGCTGGCGCCTGACCTCTTCGCGGCCGGAGCGGCGCCGGCACAAGTTGTTGCTGCCGTAAGCGGCAGACGGTACGCACAGGAGCTGCCCGGATGCCTCGCGCGATCATCATTGTGCTTGATTCGGTCGGGATCGGAAGTGCTCCCGATGCGGCACTCTATGGCGATGCTGGAGCCAACACGGTCGGTCACATAGCGGAAGCCTGCCTCAACGGAACCGCTGACAAGAGCCCTCTTCGCGAGGGGCCGCTTCACATACCCAATCTCGTTCGCCTTGGTCTTGGTCGCGCCTGTGAGCTTGCATCCGGCCGTGTTCCTCCTTCATTGGAAGATCACGGCATTGCTGAAGCAGCCTATGGCTACGCCGATGAGCTCTCCCTGGGAAAGGACACGCCCTCCGGTCACTGGGAAATCGCTGGCCTGCCCGTCATCTTCGATTGGGGCAAGTTCCCGCGTGAGATCCCCTGCTTCCCATCGACCTTGATCGAGGAACTCGTAACGCAGGCTGACCTGCCCGGAGTGCTTGGTAGCAAGCACGCCTCCGGTACCGACATCATCGCTGAGCTTGGAGAGGCTCATGTTCGCACTGGCGCGCCGATCTGCTACACCTCGGCAGACAGCGTGTTCCAGATTGCCGCGCATGAAGAGGCCTTTGGGCTCGACCGCCTCTATGCCGTCTGCAAAATTGCGCGTCGGCTCACCAATCCGCTTCGGATCGGCAGGGTCATTGCCCGACCGTTCATCGGGAATTCTGCCGCAGATTTTCGCCGGACCGGCAATCGGCGCGACTACTCCGTAAAACCTCCGGGCGAGACAATACTCACCCTCGCCTCATTGCTGAGCCGCGATGTCAGGACGGTCGGCAAGATTGGCGACATCTTTGCTCATTGCGGCACCGGTCGGGAGTGCAAGGCCGACGGCAACGACGCGCTGCTCGAGACTACCCTCGGCGAGCTCGACACGCTTTCCGACGGGGGGCTGCTGATGACGAACCTCATCGATTTCGACACCCGCTACGGCCATCGGCGCGATGTTTCCGGTTATGCAGCGGCTCTCGAAAGCTTCGACGAGCGCCTGCCGGACCTGCTGAACAGACTGGGGAAGGACGATATGCTGATACTGACCGCGGATCACGGATGTGATCCGACCTGGCCGGGCACTGATCACACACGCGAACGCATTCCGATACTGGCCCTGTCCGATCGGCTCCGGTCGAAATCCATCGGTGGCAGACCGACCTTTGCCGATATTGCGAGCACGGTCGCGCGTCATCTCGAGCTGCCTCCACTGCCCGTTGGAAGGCCGTTCATCTGAAAGGCCGGCCGTCTTGCGCTCATTTCGGACGGCAGTTCTCGACTTCCTGGAACCTCGCCTGCGACCTGCAGTTCTATTTGCGAGATCGGCACAGGGACGATTCTCGCATAGTTGCACGTGACCGGCGGCCTACGGCCGCTGTCGCCTAACCATACGGATGTTTAATATGGCACAAGCACGTTCGAAGAACCGGTCGGGTCAGGACAAGGACTCCGACCTCGAGGAGCGGGAATACCGCGATAGCAAGGGGCGCGTTCATCATCATACAAGGAGCTACATGGAACGTGGCGGCGAGGCCTCGCCGGACGATTCTCAGAAGCGCCGCCGAGCCTCTACGCCTTCGAGAAAACGACGCGTCGAGTCTTCGGTAGGGGGTTCGAGCCTTGGCAATCTCGCGCGCTCGATCGTGAGCCGGCCGGGCCTTTTGCTTGCCGCCGCAGCCGCCGCCGGAACGTTGCTGGTGTCGCGCCGGTTGGCCGAGAATGGCCTGTCGCGCCGTGGCTTCGAAGGTGATGACGAGGATCGGGCCTACATTCCAGGCACTGACTGGCTGCGCGACAGCGTTCTTCCGAGCCCCGAAACGCCTCGGGACGTTTTCATCACCGGGCTGCGCAACGCCCACAGCGTCGAGATCAAGGCTACCCAACTTCTGGAACGGCAAATCGAAGCGCTGGTCGACTATCCCGACGTCCGCGCCCGCCTCGAGCAGCATCTCGGCGAGACCAGGGCTCAGCTCGAGCGGCTCGAGAACATTCTTGCTCAGATGAATGAATCGCCATCGACCATCAAGGACACTCTGCTTGCCGCCTTCGGCAATGCTTTGGTGCTGCCACAGGGTATGGCAGGCGATGCCATCCTGAAGAGTGCCTTTGCCTCTTTCGCCTTCGAGAACTACGAGATTGCCGCCTATCGCTCTCTGATCACGATGTCGGAGGCCGTTGGCATGCAGCAGTTCCGGGCACCCCTCGAGGCGTCTTTGAACGAAGAGACCCGAATGGCGCAATGGTTGAGCGACAACATTCCAGCCGTGACGCGACGCTATCTCGGAGAGATAGAGAGCAAGGCTTGAACTTCAGCAAGGATCGAAACTGGGCCGACGACGTTAAATGATCTAGCGGTGGCAGCTTTGAGATCTTCACGCCATCGCGCGGCGTGATGCTGATCGGCCGCAAGCCTGCGACTTGGCGGTCTTTGTCGCCCCGCGTCGTCGTACCTGGTCCAAAAGGCGACCCACTGGAAATGGCGGTCGAGCTCGTCGAGATGGGCAACCAGCACCCGGATAGTCGTCATTATGATTTCAGATGATGGTAAGTTCCGCGATGTAATGCGCCTCGGCCGCAAGGCCAAGGCAAAATGACCAATGACCACATAGATGCCTGTGATTGCCCGGCGTGCCTGCCTTATTGCGAAAGAATAGGCCGGAAGTGTTTCGTCGAGTGTGAAGGCTGCCGGGGCAAGCCGGAATGCGACGAGATCGGTCCGCTTAAGTGCCGCACCGTTCGTGTCGATCGGCCGTGCGCCTAACGTCGATGGCGCGATACTGAAGCGGGTCGACTCACTGATCGCCCTCTGGCCCTTCGGAACAATGCTGTCTGCAACGATGTTCCGGCCCTATCGGATGGCTGATTCTGTGCTCCCGCATGGACGATCGAAAATATCTTGTCAGGGCAATCCGCGAGCGAAGTGCGATATTGTTCGTTGGCGCAGGCGTGTCCATGACGGTGGGACTTCCCTCTTGGGATACGCTCATCGAACACATGGCCGACGAACTGGGGGTTGCTCTCGAGTCGTCCGAAACTCAGACTATCAATTATTTCACTCTGGCCGAGTACTATCGCTTGCGCCAGGGCAGCATCGGACCGCTGCGCAGTTGGATGGACAGGCATTGGTCGCTGCCGAAAAACGTACTCGAGCGGTCGCGCGTTCACGAGTTGATCGTTAAACTCGACTTTCCGATCATCTATACCACCAATTTCGATCGCAACCTCGAAACTGCCTTCGAGTTGCGCGGCAAATCCTTCGTCAAAATTGTCGATGCCAAGGACATCGCGCGTGCCTCGGAGAAGGAAACTCAGATTATCAAGCTGCATGGCGACTTCGACGATGACGATTCGATTGTGCTGGCCGAGACCGATTATCTTGATCGCCTCTCGTTTGAATCGCCGCTCGATATCCGTTTCCGCGCGGATGCGCTCGCCAAGACTATCCTGTTCATAGGTTACAGCCTCTCCGACCTCAATATTCGGTTTCTCCTGCACCGGCTTTGGAAGACCTGGCGTTCCTCGGGTTACGAGCGCGATCGGCCTCAATCCTTCCTGTTCATGCTGCGTCCAAACCCGGTTGACAAGGCTGTTCTCGAACAGTGGGGCATCACGGTGCTGACGGAGCTCCATTCGCAACCGGAAACAGCATTGCAAAACTTTTTGGAAGAATTGGTCAACGATTTGGAAGAGGCAGCGCGTTAATCTGCCCACCGTGGGAGCCATGCTCGGTGGCGCTAGCCGGTCAGCGCTCTCAGTCTTTCTTGTCTCGGCTGGCGAGGTCAGGATGGAAATTCTTGCGAAGGTCCCGCGCAAGATCTTCCACTTCGGTGTCCTCACCCAACTCGCGTGCCTCGTGATCGCTCACGCGGTCTTCGATTCCCATATGCCTGCTGATCCTTTGAAGAAGCTGTATCACCTTTGTTGCTTCCCTCTCGGCAAGCAGGTTGATCTGGAGATCGAGGTGACTGCGCTGATCGGCCTTCAGGCTCATCCTGTTTTGGCGTATCAACACGAAGGCAGAAAGGAGAACCGCTTCAAGCGCCAGGACCATGGAGAGCAGCGGGAAGGGGAACGGATCGAAGATGGAGATCGGATGAAGCCATCCGAGATTGATCGCGATCCAGGCCGTTACCGAGACCAATTGTAAGCCGACGAAAGCATTCGTGCCGGCGAACCTACCGATGGCCTCCGACAGGCGAGCAGTTCGGGAAACCCGATTTTCCTGCTCCATTTCAAGCCGAACGATCGTATCGATGTTCTCCGCATGCAGCTTCGAGCGCTTGGACAGGGGTGGAACTCCTTAAGCCTGAGCGACGTACAGGTCTTGAAACCGATGATTCACCACAGTTTGAGATCCGGTCGCGCAATCATCAGCCAAAAAATGGCAGCTACGGCTCCAAACGCGGGAAACCCGAAATAGAACCAACTCCAGAAATAACGATGGTATGAGCGAGGCAGATCGGTTCCATCCCGGACGGCCCGGATTGCGAGGTCGCGCAATTGCATCTGGATCCACACCACCGGAAGCCAGAACACGCCGGTAAGGATGTAAAGGGCGATCGACGCGACGATCCATCCCTCCGACATCGAATAGCCGACTTCGCGCACCAGAAGAATGCCTGTGATCGGCTGCGCGACGACTGCCGTCGCCGTGAACAGGAAATCAGCAATGACAACGATCCTGGCGGTGCCGGCAATGATGCGGGGATCGCCGGTGCGGTGGGCCATCAGCATGAAGAAGGCTATTCCCGAGCCGGTTCCAAACAACACCGCGGCACCGATGAGGTGGATGTACTTGAGCACGAAATAGGTGGTCACCGGTCTGTCCGAATGGCAAGCGCCACGACGATCAGAGCCATGATCGGCCAGATCTTCAGCATTGGCCCGAGCGGGTCGAACCAGAGGCTGGGGAGCAGGATGGTGCCGGCAATGGCATAGAATGCCGATATCGCGAGAGCGCCATAAAGCGCCATGCGGCAGGTGCGACGAAAGGCGATGCCGATGCCGATCGCTAGATCGGCGATGGCGCCCAACACAATTCCGCTCGGGGCGAACCGCTCGACACCGGCTGCCCGCATGTAGGCCAAGCCGACATCGAAGCCCGGGCCGAGCGAAACCAAGCCAGTGCCGACCCAGAACAGCACCAATGTCAGGAAGACCAGAAATTTCGTGAAGTAAAGCTGGGCAAACCACCGTTCCTGAACTGAGGGAGGCGCTGCCGCCAGCGCCTCGGAGAGTGTTCCTGGTCGGATCCCCGTCAAGCGCATCCAGGGCTCCGGTTCACCCGTGGCACCGCGGGTCATCTCGAGACGAGCATTGCTGCGGATCGGGGGGCGCCATCCCAGCCAACTGAGGAAATCGCCCACAACATAGGGAAGCCTCGCCAATGCTGGCGCCATGTCGAGAGAACGGGCCGGAGCCCAGCCAAACCACCGACGGTAGCCGGCAACGACCTCATCGAACGACTGTCTTTCGAGCCCGCAGATTTCGAGCGTTGTTCGCGACGGCGATTTCGGATCGAGAAAGAAGACGACGGTTTGTACGACATCGTCCAGTTGGACCACCTGCAGCGGCGCCGTTTCCGGAAATTTCGGTACGACCGGCAGGGCCGAAGCACCGCGGAACAAGGCGCTGCCTCCAAAGGCGGCCTCGCCGACCACTACCGACGGCCGCAGGATTACCCAATCGAGTGGAAGTTCGGTCAGGAAATTGTCGCCGGCCCGCTTGGAAGCCGAGAACTGGCTGGGCGTTTCGCGATCGACGCCGATTGCCGAGAAGTGAATGACGCGCTTGACGCCGGCCTCGAAACAAGCCTCGAACAACCGGCGGACGCCGGTGTGGTGAAGCTGATCGACGGAGGCGCCGGGGGCATCTTGCAGCACACCGACGCAGTTCACCACCGCGTCGACCCCGTTCAACAGCGCCAGCCAGTCCTCCTTGGTCGTTCGTCCAAGGTCGCGCCGAAAATGACGCCAGGCGATTCCTGGGGGCAGGCTCGTACGATGGGTGACCGCAATGACCTCATGCCGGGCGGAATTGAGTCGCGACGTTATCGCCGATCCGATAAAGCCAGAAGCACCTGTGATCAATATTCGCATTCGGTAATCTGGGAGCCGACCATCGGTTTCAGGGCGAGGCGAATGCCTCATGCGCTCGAGGGTTCCAACGCACCAACCGCTGGGCCGTTGAGTGCTGTGCCATCAGGGGCGAAGTGAGAACCGTGGCAAGGACAGTCCCAGCAGCATTCGAAGCTGTTCCAATGCAGGTGGCATCCAAGATGCGAGCACGCGGCCGAATGCAAAAGGAGCTCTCCCTGCGAGGTCCGGAATGCAGCTGTCTTCTTCAGCCCGCTCCGGACGATCGCGCCGTGTCCTGGTTGGAGTTCATCCAGGGAACTCAATTCGCCGGGCGCGACATACTCGGCGAAGTTTTTCGCCAAGGTGAGATTTTCGCTGACGAATTGCCCGGCGGCCTTCAACGGTTTTCGATCTGGATCATAGACCTCCATCCAGGGCGATTCCCCATCCAGGATCAGCTCGCTGATCAAGATGCCGGCGACCGCCCCGTGGGTCATGCCCTGACCCGAATCACCCGTGGCAACATGAATTCGGCTGCTGCCGGGATTGCGGCCGATGAACGCGCTGAAGTCGATCGTCTCCTGAACCTGCCCCGACCAGCGATGGGTCTCATGGCCAAGCTCGGGCCAGAGCTTGCGCATCCAGTCTTCGAGATCGGTGAAGCGTTGCTCTGCGTCATCAGCCTCGCCGGTCTTGTGATCTGCGCCGCCGACAATGAGAAAGTCCTTGCCGCCGGAACCCGGCTGGAGGCGAACATAGTGATAGGGGTCGAGCGTATCCCAATAGAGACCATCCGGGAGGCTCCCGGCAGGCACCGAGAACGCCATGGCATAGGTGCGGTAGGGCGCCTGCTTGGTATGGATCGCATAGCGATCGTTGATCGGGGAGTTTGTCGCCACGACAGCATGCATTGCGCGGACAACGTGCCCGCCCGCAGTCCTGACCTCGACCCCGCTCTCGTCCTCGTCGACGGCTTGCACAGTGGTTTCCGCGAAGAATTGGCCGCCTGATCCTTTGATCGCTCCGGCAAGGCCAGCCAGGTACTTGAGCGGGTGAAAGGTTGCCTGTGCGGGATAGGCAAGCGCCGGCGTCGAAGCGCGCCCGGAGAATGGCAATCCCTGTTCCCGCCGAACAGGCATGCCGACGGTTCGAGCTCCGTCATATTCGCGATCGAGAATCTTGGGATCGGTGCCTGGTGCCAGGAACAAGAAGCCGTCGAGGCGACGAAAGTCGCACTCGATCTGAAGTTCACGCTGATGAGCCTCGATTCTATCGATCGATGCGGCCTGGCTGCGATACCAGGCGGTCGCCGACCGCTCGCCGCGACGGCGGTTCATTTCATGAAAGCCGTCATCGCATTGTGCAGCAAGATGGGCCGTCGTGCGTGATGTCATCCCCTTGCCGATCGGTCCCCTGTCGAGAACGACGACCTTCTTTCCCCGCTTGGCGAGCTCATAGGCGACCGACATGCCGGCGATCCCCGATCCAACGACAGCGACGTCGCCGTCAATGTCTGTTCGGAGCGGGGGAGCATCATCCAAGACCGGGGTCATCATCCAGAGCGACACGCTCTTCTCGCTGCTGACATTCATGCAGTGCCTCGCAATCGGTCAAAATGGCTCATCGAGGAGGAACCATCCCAAAGATCGCTTTGTTCCGAAAGGCAGTACCCGCGAAGACATTGCCAAGCCGGGAAAGAACGGAAAGGCCCCGCCGAGCGGGGCCAAGTGTTTCGTCTGCTGATCGTTGGGGCCCCTCATCCCACAGCAGCTTCCGGCAAGAAGAGTCCCGGCCAGAGTCCCGCTCGAACGGTCCGGATTGAGCTCCCGCTCGGTCTCCTTGGCCGGTGGGCGCCTTTCCGGATAGTGGTCGTGTCCCGCCTACGCCCTATTTGCGGTAGCAGATATGGAATGCAGGTCGATGACCAGTTCTCGATGGCTGGTTGCATCTCGGCTGCGACATGCCGCCTGGGCCGAATGTTGACCTTTCCCATGACATGATGATCCCCACGGCATTGACGACAACTTCCTATCGCCATAACCGATGGGGCAGGTATTCTGAAGTTTGAGAAACAGATCGGTATCCCAATGTACGCTGTTCGTCTTTTCGCTGTTCGCCACGCGCGCTTCTTCGAAACCGTATACCGTGTGTTCGAGCGCGCCGTCGTTGGGCTCGTGCCCGTTTTCGAAGCGATCGGCTATCACCGGCTGGAGCGACCGACGGCGGCGACCGAGCGGCTGATCAAGGGCATCCTGTTCGACTGCCGTATGTGCGGCCAATGCGTGCTGTCCTCGACCGGCATGTCCTGCCCGATGAATTGCCCGAAGACTCTGCGCAATGGTCCGTGCGGCGGCGTCCGGGATGGTGGTTTCTGCGAGGTCAAGCCGCAGATGCGCTGTGTTTGGGTCGAAGCATGGGAGGGGGCCCAGCGGATGCGGGACGGGCTTGATCGGATCCGGGTCGTCCAACCGCCCGTCGACCGGTCGCTCGAGGGTTCCTCCGCCTGGCTCCGGGTGGCGCGCGAGAAAGCGGCGGAGCGGCGGGCGACCCAACCGAGCACGAGCACCGATCTCGGGCGCAGCGTGATTGCGCGGGCATTTGCGCGGGCCCGGATTTTCGACGCGGCTGCGGCGCCGATCGCCCGCGAACCCGAGTCGGCCCGGCGCAATCAGCCCGAGGCGGGCCATACCAGTGTTCATGACCGGTCGAGCGAGAGGCGCGTTGAACCATGATCGGTCTCCAGACGCCCGAGCCCTATGACCCCATCTTGCACCCACCTCTTCTGCCGCCGCCTGGACATCGCTCCGCCTCGATCCTCGAACGTGTGCTCCGCAAGGGCTGGTTCGCAGTAACCGCCGAGCTTAACCCGCCGGATTCGGCTGATCCCCGTGACGTGCTCAGAGCTGCCGAGCCGCTGAAGGACGTTGCGGATGCGGTCAACGCCACCGATGCATCGGGTGCCAACTGCCATATGTCGTCGATGGGAATCTGCTCGGTTCTCTCTCGCGCCGGCCTCGGAATCGTGCTGCAGATCTCCTGCCGGGACCGCAACCGCATTGCCATTCAGGGGGACGTTCTGGGGGCGGCAGCGATGGGGGTCGGCAACGTCCTGTGCCTCACCGGAGATGGCGTCGGGGTCGGCGATCAGCCTGGTGCCAAGCCCGTGTTCGACCTCGACTCCCTGTCGCTGCTGAGGACATTGCGCACCATGCGCGACGATGCCACTTTCCTGTCGGGGCGAAAGCTGTCGACGCCGCCGCAGATCTTCTTGGGAGCGGCGGAAAACCCCTGCATTCCGCCGCTCGAGTTGCGCGCCGATCGACTGGAAAAGAAGATTCGCGCCGGCGCCGACTTCATTCAGACCAATTACATCTACGACGTACCGATCTTTGTCGAATTCATGAAGCGGGTCCGCGATATGGGCCTCGACGAGCGCGTCTTCATTCTTGCCGGAGTCGGGCCGCTCGCCTCGGCGAAGACCGCCCGCTGGATGCGTCGGAATGTGCCTGGCATCCACATTCCGGAGGCCATCATCGACCGGCTCGAAAGGGCGGCGAAGCCTGCGGAGGAAGGCAAGAAGCTGTGCATCGAGCTGATCCAGCAGGTGCGCGAGATCGAAGGTGTCAAGGGCGTCCATGTCATGGCCTACCGCCGCGAGCACCTCGTCTACGAGATCATCAAGGAATCAGGCATTCTACAAGAGCGTCTCGAGGTCAAAGCCAGGGAAGGCGCCTGAGGTCGCGCATCCCGTGCTAAAACGCCCTGGATGAAGATGCCCTAAAGAGAGCGCTCCGTCTCACCGTCACCCCGTAACTCGCCCAGGGAACGCTGCCCAGGGTTGGAGAGTCAGTTTCGATTGAAGCGCGGCTGATCGAGAGAGGTTTGCAGCTAAACAGTCTGAATGGTCGGAAATCAGGGGAGGAGAGCCAGCGACTGAAGATTTCTCTCTCGAACTCTCGAGCTCTTGAGTGTTGACCCCACCCCATCGTCCTTCGGCCGCAGTCCCGTTCCTCACCGCGCCGGGTCGCCGGCACCCCTCAAGACCCTCCTAATCCAGCGATCAGAAACCAACGCACTGATGGAAAAGCATGCTAGGGTCCCATCCAGGCTCCGGCCCGCGGTTCAAGCGGGGAAAGGTACCTTAAGGAAAAGGGGGCGGCACGAACTAAGGGAGGACTAGCTTGCTCACGAAATTCCGTATGATCACTCTTGGCGCGGTTGCCGCGATCGCGTTCACCACCGTCGGCGCCGGACTTTCGTTCGCCGCCGACATCGTCGGCCTCATCACCAAGACGGAGACCAATCCGTTCTTCGTGAAGATGCGCGAAGGCGCACAGGAGAAAGCGAAGGAGCTCGGCATCGAGCTCCGCACCGCCGCCGGCAAGTATGACGGCGACAACGACGGCCAGGTGGCCGCCATCGAGAACCTGATTGCGGCCGGCGCCAAAGGGTTCGCCATCGTCCCCTCTGACTCGACCGCGATCGTCCCGACCATCAAGAGAGCCCGCGCCGCGGGCCTGAAGGTGATCGTGCTCGACACGCCGCTCGACCCGATTGACGCCGCCGACGCGACTTTCGCGACCGATAACTTCAAGGCCGGCCAGCTGATCGGGCAATGGGCGGCGAAGACCCTTGGCGACAAGGCGAAGAGCGCCAAGATCGTCTTCCTCGATCTCTCGCCTAACCAGCCGACCGTCGACTATCTGCGCGACCATGGCTTCATGAAGGGCTTCGGCATTGAGTTCAAGGATCTGAAGCACTACGGCGATGAAACGGATCCGCGCATCTGCACTCATGAAATCAGCCAGGGCGACCAGGAGAAGGGCCGCACGGCGATGGAGAACGCGCTGCAGAAATGCCCGGACGTAAATCTCGTCTATACGATCAACGAGCCAGCCGCGGCGGGCGCGTGGGAAGCGCTGAAGGGTGCCGGCAAGGCCGATGGCAGCGTGCTGATTGTGTCGATCGACGGCGGCTGCCCAGGCGTGAAGAACGTCAAGGCAGGCGTCATCGGCGCGACGTCTCAGCAATATCCACACAAGATGGCGTCGATGGCGCTTGAAGCGATCGCCACCGGTAAGATACCGCCGAACACGCAAGGCCTAGAGTTCTTCGACACCGGCGCCCAGCTCATTACTGCCAAGCCGGTCGACGGCGTCCCGTCGATCTCGGTCGATGAGGGCCTCAAGCTTTGCTGGGGCTAATTCCCGTCTATCGAACGAAACAGCTAGGCTGCTAGGGTCCGATCGGGAGGCGACCCAGAAACGGTCGCTCTCCTGGTCCTCCATCGGCATCGGGACAACAAGGGGCATGAACAGCGAGACGACTGGCCGGGCGGCTGCCGCCGACTTCGAAAAGGTGCTTCCGGGCGCTCCGCAGGAAGCCGCCATCTTCGAGGAAGAGAGGCCGGGGCTCGTTCGCCGAGCGCAGCACTTCCTGCACGGCTTTCCGACCACCGTCCCGTTCCTAGTGCTCCTCATTGGCGTCATCTTTTTCAGTGGCATCATCGGCGGCAAGTTCTTCGCGCCGTTCAATCTCTCGCTCATTCTCCAGCAAGTCACCATTATCGCGACACTCGGTATCGCGCAGACCATCGTTATCCTGACCGCCGGCATCGATCTCTCGGTCGGCGTGATCATGATCCTCTGCTCGGTGGTGATGGGCCGCACGGCGGTGGTCTATGGCGTACCGCTAGTCATCGCCTTCCCGCTCGGCCTCCTCGTCGGGCTGGTTTGCGGGACCATCAACGGGCTGATTGTCACGATCCTCCGGCTGCCGCCATTCATCGTGACCCTCGGCACGTGGAGCATATTCGGCGCGCTCAACATCTTCTATTCCCGGAGCGAGACCATCCGCCAGCAGGACGTCGAATCAATGGCCCCGTTCCTGCAGTTCACCGGTACGATCATCAAACCTTACGACCTCCTGCTCAAGGCCGGCCTGGAGGTGCCCTGGCTAAAGGGATCGGTGATCACCTATGGCTCGATCCTCATGGTGCTGCTCGCGATCGCCGTCTGGTACATGCTCAACCGGACGGCTTTTGGCCGGCACATCTACGCAACCGGCGACGATCCCAACGCCGCCCGCCTCGCCGGCATCAGCACCAACCGCACCCTGGTCGCGGTCTATGCGTTGGCCGGGCTGATCTGCGCGATCGCCGCCTGGGTGCTGATCGGCCGGATCGGCGGAGTCAGTCCGCAGGCCGGGCAGACAGCAAACCTTGATTCGATCACCGCCGTGGTGATCGGCGGAACCAGCCTGTTTGGCGGCCGCGGCTCGATCGTCGGTACCCTGATCGGGGCGCTTATCGTTGGCGTGTTCCGCAATGGACTGGCGCTCTCAGGTCTCGACGTGCTTTGGCAGGAGTTTACCGTCGGCGTGCTGATCATTGTCGCCGTCACCCTAGATCAATGGATCCGGAAGGTCGCCGCATGAGTGACGCCCTCGACCTCTGCAAAGAATCGGCGCCGGTTATTGTACGGCAGCCGGTCTTGCAGGCCCGCGGGCTGGTCAAGCATTTCGGCCGGGTGGTGGCGCTCGACCACGCCGATTTCGATCTTATGCCGAACGAGATCCTCGCCGTCATCGGTGACAACGGCGCCGGCAAATCGACGCTCATCAAGGTGCTGGCCGGTGCGATCACCCCGGATGCCGGCCAGGTGCTCATGGACGGCGCGGGCGTACAGTTCAAGACGCCGATGGAGGCGCGCATCGCTGGCATCGAGACGGTCTATCAGGACCTTGCGCTTTCGCAGGCACTGTCGATTGCCGACAACCTGTTTCTCGGCCGCGAGAAGCGGAAGCCGGGACTGCTAGGGCAACTCTTCCGCCTGCTCGATCGCGCCGAGATGCGGCGCGAGGCCCGCCGGCATCTGAACGCGCTTGGGCTGCTCACCATTCAGAGCATTCGGCAGCCTGTCGAGACGCTCTCCGGCGGCCAGCGCCAGGGTGTTGCGGTAGTGCGGGCGACAGCTTTCGGCAGCCGCGTCATCATCATGGACGAGCCGACTGCGGCGCTGGGCGTCAAGGAATCGCGAAAAGTGCTCGAGCTGATGCTCGACGTGAAGAAGCGCGGCCTGCCGATCATTCTGATCAGCCACAACATGCCACATGTCTTCGAGGTCGCCGACCGCGTCCATATCCACCGCCTGGGCAAGCGCATCGCGGTCATCGACCCGAAGAAGATCTCGATGTCAGACGCGGTCGCGATCATGACCGGCGCGATGAAACCGCCGCCGGTCGAGGAGCAGGCGATCTAGAGAAAGATGCCCCATCGTCCTTTTGCTGCAGTCCCGTTCCTCCACCGTCTGGTGATCATCGACCAGACCCGGGCGCGGCTGAGGCAATGGTTCGACATCGGCGACGCCAGCACTGACCGGAGGTATCAACGAAAATCCGACCGGGTCCCTTGACTCGCGATTGACAACCGCCTGCAGCAACTCGAAATCCGGAACCAAGTTAACCGGGTCATCCAGGAACTCGACGCTGAATTCCTCGAGCACATCATTGAAGACTGACAGCGCTGCTATCGACGGAATCTTCTGGAGGACATAGGTCCCGGGACTGGCGGGATTGTCCAAGCAACCGATGAATAGGCCGTTGCCCAACTCGAACACGAAACTGCGAGCACCGCGACCGATCTCCTCAAACTCCAGCAAGCCGGCCCACGAGCTGGACTGACAACTTCCGGTGCGAGCAGATGCGAACCGCGTTGGAAAGGCGCGAGTGGATCCATGAGCTCGACGGCAGAGATCCAAGCAGCTCATACCAGGGAATCCACGCATCGCCAATGAAGGTGATGACCCTCGGAAAGCGCTCATAGGGTGCTGGCGAGTCGAGAATAACCTGAGCCGGCAACGTGCTCGAAGGTCATCGGGAGGGGTTAAGCTCGATTCCAGTGCGCGGTGGTTCGATGACGACGTTCACCGCCAGGCGGGAAATTTCCTTGAGGAGAAGCGCCATCCTCCGTGCTCCTGCATTGCCGGTCTTGGAGGGCGGCACCGTCGCAGCAGCGCGAAGCAGCTGATCGATACCAGCACTGCCGAGCGCCGCGGCGATCCGTTCGAACCTCGCGTGGGGTGATTCTTCGCGCAGATAGTTTGCGAGCTCCGCGCTTTCAGCGCCCACTCAGAGTTGCGCATGCGCAACTCGCCATTCAGGGGACCGCACCCACGCTCCGAGTTGCCTTAGCACTCTTCCCATCAGAGTGCTAGTAGCTAGTGTTAGCCGCCCTGTCCTGCATGAGACACTTTGTCAGAACCCCGATGGTGGTCGGTATTTAGATCTCAGCGACGACCCTATGATGTCGGTGAGTCCCGTTCCTCGTCGCCTGGGGGGTAGAGGTCCTAGCGTTACATTTTTCTCAGCTGGTGCCGAGATCCTTTGACCTCGAGTTTGTTAACCCACTCCCATCGCCGTTTGACCGCAGTCGCGACTCCCTGGCCGCCAGATAGGAAGGCCCAATGTTGTGTGGCCTGTTCAACCAAGATGCGATCGTATCCGCGGTCACCGGGGTTTCTTGAGCCGCATCCATCGAATACTGGCTTTGCGGAAACCTCAGTTTAATTGGCGCCGCAAGTGACCGAAAAGGCCCTTTCGATCGATGGAGATCACCCACCTGAATGGAGCACTGCTCGTGCGATTGGGAAAAGCGAAAGTCGCGTCAGAATTCAGTTTTGGACGGGGGCGACTTCGATCCTGCGACAGCCCAAGCAGGACGGCGATCAACGCCTCGTCCCACACAGGCCAACGATCTTTTCCGCCTGTCTCGAGAGCAAACTCCTTTTCGTATCGTGCGAGCCAAGCCGCGTGCAGGGCCGCAAGATATTTGCCAGATCGGCCGAGCCCCCACATCATGGCCTTCGATTCACCTCTCGTGAGATTGAGGTACTTAAGTGCGACAGTGCCGGAAGCAGCCGTAATTGGAGTCTGAGAATCGAGCAAAATTTTCCAGGCATTAACGTCATTGCGGACATTCCAACCATCCCCGCCTTCTGGATAGTTGTCGAAAGCAAGCGCTACGACTTCAATGCGGTTCTCAAGTTGGGGGTCGATGAGCAACGCGGAAGCGATGTCTGTCACTGGACCTAGGCCGAGTACCATTAGTCGATTCTGACGGGAATGGTTCCTGGCAAGCCGTATTATGGCCCGCACTCCTGCATTGCCGACCGGTAACGAACGGTTTGGTAATGAACGATCGGCACCTCTGTAAACGCCAATTTTCCGCTCTTGTCGAACGACCTGAAGGACCCGGTGAGCGCAGGCGGTCGTTTGCTCACTCGCTAAATTATGGGGCTTCGGTGCGAAGTTACCGATGACAGCAACTAATTTCAGCTCTGGAGCTAGCGATGCATGGGCAATCGCCCATTGATCGTCCATATCAGCACCACAATCCGTTGTAATCACCAACGGTCGTGACCTTAACCTTTGAATTGAATTCGAATGAGCAGCGGATCCCTCAAGTAAGGGCAGGCACGCCATAAAAAAAATTCCAAGCAACTTCCTCCGCAATCCGGGCCTCTTGAAGAGTTCCTGCTTCTTCTGCACTAAAAGGTGGCGCTCCGACTGGCATTCCTCTTTCATTTGGTTGAGCAGTCAGCATTAACT